>NZ_PHGS01000009.1:0-501187 GCF_003031125.1 Agrobacterium sp. LAD9 | reverse complement strand
GGGTTTACCGCCGTTTCCACCGGCACGGCCGGGTTCGGCAGGCGGATGATCATATCGTTGGCGCGGCCGCCGGTTGCGGCAAGCTGTTCCTTGAGACGGGCGGCTTCCTGGTTGCGCAGCGTCAGCATCGTGTCGAGATCGGCGTTTTTCGCCATGAGCGTAGCGACCTGTTCCTCCAGCCGGGTGACCTTGCGGCTTTCGCGGGCAACCGCCGTCATGGCTTCCTTGTTACGGGCTGCCACGTCCTGCAGTTCACGGGTTGCCGTTTCGCCTTCCTTGCGGAAGCGCGTGGCGCTCTGCTTGGCCTGTTCTGCCTCCAGATCGCGGGTGGCGGCGAGGATTTTCGAGTCATCCAGTTCGCGCGTCAGATTGGTCAGGCGGGCGGTGAGATCGGACATCTGGCTGGCGCGCTCGTTGGCGGCCTGCTCATGTTGTGCGAGGTTCGCCTGTATGATGCCGGCGCGTTCTTCGCTGGCATCAAGCGCTGCGCGCAATTCGCCGATTTCCAGCGTCAGCTCCTCGATTTTCAGGGAGAAGCTGCGGTTCTGCTCGCCAAGGCGATAGGCATCGCTGGAAGCGGCTTCGTTGGCGAGGCGCAGCGAGGTGTTCTTTTCCCGTTCCGTATCCAGTTCCTGGCGGACCTTGGCGTTTTCGGCGGCGTAGAGCGCACGCGCCATGTCCTTCTGGGCGCGGACTTCCTGCGGGCTGATCGGCATCGTCGCGCGTATGCGGTTTTCCGTATAGGCGACGATGCGGCGATGGATCGCGGGTGCGATCAGCAGGGCCAGCAGGGTTGCGGTGAGAAAACCCAATCCGAAGAGAATGGCATATTCGATCACGCGGGACAGTCTCCGAAACTCAGATACGCGCGCATTCGGAAAGAGGGGCGCGAAAGCACGTTACGCTATTATTGCAACCGTGGGGAGGGGTGTCGCACCGTCAAAACCGGCCCGTTATTTCCTCCCGCCCCGGCTTTAGCGAATCAGAAGGGGTTCCAGGTCGGCTGCTGGGTGAGCTTCAGGTAGCCGACATTGATGCCGAGGCGCGCGCCGATGCCGGTGCGGATCGGCGCGAGGGTCACGTCGCTGCTCTTCAGATAGGTCATGCCGACGCCGGCGACGATGAAGGCGGAGCCGCTCACACCGCCATAGCGGCGGTAAAGCGCATCGACGGAGGGCAGGTTGTAGACCAGCATCATGGCGCGGGTGCCCTGGCCGCCGTAATCGAGGCCGAGCGACGGGCCCTGCCAGAAGACCGGGTGCTGGCCGGCATTCTTGGTGTAAAGCGTGCCTTCGCCATAGGTGAGGCCCGCGACGAAAGCGCCGGAGCCTTCCTGCCCGAGAATGTAACCGTTCGGAAGACCGTATTGCTGGAAGGCGCGCTCCACCACCTTGGCAAGGCCGCCGGTGGTTTCACCGAAGAATCCGTGGCCTGCATCCACGACTTCCTGGAACGAATATTGATCGCTGTTCTGGGCCGAGGCCGGTGCGACCCACATCAAGAGGCTCGCAAGGAGCGCGACAATCTTTCCCAGTCCGAGGCGTGCAATGGTGCGGGTTTTCGTAAGGCGCATCGTCATGTCCGTCCGTCTGTTTCGTTAGCGCATAAGCCCGAAAATCCGAATCGGTTTTCGAAAGGGCCGGTCGCGCAGAGTCAAAGTTCTACAGCATGTTTCGCGCATCCTTGCGGATACACGGGGCTCCAGTGTGGCCTGTTAAGGCATTTGGCATTTTGAAACCATCCTATTAACAATCGGTTTACCAAATATGGTGTCATTATGGCTTAACAATTTCCACACCGTCCGCGCCTCCCTTGCGCAGGAGAGAATTTTATGACCAGCAAACTCAATATCACGCTGTCCGGTCCCGATCTGGCGGCTCTTCTGTGCAGTCGTGTGTGCCATGACGTTATTTCTCCTGTCGGCGCCATCAATAACGGCCTCGAACTTCTGGACGAGGGCGGCACGGATGACGATGCGCTCGATCTCATCCGCACGTCAGCCCTTAACGCATCCGTGCGGCTGAAGTTCGCCCGCCTTGCTTTCGGTGCTTCCGGCTCCGCCGGCGCGTCGATCGACACCGGCGAGGCCGAAAAAGCCGCCCAGGATTTCGCCGCCGCCGAAAAGAAGGCGGAAGTGAGCTGGAACGGCCCGCGCGCCATCGTTGCGAAGAATCGTGTCAAACTTCTGCTCAACCTCTTCCTCGTGTCTTACGGCGCCATTCCGCGCGGAGGCAATGTGGATGTGCTGCTGGAAAGCCCTGACGGCGACGCCAGGTTCGAAATCACCGTCAAGGGCCGGATGATGCGCGTGCCGGCCAAGTTCGTGGAAATTTACGAAGGCAGGCTGGAAGAGGCGGTCGACGCCCATTCCGTCCAGCCCTATTACACGCTGCTTCTGGCCGAAGAGGCCAATATGGCGGTGGAATACAAGGTGCATGACGATCGCATCGTGTTTACGGCGAAGACGATTACGGAGTGATCGTTTCGATGCGACAGTGACGCCATCAGGGGTCGGGCCGGCTTTTGCCAGTGCCCGGCCTTTTTCTTTTCAGAGGAGGAGGTCTCATGATCCGTGTCGAAACCGCGCGTCTCCTGCTGCGGCCGCATGCCATCGAGGACGAAGCACGTTATTGCGCCTTCTGGAGCGCGGATGTTCATCCGATCCCGGGCGTGAGCTCGATCGCGCCGCTCGATCCCGAACTCGCTTTCGCGCGGCTTCTGCGTTTCATCGGCCACTGGTCCGTCTTCGGTTTCGGCCCCTTCGTTGTGGAGGAAACCGCCACGGGACGAATCGTCGGCGAGGTGGGGCTGGCCCATATGCGCCGTGGACATGGCGCGGATTTCGACACCGCGCCGGAGGCCATGTGGAAGATCGACAGGAATCTGACCGGCAAGGGTGTGGCCAGCGAAGCGGTACAGGCCGCCCTTGGCTGGTTTGATGCCAAGGGCATATCGAACCGGATCGTCTGCATGATCGATCCGCTGAATGCGCCGTCGCTCGCGATCGCCGCCCGTTTCGGCTTCTGTCCTTTCCGGGAAACGACCTTCCGCGACAGTCCCGTGCGGCTTTTCGAGCGGATCGCGGATATCTAGCGCTCGGCATAACAGGAAGCGTTTGCGAGCGAGTCGCTGTCTCGATTGCGTTTCAGGACGACCTGAAACCTGTTTGAGGTCTCGGCAGGCGGCGGTTTGAACCAAGGGTTGGTCCATATCAACTCCTGGAGCATCCCATGCGCTATTTCATTCTGGCGATACTCGTCATCTTTTCCACTGCTCAGGCCGCAAGGGCGGAAAGCGGTATCGGCTTTAAACAGATCGAATTGCCGGATGAGGGGGGCGCGAGAACGCTTGCCGTTTCATTATGGTACCCGGCCGCGCCCTCGGGCAAAAGCGAGATCGTCGGCGAAAATGCCGCCTTTTACGGTCTTGAGGTTCAACCGGATGCCTCTTTTCTTAAGGATTCTCGTCCGCTCGTGCTGCTGTCGCACGGTTTTGGCGGCAGCTGGCGCGATCTGAACTGGATTGCCGGCGAGCTTGTTCGGGAAGGTTATGTCGTGGCCGCTCCGGATCACGGCGGCGAATCATTTACCGAAGAAAATGCGACCGAGATCGTTCCATTGTGGGAACGGCCGCGCGATATCAGCAGAACGCTGACGGCCTTGCTTGGCGATGATCGATTCGCCGGCAGGATCGATGGGACGCGCATCGCGGTTATCGGCCATTCCCTCGGCGGCTGGACCGCGATGGAACTGGTTGGCGCGCGATACAGCGCCGATCTTGCCCTGAAGGATTGCAGCGCAGAGAAGCGCCCGCCGCAATGCAAGGCTCCCCGGCTGCTCGCCAAAGTCGGGGTTGTTGGTGACGGCAAGGCCGATCCGCGGCTTTCGATGGATTTGAAGGATACCCGCATCCGCGCCGCCATCGCGCTGGATCTCGGGCCGGCCGCCGGTTTCCTGCCGGAAACGCTGCAGGCCGTCAGCGTACCGGTTCTGGTTCTGGCGGCAGGTGTGGAGACACCAGAGATCGCCGCCATCAAGGCCGATTCCGAATACATCGCCCGGCATTTGCCAAAGGCGACGACGGTTTATCGGGACATACCGGATGCCAGCCATTTCAGCTTCATGCAGATTTGTAAGCCGAACGGCGAAAAGATCGTGGAGGAACTTTCACCGGGAGAAGGTTTCGTCTGCCGGGATGGCGGCGGCAGGGACCGCGTGGCCATCCATGCGCAGATCGCGGAGGCAATCCTCGGCTTTCTGAAAGTGGAAATGCGCTAAGTTGGATTTTCGGGACGCCTCGCGACCGTAATGGCCGCAAGGCGTCCCTCTTTCAAACGGGGTTTACCTGATAGTGCCGATAAACGAGGTCTTCGGGATCGGAACGAGGTGCTGCCGGATCGAGCCTTCCGCCGATTCGTTCGGCGACGGCCGCTGATTTGCGGTTTTGCGGCGAGATGTAGCTGACAAGCGTGGGCAGGTTCAGGGTTTCAAAGGCCCAGTCGCGCAGCGCCGAGGCGGCTTCAGCGGCATAACCGCGCCCCTCATGGCCCTCGTAAAGCAGCCAGCCCAGTTCCTTTTCCGGAAACAGCGGACCGTGATTGATGCCGACCTGGCCGATACATTCCCCCGTTTTGCCAAGCTCGATCATTAGCGCGCCATGGCCGAAAAAGTACCAGTTGGCCAGATCGTGGCAGAACACGCCCCATGTTGAGGGCAGGTCGTATGGTCCGCCGACACCGATGGAGCGCGGCGACGTCATGAAGTTCCGATAGGCGGGGAAATGCGCCATGGTCAGCGGGCGCAGCGTCAGGCGATCCGTCTTGAGGGTTGGGATGGCGTGGTTCATGTACCGGCGTCCTTTGGCGATGCGTGGCCAGGTCTTTCTCTCCTCATTGCTCTTGTCACAGGAATCCGGTCGACGCGCGTCTGCGCGGCGGAAAGTCCTTTCAACCCAAGGACTTGGGCTGGCTGGATTCCTGTGACAAGCACAGCAATGAGGGAGAGAAATCGCAACAAAAAACCCGCCGTTTCCAGCGGGTCTTTTAAAAACTGTCCTGTTCCGGATTGGATCAGGCGGTTTCGAGGAATTCCGTGGCGCCGTCAGGCTCGCGCAGAACATAGCCGCGGCCCCAGACGGTTTCGATGTAGTTTGCGCCGCCGGCGGCGTTTGCGAGCTTCTTGCGCAGCTTGCAGATGAAGACGTCGATGATCTTCAGTTCCGGTTCGTCCATGCCGCCATAGAGGTGGTTCAGGAACATTTCCTTGGTCAGCGTCGTGCCCTTGCGCAGCGAAAGCAGCTCAAGCATCTGATATTCCTTGCCGGTCAGGTGAACGCGCTGGCCGCCCACTTCAACCGTCTTGGCATCGAGATTGACGATAAGCTCGCCGGTGGCGATGACCGACTGCGCATGGCCCTTGGAACGGCGGACGATGGCATGAATGCGGGCAACAAGCTCGTCCTTGTGGAACGGCTTCGTCATGTAATCGTCTGCGCCGAAGCCGAGGCCGCGAACCTTATCCTCGATGCCGGCCATGCCGGACAGGATGAGGATCGGCGTCTTGACCTTGGAGAGGCGAAGCGTTCTCAGAACCTCGTAACCCGACATGTCGGGCAGGTTGAGGTCGAGAAGAATAATATCGTAATCGTAGAGCTTGCCGAGGTCCACGCCTTCCTCGCCGAGGTCGGTCGTGTAGACGTTAAAGCTTTCCGACTTGAGCATCAGTTCAATGCTCTGCGCTGTCGCGCTGTCGTCTTCAATAAGTAGAACCCGCATAATTATCCCCTTTGCCGCCCGCGAACCGGTAAATCATTGCCTCGCGCGATGCGGATCCAGACGTTGCCTGATTTGCAGGCTGCCACCAAATGGTTAACAAATTCTAATTGCCTTTGGCAAGGTGTATCGAATTTATTAAGCAAAGAAGGCATTTCGCTGTTTTTGCACGTGAATCCACCATCGCCAAAATTGAAGCTCAACGTGAGGATTTCCCGCTAAGTGATTCAATCGACTCTTACATCGTCTGGCCCGTTTTTTTGGACCTGGCATTTACCGACCCTTAAATGATCGTGTTTATCATTAACGATGCCCGTAAACGAAAGGTTAACGACGGCGGTTTTTTATTAACGTCGGGTAACTTTTGGGAATCATTCCGGGACAGGGGTCAACCCTTACGGAAAAACGGGCGGGTTAAACGGGCCGGTCAGGGGGGCATAGTGCCTTTTTGATCCGGGTCTCGCTATCCATGGAGTATTGCGTATGAAGTCGCGTGACAGCCTGGTTCGCCTGAAGGAATTTCAGGTCAATGAAAAACGCCGGCAGCTTAACCAGCTGCAGCAGATGATGTCCGAGTTTGAGCGGATGGCAAAGGAACTGGTGCATCAGATCTCTCTGGAAGAGAGCAAGTCGGGCATTACCGATCCAACACATTTCGCCTATCCGACCTTCGCCAAGGCCGCGCGCCAGCGGGCGGATAATCTTCAGGTCTCGATCCGGGAGCTGAAGGCCCAGCAGGAGGCCGCCGAGGCTTCGCTGGAAGAGGTGCAGGCCGAATATGAAAAGGCCGCCGCACTGGAAAACCGCGACGGAGCCATCCGCGCCCGCGCCTGACCACAGGCGCAAAAGCTGACGAATGATCGTCCTCATTGACGGCTGCCGGTGGATCAGGAGGCGGCTTTCAATGACGGGACGCCGTGCATTTTTTTAAAAGGCCGCTCCTTAAGGGCGGCCTTTTGTCTTGCGGCGTCGCCGGTGTTTCCCGCTGGGACGATCAGGCCCGATTTCGATTGTCCGGAAGTGGGGAAAGGCGTATTTTACGGGGGTTCCGACCGTGAGCCGGAGGCTTTTACGCGCACGCGCCCCGTGCAGGCGCGGGCGGCTATTGCAGGGAGGAAAAAATGGCCCGCCAATATATCGATTGCCGTGAATTCCCCAGTGACAGCAGATGCACCGTTGCCATTTCCGCCGATTCTCAAGAAGAGCTTATGGAAGCGGCCGTGCAACATGCCGTGGCGGTGCATGGCGCAGAGGATACGCTGGAATTCCGTGAAGAAGTCCGCCGGAGCATGCATGCCGGGACGCCGCCGTTGAAGGTGGCGTGATTGCTGGCACACCTGAAAATCTCTCCGCCGTCATGCCGGACTTGATCCGGCATCCAGCCGACGCGCGCCTGCGCAACGAGAAGTGTCTTTTCAGCTCAATGACTTGAGCTTGCTGGACCCCGGCTCAAGGCCGGGGTGACGGAGTGTGGATGCTCCGTTTTGGCCAAAACACCCGTAGATAGCTGCCATAACGCTCTTTATGTCTACCCTTTTACCCCTGGATCACATCCGCCCATTCGGCATGGCGCAATGTCTGGGCCTTGAAGAAGGGGCAGAGCGGAATGATCTTCCAGCCGCCCTTGCGGGCTTCGTCGATCGCATGGGCGGCGAGCGCCTGGCCGACACCCTTGCCGCGCAGCGCATCGGGCACACCGGTATGGTCGATGATGATGAGGGAAGGGGAGGTGCGCGAATAGGTCATCTCCGCCTTGTGGCCGTCGATGGTCGCCGAATATTCGCCGCGCGATCCGGTTTCGGTGGTCTTGATGTCCATGGTCTCTGCCTCCGCATTGCTGTTCGTTTTCGCCACTCTAACGGCTTGCGCCTGAATTGAAACAGCGCGATAGCGAACGCAGCGGACACAAACCGGCGACAATCACCGGCTCTGTCGGGCAGTTTTCAGGAGAAATCCGAAATCAAACCGAAAGCCCCGTCGATGATCCGGCGGGGCGTTCTGGAATTCGGTTTGGGGCGCGTTACCGCGCCGGCGCACTGTTTAGTGGCGATATTGCTGAATGCGCGTGGTGCGCAGACCGGCGAGGCCATGATCGGAGATCGAGGACTGCCAGGACAGGAATTCTTCAACGGTGAGCGTATAACGCTCGCAGGCTTCCTCGAGGCTCAGCAGTCCTCCGCGTACCGCGGCAACCACCTCCGCCTTTCTGCGAATGACCCAGCGACGGGTATTGGCAGGCGGAAGATCCGCAATCGTCAGAGGGCTGCCATCGGGGCCGATGACATATTTAACTCGTGGGCGTATCATTTCGGTCATTGGACACTCTATACAAACTCAAGACCATATGACGGGAACTCTATCCCGGTACCTTTAAAAATTGCCTAAGCAGCTCGTGACAATTTATTAAGAATTTGAACGGTTTCGCCTGATTTGTTCGAGTCGCCTTATTTTGCCGGGAAAAAATTTTTCCAAAAATCGCAATTTTTCTCTCTCATCGGTTGTTTCCGTCAGAGTGCCGCAAGCGAAAGGCACGTTTTCCCGTTGCCCTGGGTAAATTCCGCCGTTCCCTCATGCTGCAGCCGCAGGCGGTCGCCGGCATCGAGCGGAAGGATCGATGTTGCCGACTGCTGTGTGCCTGAGGTCGATGCATTTCCTGTCATGCCGAAACTGGCCGCCGCACCGTTGATGAAAAGCGTCACCCGGTGGCCGGAGGAGGAGGCCACGGCGAGCGACAATGCTGCCAGATAAAGGCCCTTTGCCGGAACGACGAGTTCACGCCCGCCGGTTCCCAAGGTTTCCCCGAGCGCAAATCCGCCCTCGGCGATGAAGAGCACGGAAAAACCCGCCGCCGAGCCAGAGGGCATGCCGGCGACGGCAAGCGGACGGTTGGGCATCGAGACCCGGCCATCGCCGCTGCACAGAAGCGCCGTGTGCCAGGAGGTGCCATCCACACTGGTCTTGATCGAAAACCCGTCATGGCCGGCAAGGCCCATTTCCGCCCGGCCGCTCCAGCCGGACTGGAACAGCAGCGTGGCGGTATCGGCCTTTGCCGCCTTGTTGATCGTCATGCGGTGGCTGCCGTCTTCCTCGGCATGGGTAAAGAGGCTGGCGGGGGAGGCGAGCGCCAGCCGGTTGGTGTCATCGGCCTCCGCGCCGATCCCCAGCCGCTCCTGCCGGCCGGTGGCCGGCAGCGGCAGGTCGCGCCAGCTCCCGTCCTGCAGCAGGCGATATTTGCTCTCGGTCGCAAACCATGCCGTCCAGCCCGGCTGCGGTACTATAAAGAGCCACGCGCCATCCTGCCGGAACGCGAGCCTGCCGCCCTTGCCGACCCAATCGCCGGTGGCGCCCGGCGTCAGCAGGAAACAATCGCCCTCGGCCGCATTCTCGGGCGGGGCGGCAACGGCAGCCTTGATGGTGAGCTGCACGATTGCATCCAGCCTTTGCAGGGCTTCGTTGTGGGTGACGTGTTTTTGGGCCTGTGAGGGCAGGATGTAAGGAAGCCGAAGTCTCGCCGTCTGTTCCGTCATGATGTGCCTTCCGCGTTGTGGTGTTTCCTTGCGGGGCATTGTGACGGGGGGACGTGGGGTGGGGATGAGTGGGGATGGATTATTTTGTTGGGCCTTGGTGGGCGCGGCTTACCCCCCTCTGCCCTGCCGGGCATCTCCCCCTCAAGGGGGGAGATCGACTCGCGGGCAGGCTTCGCCCATCTCAGCATTTGCGAATGAAGTGGTGGTAGTGCCTCCGGCTGATCTCCGCCCTTGAGGGGGAGATGCCCGGCAGGGCAGAGGGGGGGAGCCTCATACGCCGAAGCGGAGATCGATCCGCGCTTTGCAAGAGCCGAGGAAACGCCGAGCGCCTGTTACCCCGCGTGTTCCACCGCCATCGCCCCCTCGGCAATGAAGTCCGGATTGGCCAGCGCATCCTCGCCATCGCCCCTCACCGCATAGACAAGGGGCCTGCCCTCGCAATCGAGCGTCCTGCCGCCTGCGGCGCGCAGCACGGCGTCGCCGGCGGCCGTGTCCCACATCATGGTACGGCTGAAGCGGGGGTAGATATCGGCAGCGCCTTCCGCCAGCATGCAGAATTTCAGCGAGGAGCCGACGGAAATGCAGTCTTTCAGCCCGTGCTCGGCCACGAAGGCTTCCGTTTTCGCCGTGCAATGCGAGCGGCTGATCAGCGCCACGGGCGAAGCGCCGCGCTGACGCGCCCGGATGGGGTGGCGCGAAAGGATTGCGCCTTCGCCTGATATTGCGAGCTTTTCGGCGGTGTTTTCCTCACCCGTCCACGCCTGTCCACGGCAGGGGGCGTAAACGACGCCGGCCACCGGAACACCATTGCGGATGAGCGCGATATTGACGGTGAAATCGTCCTTGCCGGCAATGAATTCCTTGGTGCCGTCAAGCGGATCGACGAGAAAGAATTCCGCACCGGTTTCCGGCAGGATGCCGTTTGAGACAGCCTCTTCGGCCACCACGGGGATGTCTGGAAAATGGAGGACCAGCGCCGCAAGGATGATCACCTCGGCACGCTGGTCGGCCTCGGTCACGGGCGAACAGTCGTCCTTGTATGACACATGTGGGCCGGCGCGATGGACCGCCATGATGGCCTGCCCGGCGTCCAGCGCCGCTTTCGTCAATATGTCGATCATCTCTTTGCCAATTGTATCCCGTCTGCGGGATATCGCCGTTCCGATATTCGCTACTCCTTTGCCCGCTGCCCGTCAAATAATGGCATTGGACAATGCTAAAATAAGCATCCAACCGTCATTTTTTCAGCACTTCCTGCCAAAATCATGGCTCTTTTGACCGGGAAAGCGGCAGTCCATGTGGAAATTCCAAATTTTGTGCAGGATCGCCCGTTTTTGACTTCACATTTTTAACGAACACGATATGCATTTTGAGGGTGGGGGTCTGCCTGAAAGGCTTCCCCTATAATTAACATAACGAGGCGTGACCCATTCGAGGTCGTGCCCGGGGGAAAGACATGGAGTATTTTATCCAGCAGCTCATCAACGGGCTGACTCTTGGATCGATCTACGGCCTCATCGCTATCGGCTATACGATGGTTTACGGCATCATCGGCATGATCAACTTCGCCCATGGCGATATTTTCATGCTTGGCGGCTTCGCCGCGCTGATCGTTTTCCTGATCGTGACATCTTTTGTCGCCGGCATTCCGGTGGCGCTTCTTCTGCTTCTGATGATGGTCGTCGCCATGCTGATGACCGGCCTGTGGAACTGGGTGATCGAGCGCGTCGCCTACCGCCCGCTCAGAGGTTCGTTCCGTCTTGCACCGCTGATCACTGCCATCGGCATGTCGATCGCGCTGTCCAATTTCATCCAGGTCACCCAGGGTCCGCGCAACAAGCCGATCCCGTCCATGGTGACGGAAAGCTATCATTTCGGCGCCATTACCGTCTCGCTGAAGCAGCTGATCATCATGGTCGTCACCTCGGTGCTGCTCTTCGCCTTCTGGTATATCGTCAACAAGACCCCGCTCGGCCGGGCGCAGCGCGCCACCGAACAGGACCGCAAGATGGCCGCATTGCTCGGCGTTGATGTCGACAAGACCATCTCCATCACCTTCATCATGGGTGCGGCGCTGGCTGCGGTCGCGGGCACCATGTATCTGATGTATTATGGCGTTGCCTCGTTCAGCGACGGCTTCATTCCCGGCGTCAAGGCGTTTACCGCGGCCGTTCTCGGCGGCATCGGCTCGCTTCCGGGCGCTGTTCTTGGCGGTCTGCTGATCGGTCTCATTGAATCGCTGTGGTCGGCCTATTTCTCCATCGCCTACAAGGATGTCGCGGCATTCGGCATTCTGGCTTTCGTGCTGATCTTCAAGCCGACCGGTATTCTCGGTCGTCCGGAAGTCGAGAAGGTGTGATCCCATGACCAATATCGCTTCCGAAAACGCCGCTTCCAGCCCGAGCCTGATGGCGGCGGCTGTGAAGGAGGGCCTGATTGCGGGCCTCATCTCGTTCGGCATGTTCATTCTTTATGTCGGCATCGTCACCTATCAGGATATCAACAACCAGCTGATCTGGGGCACCCGCTGGGGGCTTCTGGCGATCTTCGTCGGCATTGCCGCTGTCGGCCGCTTTCTCGTGGTCGGCTTCATCAAGCCGTCGCTGGACCGCCGCCGGCTTGCCAAGGCGAAAAGTGGCATTCTGGAAATCTCCGAGGAAAAAGGATTTTTCCACAAGCACTTCCTGAAGCTGGCGCTCGTCCTGCTGCTGCTTTATCCGGTTATCGCCGTGCAATTGTTCGGCTTTCAGGGCTCGCTGAAATTCGTCGACAATTTCGGCATCCAGATCCTGATCTATGTGATGCTGGCCTGGGGCCTGAACATCGTCGTCGGCCTCGCCGGCCTGCTCGATCTCGGTTATGTGGCCTTTTACGCGGTCGGCGCCTATTCCTACGCGCTGCTGTCAAGCCATTTCGGCCTGTCCTTCTGGGTGCTTTTGCCGGTGGCGGGCATTCTCGCCGGCTTCTGGGGCATCATTCTCGGTTTCCCGGTTCTGCGCCTTCGCGGCGACTATCTGGCGATCGTCACGCTGGCCTTCGGTGAGATCATCCGCCTCGTGCTTTTGAACTGGACGGCCGTCACCAAGGGCACCTTCGGCATTTCCGGCATCGCCAAGGCTTCGGTCTTCGGCATCTGGTCCTTCGATGTCGCCGCGCCGAACAATTTCGCCAAGGCCTTCGGCCTGTCGATGTCGTCGGCCTATTACAAGATCTTCCTGTTCTACGTGATCCTGCTTCTGTGCATGCTGACGGCTTACGTCACCATCAAGCTGCGCCGCATGCCGATCGGCCGTGCATGGGAAGCGCTGCGCGAGGACGAAATCGCCTGCCGTTCGCTCGGCATCGACACCGTCATCACCAAGCTCACCGCCTTTGCCACGGGCGCGATGTTCGGCGGTTTCGCCGGTTCGTTCTTCGCCGCGCGGCAGGGTTTCGTTTCGCCGGAAAGCTTCGTGTTCCTGGAATCGGCCGTCATCCTCGCCATCGTCGTACTTGGCGGCATGGGCTCGCTGACAGGTATCGCCATTGCGGCGCTCGTCATGGTCGGCGGCACCGAGCTTCTGCGCGAGATGGAGTTCCTGAAGCATGTCTTCGGGCCTGACTTCACACCGGAACTTTACCGCATGCTGCTCTTCGGTCTCGCCATGGTCATCGTCATGCTGTTCAAGCCGCGCGGTTTCGTCGGCTCGCGTGAACCCACGGCCTTCCTTAAAGAACGCAAGGCCGTCTCCGGCAGCTTTACCAAGGAAGGTCACGGTTGATGGCTTCCGGAATGACGAACATGACACCAAACACCACTGGCGATACGATCCTCAAGGTCGAACACCTCTCGATGCGCTTCGGCGGCCTGATGGCCATCAACGACTTCTCCTTCGAGGCGAAGCGCGGCGAGATCACGGCGCTGATCGGCCCCAACGGTGCGGGCAAGACCACGGTCTTCAACTGCATCACCGGCTTCTACAAGCCGACGATGGGCATGATCACCATGCGCCAGCAGAGTGGCGAGGCGCATCTTCTCGAGCGCCTGCCGGATTTCGAGATCACCAAGAAGGCCAAGGTGGCGCGCACCTTCCAGAACATCCGCCTGTTTTCGGGTCTGACGGTTCTGGAAAACCTGCTGGTGGCGCAGCACAATGCGCTGATGAAGGCCTCGGGTTACACCATTCTCGGCCTTCTCGGCCTGCCCGCTTACCGGCGGGCGGTGGACGACTCGATCGAAAAGGCCAAATACTGGCTGGACAAGGCCGATCTGACCGACCGCGCCGACGATCCGGCCGGCGATCTGCCCTATGGCGCGCAGCGCCGTCTGGAAATCGCCCGCGCCATGTGCACGGGGCCGGAGCTTCTGTGCCTCGATGAGCCGGCCGCCGGTCTCAATCCGAAGGAATCGCTGGCGCTCAATGCGCTGCTGCGCGGCATCCGCGATGAAGGCACGTCGCTGCTTCTTATCGAGCACGACATGTCCGTGGTCATGCAGATTTCCGACCATGTCGTGGTTCTGGAATATGGCCAGAAGATTTCCGACGGTTCGCCGGACCATGTGAAGAACGACCCGAAGGTCATCGCCGCCTATCTGGGTGTCGAGGATGATGAAGTGGAAGACGTGATTGCGGAAGAACTCGACGGAGGAGCGGCCTGATGCCCGGTGAATCGCTTCTCAAAGTCCAGGGTGTCGAAACCTATTATGGCAATATCCGGGCTCTGGCCGGTGTTGATGTCGAGGTCAACAAGGGTGAGATCGTCAGCCTGATCGGCGCCAATGGCGCCGGCAAGTCGACGCTGATGATGACCATCTGCGGCAGCCCGCAGGCGCGCGCCGGTCAGGTGATCTTCGACGGTGAGGACATTACCCATCTGCCGACGCATCTCATCGCCCGCAAGCGCATCGCCCAGTCGCCGGAAGGCCGCCGGATTTTCCCGCGCATGACGGTGCTGGAAAACCTGCAGATGGGCGCCAATCTCGATAATCTCAAGCATTTCAAAGAGGACGTCGAGAAGATCTTCACGATGTTCCCGCGTCTGAAAGAGCGCCAGAGCCAGCGCGGCGGCACGCTTTCCGGCGGCGAGCAGCAGATGCTCTCCATCGGCCGCGCGCTGATGGCGCGGCCGAAGCTGCTGCTTCTCGACGAGCCGTCGCTCGGTCTTGCACCGCTGATCGTCAAGGGCATTTTCGAGGCGATCAAGAAACTCAACCAGGAAGAGGGGCTGACCGTCTTCCTCGTGGAGCAGAACGCCTTTGCCGCGCTGAAGCTTTCCGACCGCGCTTATGTGATGGTCAACGGCAAGGTGACGATGAGTGGTTCGGGCAGGGAACTGCTCGCCGATCCGCAGGTGCGCGCCGCCTATCTCGAAGGCGGACGGCACTGAAAGATTTTACTTGCGCCGGAAATCTTGCGGCGCAAGACTGCAAACGGCGGCCTGCCGTCCTTTCGGCCAAACCTTAAGGATCCCTGGCGGGGCGTAAACAATAAAATGCCCGGCGGGAAACGACGGGACGACAGACAAGGCAGGGCCAGGGCGTTTCCGCCCGGCACTGATGGGGAAAGAGATGCAGGGCCTTTTTTTCGAAACCGATAACGGCGTGCGTTATGTTCTGCGCGCACTGGTTGTTCTCTTGGGTTTCTGGACGGCGTGGCGCACGGGCAGATCGGTGGCCGATGGCTGGGGCGGTTATACGCGGGTGGTGATCTATACGCTCGCACTGGGGCTCGTCATGCGGTTTCTGCATTACGCGCTCTTCAACGGGCCGTTCATCAACGGCTTCTATTACGTGTTTGACGTCGTTCTTCTTCTGGTCTTTTCCAGCATCGGTTTCCGCATGCGCAGGACGAGCCAGATGGTCAATAATTACTATTGGCTCTACGACCGGACGTCGGCATTTTCCTACAAGAAGAAAGATTGACAGGCGGATTTTTCCGGCTGCACAATGCTCGTCAGAGTGGAACGGTTTCCTGTTCAGTGAAGGTGGGTACTGAACAGGTCCTTGCAATCAACCCATCCAAAGGAACTGGGAGTAAAGTAATGAAGAAGTCTCTTCTTTCCGCTGTTGCGCTGACCGCCATGGTCGCGTTTGGCGGTTCGGCCTGGGCCGATGTCGTGATCGCTGTCGGCGCACCGCTGACCGGCCCGAATGCTGCTTTTGGCGCTCAGATCCAGAAGGGTGCCGAACAGGCTGCGAAAGACATCAATGCCGCCGGCGGCATCAATGGCGAGCAGATCAAGATCGTGCTGGGCGACGACGTATCCGACCCCAAGCAGGGTATTTCGGTTGCCAACAAATTCGTTGCTGACGGCGTGAAATTCGTTGTCGGTCACTTCAACTCCGGCGTTTCCATTCCGGCCTCTGAAGTTTACGCTGAAAACGGCATTCTCGAAATCACGCCTGCCGCAACCAACCCTGTTTTCACCGAACGCGGCCTGTGGAACACTTTCCGCACCTGCGGCCGTGACGACCAGCAGGGCGGCATTGCCGGCAAGTACCTGGCCGACCACTTCAAGGACGCCAAGGTCGCCATCATTCACGACAAGACACCTTATGGTCAGGGCCTTGCCGATGAAACCAAGAAGGCTGCCAATGCCGCCGGCGTGACTGAGGTCATGTATGAAGGCGTCAACGTCGGCGACAAGGACTTCTCGGCGCTGATCTCCAAGATGAAGGAAGCCGGCGTTTCCATCATCTACTGGGGCGGCCTGCACACCGAAGCCGGTCTCATCATCCGCCAGGCGGCTGACCAGGGCCTGAAGGCGAAGCTCGTTTCGGGCGACGGTATCGTCTCGAACGAACTTGCTTCCATCGCCGGCGACGCCGTTGAAGGCACGCTCAACACCTTCGGCCCCGATCCGACGCTGCGCCCGGAAAACAAGGAGCTGGTAGAGAAGTTCAAGGCTGCTGGCTTCAACCCGGAAGCCTACACGCTCTACTCCTACGCCGCTATGCAGGCGATTGCCGGTGCGGCGAAGGCTGCCGGTTCCGTGGAGCCGGAAAAGGTTGCCGAGGCCCTGAAGTCCGGCACCTTCCCGACCGCGCTTGGCGACATCTCCTTCGACGAGAAGGGCGACCCGAAGCTTCCCGGCTACGTCATGTACGAATGGAAGAAGGGGCCGGACGGCAAGTTCACCTACATCCAGCAGGGCAGCTAAGCTCTTCTGTGACTTCCTATCGAAGCCCGGCAGCGATGCCGGGCTTTTTCTTTTTGTGGTCCGGCTTGCCATACTGGAGACAACAAGGCGGGAAACAAAGCCTCTCGGGAAAACTGCAATGAGGGGTAGCAATGACGATAAAGCGAACCGTGTCTCTATTCCTTGTTCTTGCTGGGCTGGCGGCGGTGCTGATAGGCGTGCATTTCTTCAGCAAATCCCGAACGACGCAATTATTTGGTGGCATCATCGCAAGGGTCGAAACGGAAAGGCCGGTGGTGGCGCTGACCTTCGACGATGGGCCGTCGGTGCGTTTTACGCCTGATGTCCTGACGATCCTGAGGGAGCGCGGGGTAAAAGCGACTTTCTTTTTGACCGGTAAGGAGACCGAAGAAAACCTGCCGCAGGCGCGCATGATCGTGAGCGAGGGGCATCAGCTCGGCAACCATAGCTATACGCATTCCAACATGATGTTCATGGGGCCGGCGCGGATCAGGGAGGAGATCGAGCGCACCGATGCGGCTATTCGCGCTGCGGGCTACGAAGGCGAGATCATGTTCCGGCCGCCCTATGGCAAGAAGCTGCTCACCTTGCCCTGGTATCTTTCACGGCATGACCGGAAGACCATCATGTGGGATGTCGAACCGGAATCGTTTCCCGATGTCGCCGACGATGCGGCCGCCCTCGCCAGTCACGTCATCGAGCAAACGAGAAACGGCTCGATCATCATCATGCATGTCATGTATCGAAGCCGCGAGGTATCCCGGCAGGCCTTGCCCCTGATCATAGACGGCCTTCGTCAACGCGGGTTTGAGTTTGTCACCGTTGCGCAATTGCTCTGATATCGCCGAGGCCGAACCTGTCGCTGTCAGCCAATCCGCGCCAGGATAAAGTCGGCACGTTCCTCGATGCCTGATTTTGGCAGCACGACACTATCGTAGCCAAGCGTTTCATAGTCCCGGACAAGACGTTCATACTCCTCGACCGCCGCGTCGAAACCATGCCGGCGCTCATCGTCGCCGCGATAGATTTCAGGCCAGGGCGGGGTGAGGAAAACCAGACGGTTATAGCGGTGCGTGTTTTTCAGCGTATCGATGAAGCCATCGCCGCCGACATGGCGTAGCGCAGAAGCGGCGTCGATCAGGCCGCGGTCGAAAAAGACGAGGCCTTCCGCCGGCGCCTTTTGCCGGTCTTCCAGCGCCATGGCGATCGCCCGGCGGGCGAAAGCCTCGATGTCGATCCAGGGCAGGGCGGTGCCGTTATTGCGGGTTTCTTCAATGACGATGCGGCGGCCGGGTTCTTCGACGCTGGCGAAACCGCGTCGGGCAAGTTCGGCAAGAAGGGTGGATTTGCCGCCGCCGGAGCAGCCGGAGAGGATGATGAAACGGTCCATGGGGTTTCCTGTGTTGGAGTTCAGGTGGATCGGGAGGTGATTTTTGGGAGGCGGGGGTTGAGGCTTGTTTCTTCTCCCCGAGAGGGAGAAGGTGGCCCGAAGGGTCGGATGAGGGGGCAAGCTCTCCGGATATCGCTACCCTAGCCCCCTCATCCCGCTGCCGCGGCCTTCTCCCCGGCGGGGAGAAGAAACAAGCGGCACTCGCTCGGTCAATAAATTGGTGTTCTGCGCTCACGCGGAAAATATATGTTTTTTGAACCTGGCCGCACGAAATGCAGCCGTCAGCCCTGATGCAGAATATGCGCCGCCTTGACGGCCGCCGAAGCGCGGTTTTCGACGCCGAGTTTGACGTAGATCTGTTCCAGATGTTTGTTCACGGTTCTGGCGGAAAGGCCGAGAATATCGCCGATATCGCGGTTGGATTTTCCTTTGGCGATCCATAGCAGCACTTCCGATTCCCGTGTCGTCAGGGTGAAATGTTCTTTCAGCAAATGGTCGTCCGATTTCTCGTTGGCGGCAGTCAGACGGAACAGATGTTCGTCCGGCCCCATGGCGCCGAGGAAGGAGAGTTGCAGGGCGGGACGCCCGGCCTGTGTGATTGTCAGCGGCGTGTCGCGCGCGGTATCCGCCGTCGCCCGGTTGCCCAGCCAGCCGGCAATATGGCTGACGACGATCTCCAGCCCGTCATCGCGGCCGGTGGCGGCGTTGACCAGCCGGGTTGCCTGCGGGGTCGACCAGTGGATCGCGCCGTTGGCGCGCACGGCAAGCAGGTGCCGCCCGGCAGCATCCAGCGCCACGCGGGCGCTCTGGGCCGAGCGGGCATTGGTAAGGTGAACACGGATACGGGCGCGCAGCTCATCGATGTTGATCGGCTTGGTCAGATAATCGACACCGCCGGATTCGAGCGCTCGCACCACATGTTCGGTCTCCGTCAGCCCGGTCATGAAGATGACAGGCACCTGCGCCACGGCGGCATTGGCTTTCAGGCGGCGGCAGGTTTCGAAACCGTCCATAGCAGGCATGACGGCATCGAGCAGGATGATATCGGGCGTGATGCGTTCGGCGATGTTGAGTGCGGCCTGACCCGAGGTGGCGATCAGCGCTGAAAAGCCTGACTGTTCCAGCGCATCGGTCAAGAAACCAAGCGCCTCCGGGCTGTCATCCACCAGCAATACGATGTCTCTCGGCAGTGCTGCGCCTGGCCCGCTCATGCCTTGCCGTCTCCCCTGTCGCTATCTGAAAACCGCTTGAGAAAATGCGCGTAACCGGCCAGATCGAAAGCCTGCACATAGGTGCCGAGCTCTTGCGTGAAAGGCAGGTTATCCGTGTTGCGGGCAAGATCGGCGAGTTTCGCCTCTATGCCGCGTATGTAACCTATTTCGCCGAGCCGTTGCAAATCTTGAATATGGATCGCGCCCGGATGGACGATCTGCGCCGGGGGCGGAGGTGCGGGTGCCGGCGGCAGGTCCGTATCGTAAATCCATTTCAGACCGAGATGCACGGCGAGCCTGTCGCACAGATGGCGGATATCGACCGGTTTGGCGATGGCGTCGTTGTGGTTATCTTCGCCCGCACCCGCAACGGTTCCGTCACCGATATTGGCCGAGAGCATGATGAGCGGGGCGATCTGGCCGGCTTCGCGCAGTTTCGTCACGAGCTGCCAGCCGGTCATGCCGGGCATAGAGATATCGATGAGGAAAAGGTCGGGCTTCACACCTTCGATCAGCGTCAGGCATTCCGGTCCGCTCTGGGCGGTCAGCACTACGAAATCCAGCGGCGAGAGCACCTGCCGCATCAGCTCACGATGGTCTTCGTTGTCATCAACCACGACGATGGTGCGGCGTGGGCCGGAATAGGAGCGGATGGTCTTTTCCGGCGCAGGCGCGGTGCTTGGCCGGTGCACGGCGGAGAGCATCAAGCGGACGCGGAAGGTGGAGCCTTGATCCTTCTCGCTCGAAACGGAAATCTCACCGCCCAGCGTATTGGTCAGAAGCCTTGTGATTGTCAGCCCCAGGCCGAGGCCCGGCATGGGGCGCACGCTTTCGGCCTCGCCACGCTGGAAAGGCTCGTAGATGCGGGCAAGGTCTTTTTCGGCAATACCGCGCCCGGTATCCGACACCGTGAAGCTCGCCACCTGGCTGCGATAGGCGACATCGAAGGTGACGCTGCCCTCATCGGTGAACTTGATGGCGTTGGAGAGCAGGTTGACGAGAATCTGGCGCAGACGCTTTTCATCCGTGCGCACATATTGCGGCAGGGAATGGGCGCGTTCATGCCGGAATTCCAGACCCTTGGCCTGCGCCTGCGGGCGGAACATATCGACGATCTGGTCGAGGAAATCCTGAATGTTGATCTCGTTGGAATAGACCTGCAGGCGGCCGGCCTCGATCTTGGAAATATCGAGAAGCCCGTCGATCAGGCCCGACAGATGGTCGGCGGAACGGCGGATGACCTTGATGGCCGATTGGCGCGGCGCGGGAATGGTCTCGTCGCGTTCCAAGATCTGGGCGTAGCCTAACACGGCATTGAGCGGCGTGCGCAATTCGTGGCTGAGGCCGACCACGTAACGGCTCTTGGCCCGGTTGGCGGCCTCAGCCGTTTCCTTGGCGTCCTGAAGGGCGGCGTCGGTTTTCTTGTGGGCGGCGATTTCCTTCAAGAGCAGCGTGTTCTGGCGCGAGGATTCCTCTTCCGCCACCACCCGGCTGTCATGGGCAAGAACGAGGAACCAGCAGACGATCCCGGCGATGACGGCAAAGACGAAAAACACGATGAGGATGGTGCGGTTCACCACGTCAGCCGTTGTCGGCGAGGCGGTGCCGACCTGATGGGCGATGAGCGCCAATATGCCGCCGATGGCGGTGACGGCAATCGCCGCCGCCATGCCGTAACGCCCCAGACGGGTGGCGAGCTTTGCCACCAGTTGCCTCGGCAGGAAGGTCTTTGCGACCGTCGCGACCTGATAGTTGAGCTTGGCCTTCGGCTTGCACATGTCATGGCAGCGGCTGTCCAGCGAGCAGCAGAGCGAACAGATCGGTGCCGCATAGGCCGGGCACCACGCCATGTCCTCCGGTTCGAACGGGTGTTCGCAGATCGAGCAGGTGATGGCGCTCAGCTCGCGCCATTTCTGGCGCGGTTTGCGGGCCAGATAGAACTTGCCCTTGGTGCCCCAGGCGATCAGCGGCGAGGCGATGAAGGCGACGATCAGCGTTAGATAGGGCGCAAGCGAGGCGGCGAGCGCGCCGAAGGTGCCGAAATGCGCCATCAGCGCAATGGTGGCCGAAAGCGCCATGGAGCCGACGCCGACCGGATTGATATCGTAGAGATGGGCGCGCTTGAACTCGATGCCGGGCGGGGCGAGGCCAAGTGGCTTGTTGATGAAAAGATCGGCCGAGATGGTGCAGAGCCAGGCCATGGCGATGATGGAGAAGATGCCGAGCGTTTCTTCCAGCAGGCGGTAGATGCCGAGTTCCATCAACAGCAGCGCGATCGCCACGTTGAAGACCAGCCAGACGACGCGGCCGGGATGGCTGTGGGTGAGGCGGGAGAAGAAGTTGGACCAGGCGAGTGAACCCGCATAGGCGTTCATGACGTTGATCTTCAGCTGCGACACGACCACGAAGGCGACCATCAACAGCATGGCGGCCGTCTCGTTGGGGATCATGTAACCGAAGGCGGTCAGATACATCTGCGCCGGATCGGCGGCACGATCCACCGAGACGCCGGAGCTGAAGGTCAAGACCACGAGGAAGGAGCCGGCCAGCAGCTTCGGCACGCCAACGACGACCCAGCCGGCCCCGGCCAGAAAGACCGCGATGCGGTGGCGAAGGCGGCTCTGGCCTTCGGCGGGCAGAAAGCGCAGGAAATCCACCTGTTCGCCGATCTGCGACATCAGAGCGAGAATGACGGCGGACGCCGCGCCGAATTCCACCAGATTGAAGGGGGCAAGTGTGCCCGGCGGGCCGGAGGCATGACGAATGCCGGAAAAGGCTCTCCAGAGATCGTATTTTTCCCAATCCATCAGGGCGATGAAGATGAAGGGCAGCACGTTCAGCACGATCCAGAAGGGCTGGGTGATGATCTGGAAACGGCTGATGAGGCGCACACCGTGGGTGACGAGTGGAATGACCATGACGGCGGAGATGATGTAGCCGATCCACAGGGGAATGCCGAGCGCCAGTTCCAGCGCGCCGGACATGATCGACGCCTCGATGGCGAAGAGCATGAAGGTGAAGGCGGCGTAGATCAGCGAGGTGATGGTGGAGCCGATGTAACCGAAGCTTGCGCCGCGCGTTAGAAGATCGATATCGACGCCGTGGCGGATGGCGTAACGGCTGATCGGCAGGCCGACGGCGAGCATGGCGATGGCGGCGACGATGATGGCATAGAAGGCGTTGGTGGTGCCGTAGGACAGCGTGATGGCGCCGCCGATGGCTTCCAGCGCCAGAAACGAAATCGCGCCGATGGCGGTGTGGGAAATGCGGTTGGACGAAAACTGCCGGGCGCTTTTGGCGGTGAAGCGCAGCGCATAATCTTCCAGCGTCTGGTTGGCGACCCAGCGGTTATATTCGCGCCTGACGGGGATGATGCGTTGCCGTGCGGCCATGCTTACGATCCAGCCCCTTTCCGCAACGGATGTTCCGTCATGCCTCCCGCCGCCAGAGGCCCGGTTTTGCCGGAACAATGTGGCCGCGGGTGGGGGAGGCGTCTCACAGTCGCACCGACATGCCGCCATCCACCGTCAGCACATGGCCGTTGACGAAGGAGGCAGCGTCGCTGGCCAGAAACAGGGCCGCACCGGCGATTTCATCCGGCCTGCCCCAGCGCTCCAGCGGCACACGCAACTTGGCGAAGGCGACCATCTCAGGGTTTTCGGCAAGAGCGGCATTGGTTTCCGTGGCGAACATGCCCGGCGCAATGGCGTTGCTGGTGATGCCGCGCGCGCCATATTCCACGGCGATGGCGCGCATCAGCCCGGTCAGGCCCTGTTTGGCGACGGGGTAGATCGCATCACCCGGCCGGACGATGTGGCCGAGAATGGAGGTGATGGTGATGATGCGGCCGTAACCATTGGCATTCATGGCTTGCGCAGCATCCCGCGACAGCGAGACGGAGGAGGTGAGGTCGGTGCGGATCAGCTCCAGCACGTCGTCGTCGCTGAATTCGGCAAGCGGGCGGCGGTCACGCGCGCCGACATTGTTGACGAGAATATCGAGATGGCCGAATTCGTCCATGATGCGGCGGACAAGTGCGCTTCCGGCGGCCGTATCGGCGATGTCGAAGGCCGCGTAGTCGGCTTTTCCGCCGGCGTTGCGAAGGGTGTCTGCCGCCTCTTCCAGCGTCTCGGCATTGCGGCCGGTCAGCCACACATGGGCGCCAGCCTCGGCAAAAGCCTTGGCGATTTCGAAACCGAGACCACGGCCACTGCCGGTAATGACGGCAATGCGGTTTTCGAGAGAGAATTTGCGGAGAATGCCCATCGCTCACTTTCTTGCTTTAGAGCATCGGACCGAAAGCTGTGTCGCGGTTTTCGGAAAATCCGATGCAGTTGCTCGAAGCCACGCAACATTTCTGAATTTGCGCATAAGAAAGTCTATGTCGCGCACGGTGATGGCGAAAGGTCACCGGTCCGGCCGTTCGGTGGACACAAAAATGGCGTCGCCCGGCTCGGGGCGACGCCATGTCTTGGATTATCAGGCAGCAGCCGACTTTGCGAGCGGCACTTCTGCGATCGTCTTCAGAACGACGGAAGCGATCTGGTAGGGGCAGCCCTGCGAGTTCGGACGACGGTCTTCGAGGTAACCACGGTAACCGTTGTTGACGAAGGAATGCGGAACGCGGATCGAGGCGCCACGGTCGGCAACGCCGTAGGAGAACTTGTTCCACGGAGCGGTTTCGTGCTTGCCGGTCAGGCGCAGATGGTTGTCCGGACCGTAAACGTCGATGTGCTCCTGCCAGTTCTTGGCGAAAGCGGCCATGAGGGCTTCGAAATATTCCTTGCCGCCAACTTCACGCAGGAACTTGGTGGAGAAGTTGCAATGCATGCCCGAACCGTTCCAGTCGGTGTCGCCGAGCGGCTTGCAATGGAACTCGACGTCGATGCCGTACTGTTCGCAAAGGCGAACCAGCAGGTAACGGGCGATCCAGATCTGGTCGGCGGCGCGCTTGGAGCCCTTGCCGAATACCTGGAATTCCCACTGGCCCTTGGCCACTTCGGCGTTGATGCCTTCGTGGTTGATGCCGGCTTCGAGGCAGAGGTCGAGATGCTCTTCAACGATTTCGCGGGCAACCGAACCGACGTTCTTGAAGCCGACGCCGGTATAATACGGACCCTGCGGAGCCGGGTAGCCCTGCTCGGGGAAGCCGAGCGGACGGCCGTCCTGGTAGAAGAAATATTCCTGCTCGAAACCGAACCATGCGTCTTCGTCGTCGAGGATGGTCGCGCGGCTGTTCGATGCATGCGGGGTGACGCCGTCAGGCATCATGACTTCGCACATGACGAGTACGCCGTTGGTGCGGGCCGGATCGGGATAGATCGCAACGGGCTTCAGCACGCAATCCGACGAGTGGCCTTCGGCCTGCTGGGTGGACGAGCCATCAAAACCCCAAAGCGGCAGCTGCTCGAGCGTCGGGAATTCGTCGAATTCCTTGACCTGTGTCTTGCCGCGCAGGTTAGGGACCGGCTTGTATCCGTCCAGCCAGATGTACTCGAGTTTGAACTTAGTCATTACGAACCTCTCATAGGTAACAATGCGAAGCCTTGAGGCCTCCCGTGGCTTTGACCACCGGAAGCGCATTCGCGTTCAAGGGCTGACGGGTTAGATGCATGCCGCGTGCCAGATTGGCGATATCGGGCGAATTCTTCGAAAAATCTTTCAGGGGCCCTGTCATGCAGGGGCTGCGGTATCACCTCGGTCCGCTTCTGCTGCACTGCGGCAAGCAAATTCACCCCTCATGTTTCATCATTGAATCCTGATAGATAGCCGACGTCTTGCGGGGAAATGCCCTGCTGCGGTGCAATGATTTCAATTGCGCGCGAGGGATCGGCATTTGCCCCAAAAACCGGCGCTTTCGGAATGGTTTTTCTTGTAGATGAGGCGATTAATGCCTATATTTTTCGCAACGTGATTTTTTTTTAATCAAACGGAGCGAATCCGGCGCTTGCGGGTTTGCTCCATACAAAAAGTGCTTCGATGCAAACAAAGTGAGATGATCGAAATGGCAACTGGCATTCATCGCGAGACGGCAACGATCTATCAATTCCCGGTCGGCGGGCGCGCGGGTCTTTCGAAGTTCCGCAGCAGCGGCCTGAACGACCTTGAGCGCCAGGCGCAGGAACCGCATATCGACTTCGGTTCCTGGTATCACGATGATGCGATCCGCGACGAAGAGCGGAACGACAAGCCGCATTCCTGATCTGGCTTCTTGTGAAGTTTTACCGATTGCGGTGGGCCTAGCCACGTTTGCGTCTTCAACTCTTCAGGCCCACTCTGCGTCATCCTCGGGCTTGACCCGAGGATCCACGATGGGAGCGCCTATGGATCCTCGCCTCAAGGGCGAGGATGACGTCGAATAGGCGGGACGGTCGAACATAAAAGCCGGCGGATGTTTAGACCGAGCTTTCTCCCAAATCTCCTTCCCTGCATCTTTCGCCACCCCGCCTACGTCAATTGACGTATACGGTTTCGCGTCCGCGAGATCGATAGTCCCTCCCAGCAGCGGCCGCAGATGCCGCTGAGCCTCGACGAGAGGCCAACAAGGAGAGGGGTTCTTCCGATGATGTTCCGCAAGACGCTTAGTGCCGCGCTGCTTGGCGCGATCCTGTCCACCACCGCCTTCCACGGCGCGTTTGCAGCTGATGACACGATCAAGGTCGGCGTGCTGCATTCGCTTTCCGGTACCATGGCGATTTCAGAGACGACGCTGAAGGACGCCATGCTGATGCTCATCGACGAGCAGAACAAGAAGGGCGGCGTTCTCGGCAAGAAGCTCGAAGCCGTCGTGGTCGATCCGGCCTCCGACTGGCCGCTGTTTGCCGAAAAAGCCCGCCAGCTGATTTCGCAGGACAAGGTCGCCGCCGTTTTCGGCTGCTGGACGTCTTCCTCGCGCAAATCAGTGCTGCCGGTTTTCGAGGAACTGAATTCGATCCTGTTCTACCCGGTTCAGTACGAGGGTGAAGAATCCTCGCGCAACATCTTCTATACGGGTGCGGCACCGAACCAGCAGGCCATTCCGGCCGTCGATTATCTCGCCAGCACCGAAGGTGTGGAGCGCTGGGTTCTGGCCGGCACGGACTATGTCTACCCGCAGACCACCAACAAGATCCTGAAGGCCTACCTGATGTCGAAGGGCGTCAAGGAAGAGGACATCATGATCAACTACACGCCGTTCGGTCATTCCGACTGGCAGACGATCGTCTCCGACATCAAGAAGTTCGGCTCGGCCGGCAAGAAGACCGCCGTGGTCTCCACCATCAACGGCGACGCAAACGTGCCCTTCTACAAAGAACTGGCGAACCAGGGCATCAAGGCGGAAGACATTCCGGTCGTCGCCTTCTCTGTTGGCGAAGAAGAGCTTGCCGGTCTCGATACCGCACCGCTCGTCGGCCACCTTGCCGCCTGGAACTACTTCCAGTCTGTCGATGCTCCGGTCAATGCCGAGTTCATCAAGACCTGGCATGCGTTTACGAAAAACGACAAGCGCGTGACCAACGACCCGATGGAAGCTGCCTATATCGGCTTCAACGCCTGGGTAAAGGCCGTGGAATCCGCCGGTACGACCGATACGGACAAGGTTCTGGACTCGATCATCGGCGTTTCGGTGCCGAACCTTTCGGGCGGTTACTCCACCGTCATGCCGAACCATCACATCACCAAGCCGGTGCTGATCGGCGAAATCCAGGCCGATGGGCAGTTTGAGATCGTGCAGCAGACACCGCAGGTGGTGGGTGATGAATGGTCGGATTACCTGCCGGACTCGAAGGATCTGATCTCGGATTGGAGGAAGCCGATGTCTTGCGGCAACTTCAATGTGGCCAGTGGCAAGTGCGGCGGCAAGGGTAGCTGATAGCGACGGTTGGTTGCCGCCCCCTTTGTTGGGGGGCGGTGACTCTAATAGTTAAAAACTGAACAAGCATGCCCCCCTCTGCCCTGCCGGGCATCTCCCCCACAGGTGGGGAGATCGACTCGCGGCAAGGTCTCGCCCTTCTCATCGGTTGAGATAGAGCGATGCAGGCGCGCCTTGCCGATCTCCCCACCTGTGGGGGAGATGCCCGGCAGGGCAGAGGGGGGGGGCGGCACCCACAGACGGCGCTTTTATCGGAAACGCTCCAAGGAACCCGACATGACGATCCGATCTTTTCTCGGAGCCATCTTTCTCTGGCTCACCCTCGGGATCGCGGCGCAATCCTTCGCGCAAAGCGATCCGAAGGCGCTGATCGACCAGCTCGGCACGGCGGACTTCAAACAGGCCGAAACGCTGATCGGGCAGATCGCCGCCACCGGCGACGCGCGGGTCGTGCCGGCGCTCGAGGCTTTCGCGGCGGGTGATCTTTACGTGCGCAAGACCGATAATCTGGTGTTCATGACGAAACCGACAGGGTCGAGCTTCACGTTGATCGATCCGCTGAGCGGCGAAAGCGCCGGTGAAGCCCCCAAGGCCGCTGTCTCCAAGATCAAGATCAACAACAATCTTCGCCGCGTCATCCGTGCCGCTCTCGGCGGTCTGACCCTGCTAAGCCCGGAAAAATCCGTGCGGCTTTCGGCGGCTGATGCCGTCTTGAAAGCGCCGAGCGCGGAAAATCTCGAATTGCTGGAAGCGGCCATATCAAAGGAAACCGATAATGAGGTGCGGACCCGGATGGAGGAGGCGCGGGCCGTCTCGCTGCTCTCCTCCGACCGCCCCCTCGAGGTAAAGAAAGAAGCGATCGCCACCATCAAGAACCTTGGTGGCCGCGATGCCATCAGCATCCTCATGGCGGCGTCCTCGTCGGTGGATCAGAGCCTGAAGCCGGATATCGACAACGCCATTGCGAGCATCGAAAGCGCGCTCGCCTTCTGGGATTACGCACAGAATGTATGGTACGGCCTGTCGCTCAGCTCCGTACTGCTGCTCGCGGCCATCGGCCTTGCTATCACCTTCGGCGTGATGGGCATCATCAACATGGCCCATGGCGAGATGGTGATGATCGGCGCCTATTCCACCTTCATGGTGCAGGAGGTGATCCGCAGCCATTTCCCCGGCCTGTTCGACTGGTCGCTCGCCATCGCACTGCCAGCTGCTTTTTTGGTGACGGCCTTCGTCGGGCTCATCATGGAGCGTGGCGTCATCCGCTTCCTTTACGGGCGGCCGCTGGAAACGCTGCTGGCCACCTGGGGCATTTCACTCATCCTGCAACAGGGCGTGCGCTCCATCTTCGGCCCGACCAACCGGGAAGTCGGCAGCCCCGGCTGGATGTCCGGCTCCTTCAGCGTCGGTTATCTCAATTTCACCTGGAACCGGGTCTGGATTGTCTGTTTCTCGCTCTCGGTCTTCTTCGCGCTGCTGGTGCTTTTGAAGCGCTCCTCCTTCGGGTTGCAGATGCGCGCCGTGACCCAGAACCGCCGCATGGCCTCTTCCATGGGCATCCGCACACCCTGGGTGGATGCCTTCACCTTCGCGCTCGGTTCGGGTGTTGCAGGACTTGCCGGCGTGGCGCTGTCGCAGATCGACAATGTCTCGCCCAATCTCGGCCAGAGCTACATCATCGACAGTTTCATGGTCGTGGTGTTCGGCGGGGTCGGCAATCTCTGGGGAACGTTGGTCGGGGCGCTGACGCTCGGCGTGCTCAACAAGTTCCTTGAGCCGACGGTGGGCGCCGTTCTCGGCAAGATTCTCGTGCTTGTTCTCATCATCCTGTTCATCCAGAAGCGGCCGCGTGGTCTCTTCGCACTCAAGGGAAGGGCGATCGAAGCATGATTACCGGTTTCCTCCTGCGCGCGCTCGATCGCCGCATTTCCATCGCCATCGGCATCATTCTGGCCATCGCCGTGCTGGTGCCCGCCTCCAACCTGCTTTTACCAGCCGACAGCGCGTTCCGCATCCCGACCTACATCATGTCGATGCTGGGCAAATATCTCTCCTATGCGCTGCTTGCGCTGGCGCTTGATCTTGTCTGGGGTTATTGCGGCATTCTCTCGCTCGGCCATGCCGCCTTCTTCGCGCTCGGCGGTTATGCCATGGGCATGTATCTGATGCGGCAGATCGGCACGCGCGGGGTCTATGGCCATCCCGTGCTGCCTGACTTCATGGTCTTCCTCAACTGGAAGGAACTGCCGTGGTTCTGGCACGGCTTCGACATGTTCTGGTTTGCGGCGTTGATGGTGCTGGTGGTGCCGGGCCTGCTCGCCTTCGTGTTCGGCTGGTTCGCCTTCCGCTCGCGCGTCAATGGTGTTTATCTCTCGATCATCACCCAGGCCATGACCTATGCCCTGTTGCTCGCCTTCTTCCGCAACGATATGGGTTTTGGCGGCAATAATGGGTTGACCGATTTCAAGGACATCCTCGGCTTTTCCGTGCAGGCGGATGGCACCCGTGCCGTGCTGTTTGCCATGACGGCGGTGATGTTGGCGCTTTCGCTGCTGGTCGCATCGGGCATCGTCAATTCCAAATTCGGCAAGGTGCTGGTGGGCGTGCGCGATGCCGAAAGCCGGGTGCGCTTCCTTGGGTTTAGGGTGGAGAACATCAAGCTCTTCACCTTCGTCGTGTCAGCCATGATGGCGGGCATTGCCGGGGCGCTGTTCGTGCCGCAGGTGGGCATCATCAACCCCGGCGAATTCTCCCCCGCCAACTCCATCGAAGTGGTGGTGTGGACGGCGGTGGGCGGACGCGGCACGCTGATCGGGCCGATCATCGGTGCTGTTCTGGTCAATGGCGGCAAGAGCTATTTCACCGGCGCTTTTCCCGAATTCTGGCTGTTTGCGCTGGGCGGTCTCTTCATCGCGGTAACGCTCTTCTTCCCGAAGGGCATTGTCGGCACCGTGCAGCATTATCTCGTCGGACGCCGCGAAAAGCGGGTCGCGCGGGCGGCAGGCGCTGCCCAGCAGCCCGGCAACGACAGCGCGGTTGCGCAACAGGCGGCGGAGTAAGCCCATGAACACGGTTTCCGAAAACAGAACCAAAAGCCTGCTTTATCTTGATGGCGTTTCCGTTTCTTTCGATGGTTTCAAGGCGCTCAACTCGCTCTCCTTCGTGGTGGAGCCCGGTGAACTCCGCGCCATCATCGGCCCGAATGGTGCGGGCAAGACGACGATGATGGATATCATCACCGGCAAGACGCGGCCGGACACGGGCAGGGTGCTGTTTGAAGACAGTATCGATCTCACGAAAAAGGATGAGGCGGATATCGCCCAGCTCGGCATCGGGCGGAAGTTCCAGAAGCCGACGGTGTTCGAAAGCCATACCGTCTGGGACAATCTGGAACTGGCGCTGAACCGCAAGCGCGGCGTCTTCGCCACGCTGTTCTATCGGCTGACGGAGGAGGACAAGGCGCGCATCGAGGAAATCCTCGCCACCGTGCGTCTCGGCCACCGCCGCGGCGATCTCGCCGCCAACCTTTCGCATGGCCAGAAACAGTGGCTTGAGATCGGCATGCTGCTGGCGCAGGAACCGAAACTGCTGCTGGTGGACGAGCCTGTCGCCGGCATGACGGATGCGGAAACGGCGGAAACCGCCGTGCTTTTGAAGGAGATCGCGAAGACCCGTTCGGTTGTCGTGGTGGAGCACGATATGGGCTTCATCCGCGAACTGGGCGTGAAGGTGACGTGTCTTGCCGAAGGCTCGGTGCTGGCCGAAGGGTCGATCGATTTTGTGTCCAGCGATCCGAAGGTGATCGAGAATTATCTGGGGCGGTGATGGTGGTGTTTGCGGCGTTACCCCCCTCTGCCCTGCCGGGCATCTCCCCCTCAAGGGGGGAGATCGGCAAGCGGCTAACACCCCGCCTCATGACCAGTAGGCGATGGGACGAGCGGGAACGGCATCTGATCTCCCCCCTTGAGGGGGAGATGCCCGGCAGGGCAGAGGGGGGTAACGCCGCCCACCATACCGCCAATGGAGTTTTATCATGCTGACAGTCGAAAACATCAACCTCCACTATGGCGCGGCGCAGGCCCTGCGCGGCGTGTCGCTGAAAGCGGAGATGGGCAAGATCACCTGTGTTCTCGGCCGCAACGGCGTCGGCAAAAGCTCACTCTTGCGTGCCGTCACCGGCCAGCAGGCCACCAGCGCCGGCACCATCCGTTTCGGCGATGCGGCGCTCGACGGGCTCGCACCTTACCAGCGGGCTAAGCGCGGGGTGGGTTACGTGCCGCAGGGACGGGAAATCTTTCCGCTGCTCAGCGTGCAGGAAAATCTGGAGAGCGGTTATGCGCCGCTGCCGCGCAGGGAGCGTTTCATCCCGGACGATATTTTCAGCCTGTTTCCAGTGTTGCAAACCATGCTGTCGCGGCGCGGCGGCGATCTCTCGGGCGGCCAGCAGCAGCAGCTTGCGATTGGCCGGGCGCTGGTGACGCGGCCGAAAATCCTTGTTCTCGACGAACCGACCGAGGGCATTCAGCCGTCGATCATCAAGGATATCGGCCGGGCGATCAAATATCTGCGCGACTCCACCGGCATGGCGATCCTGCTGGTCGAGCAATATCTGGATTTCTGCCGCGAGCTTGCCGATTACGTCTACATCATGGACCGCGGTGAAATCGTGCATGAGGGGCTGGCCGAAACGCTGGATACGCCGGAAGCGCGGCGGCATCTGACAGTGTAACGTTGAGCACGCCGATCACGGCATAAAAACGGCCGATTAATATTTTGAAAGTCTATGCGCCTGTGCATGGCTTTCATGCGTAATTTTAGCGTTTCATTAAGTAAAAGCCTATGGTATTGGGCGCATGAAATGCTGCATGCGAGACACAGAAGAAGTCTATTCGCACGCCGCGACTGTTGATCCCTTACATTTCCTGCACGCTCGACGTATCGTCGGTAAACTGTGCCAATAAAGGCGTGTCAATGATTCAAGACTTTGCAGTGGGCCGGGCTTCCCGGTTGGTGCGTTCCGCACGCAGCCTGTTCCTCGGGCTGGTGATCAGCGCAAGCGCAGGGGCCGCAGCGTCGGCATCGACCTGCGGTCAGGGTATTGTTCCCGGCATGGAACCGGGTCGGCACGACTTTTCCATTCTCTCCAACGGTGAAAAACGCGACGGCGTCTATTTTGTTCCATCGGCCTATGATGGAAATAAGCCGCTGCCGGTCGTGTTCGATTTCCATGGCTCCAACAGCAATCCGCATGGTCAGCTGAACCGCAGCGGCTGGGACAAGCTTGCCGAACGTGACGGTCTCATGGTCGTGGCGCTGGCCGGCAGCCTGAGCGGCGAATTGCCGGGCACCCATGCCTGGAATGTTCCCGGCGTCACCAAGCGGCCGGGCGGGCTCGATGAAGTCGGTTTCATCCGCGATGCCATCACCATGGTGAAGGGCAAGTTCTGCGTGGATGAGGAGCGTTTTTATGGCTCCGGTTATTCCGGCGGCGGGCGCATGCTGTCGCAATTCATCTGCAGCGGCAACGCGGATTTTAACGCTGCCGGCTTCGTTGCTTCGCTCCGCGCGGGTTATCCGCTGGAGACGGAAGGCAAGTGGGGACCGGATGCGGCAAGCTGCCAGCCTGTGCGGCCAATGTCGATCATCGCCTTTGCCGGGCTGAAAGACCCCGCCAATCCCTATCAGGGCGGCGGCAAGTCCTATTGGCAATATGGCGGCGAAACGGCGTTGAAGCGCTGGGCCGAAATGGATGGCTGCAAGGGCGCTGCCAAAAGCAAGGTGGGCGAAAGCTTCACCGTCAATTCCTATGATGTCTGCAAGGCTGGCGCACGCATCCAGTCCTATGTCATCAACGACTGGGACCACGCCTGGCCGCGCGCCACCATGAAGGCCGAGGTTCTGGCCGCTAACGCCGTCGTCACCCGCAAGCCGGGCGGCGAGCAGACACCGAAGGCGGAACCGGCCGTGGAGCGCAAGATGCCCACAGGCGAAGTGACGCGCACGGTTGATGCGGCCGAAAGAATGTGGGATTTCTTCCGCAATACGGAAGGGCAACTTGTCGTGGATGCCGTCGTCAAGAAGGATTGCGGCGCCAAGACCTCGTCCGCTTCCGCAACCGTTTCGGAGACCGCGTGCAGCAGCAACAGCAAGCCATCGGCCCTTCCGGTCGCCAAGACGCTCAACCTGTCCGGCAGCAACGCGCCCGTGGCAGAGGACGCATTGTAACCAAGGCTGTTGAAGGCCGCAGCCGGCTGGATGAACTGTTTCAGGAAGGCTGCGCGAAAATCCGCCTGCCGGAAACTTTTTCGAATGAAGCCGAAGCCATTCTCATCAATTCCTCTGGCGGTCTGACCGGCGGAGACGAAATCGAATGGCAGGCCACGGCCGGTGCCGGCACCTCGCTTGTTGTGACCACGCAGGCCTGCGAAAAGGTCTATAAGGCATCATCAGGCACCGCCGCCGTGACCGCCCGCGTTTCCGCCGGGCCGGGTGCGAAGCTGCATTGGCTGCCGCAGGAGACCATCCTCTTCGACCGTGCTTCCTTGACCCGCCGGCTGGAAGCCGATCTCGACCAATCCTCCGAATTCATCGCTGTCGAAGCCGTGCTGCTCGGCCGTAAGGCCATGGGCGAGGCGATGACGCATGGTCTCTTTCGTGACCGCTGGCGTATTCGCCATGGGGGCAGGCTGGTGCATGCGGAAGAACTTGTGCTTCAGGGCGAGGTGGCGGCGCTGACGGCGAAACCGGCGGTTCTGGCTGGTCAGGTCGCCTTTGCCACGCTTCTTTATATCGGGCCGCTGGCTGAGGCGCTTCTGCCTAAAATCCGGGCTATTGCCGGTGAAAGCGGCGGCGCCAGCGAATGGCAGGGCAAGCTTGTCGTTCGCGTCTCTGCCGAAGATGGTTTCTCCTTGAGAAAATTGCTTTTTCCGATCATTTCGCTCTTGCGAAACGGCGCGCCAGTGCCGAAAGTCTGGAATCTGTAAACCCTTAAGGTTGCCCCGCGACAGGCGTCCTTCGGGGTCTGTCAACACGTCGGATCTGCCTGCCGCAATCGCGCTGTTTGCGGGCAGGCGCCAAGCTGCGGGACCACGATGAACCTTAGCCCAAGAGAAAAAGACAAGCTGCTGATTTCCATGGCCGCCATGGTGGCGCGCCGCCGGCTGGAACGCGGCGTGAAGCTCAACTATCCCGAAGCGATTGCGCTGATTACCGATTTCGTGGTCGAGGGCGCCCGCGATGGTCGCGCTGTGGCCGACCTGATGGAAGCCGGCGCGCATGTCATTACCCGCGATCAGGTGATGGATGGTATCGCCGAGATGATCCATGATGTGCAGGTGGAAGCGACCTTTCCTGACGGCACCAAGCTGGTGACCGTTCACGAACCGATCCGTTGAGGGGTTGATATGGCGCTGGAACTTCGGCCCAATTGCGAATGCTGCGACCGTGATCTTGCGCCCGATAACAGGGATGCGATGATCTGCTCGTTCGAATGCACTTTCTGCGTCGACTGCGTGACCGGCGTGCTTGATGGCGCCTGTCCGAATTGCGACGGCGAGCTGGTTCGCAGGCCCGTTCGTCCGGCGGCCAGGCTCATCAACAACCCGGCATCGACGAAGCGGGTGCTGAAAGCGGAAGGCTGCGCGGCCACGGCCGTGTGAGAAAGACAAGGGGAGCACCATGAAACCAGGCGAAATCATTGCCGCAGAAGGCACCATCGAACTCAATGCCGGCCAGCCGACCGTGACGATCGAGGTGGCCAATTCGGGCGACCGGCCGGTGCAGGTGGGCAGCCATTATCATTTCTTCGAGACCAATGCGGGTCTCATCTTCGACCGCGACAGGGCGCGCGGCATGCGTCTCGATATTCCCGCGGGCACGGCGGTTCGTTTCGAACCCGGCCAGAAGCGGGAAGTGACGCTGGTGCCGCTTTCCGGCAAGCGTGAGGTTTATGGTTTCCGTCAACAGGTCATGGGGAGGTTATGAAATGGCGACGGCGCATTATCACGGAAGCTGCCAGTGCGGCAGCGTCAGCTTCGAGGTCGATGCCGATCTCGATCACACTGTTGTCTGCAATTGCTCGCGCTGCAAGCGTCTTGGCTCCACGCTCGCTTTCGCGCCGCGTGACAAGTTCACGCTGCTTTCCGGCGAGGACAAGCTGGCGGAATATCTCTTCAACAAACACAAGATCCATCATCTCTTCTGCTCCACCTGCGGCATCGAGAGCTTTGCTTATGCCGACGGGCCGGATGGAACGCCGATGGTGGCTGTCAATGCCAATTGTCTCGATGGTGTTGATCCCCGGGCGCTGAAGCCGCAGGCTTTCGATGGCGCGGCGGCCTGAGCGATGGAGATGAGCCGAAACAACGTCTTCATGGCGGCCGTGCTTCTCAGCGCGACCGCCGGATTTTCCACGCCGGCCGCAGCGCAGAGCGAGCCGGACTGCAAGGCGCCGCAGACGCAGGCGGACATGACCATCTGCGCCGGCAAGGATTACGAAAAGGCCGACAAGCAGTTGAACGCCGAATATCAGAAGCTGCGCAAGCTGCTCGCGGAGCGCGACAAGACAGCCGATGCGGACGGCAAGGGTGCAACCGACGCTCTGGTGGCTGCCCAGCGCGCCTGGGTGGCGTTTCGTGACTCCAATTGCGCACTTTCAGGCTTTCAGGCGCGCGGTGGCTCGATGGAACCGATGCTGATTTCCTCCTGCCTCGCCGATATGAGCGGCAAGCGGGCGGAAGAACTGCGTCAGCTGTCGGAAGGTTTCTGAACGCATGGGGCGGCGGATCACGATCGTCGGAAACGGGGAACTGCCGCCGGGCGTGGCTGATTTCATCGACCGTTCCCACATCGTCATCCGCTTCAATGATTGCCGGTCGCTGGGGCTGGGTGGTACGCGCACCGATGTGGTGGCCGTGTGCAACACCGGGCGGCCGGGCCTCGAAATGACCGAGGGAACCGAATGGCGCGAGAGTGACGGTGTGCGGCAGGCCGCTGCCATCTGGTCCGTGCGGGATCCCGCAAAATTTTCCGAAATGGAACCGGACATACGCGCACGCTGGCCCGAACTGACCGATTTCTGCGCCGATTACACCGAAAGCTTTGCCGCCATCGCCCGCGAGACCGGCAAGAGCCACATCGTCATTCCGCGCGGCGTGCATGAAAGGCTCGATGTTGCGCTCGAAGCCTATGCGCCCGCGCCCTATGTCTGCCCCAGCACAGGCCTTGTCACCATCGCCCATGTTCTTGAGAACGTGAGCGGCGATGGTGACGAAGTGGCGATTGTCGGCTTCGGCCATCAGGGCTGGAGCGGCCATCCATTTGCTGCCGAACAACAGCTGGTAGAAGCCCTTGCGGGCGAGGGCCAGCTCACACGAATTTCTCCCACATCGATTTTCTCCGCGTCCGAAGGAGCCTGAGCCCATGCCTTACAAGATTTCCCGCGCCGCCTATGCCGGCATGTTCGGCCCGACCGTGGGCGACAAGGTGCGCCTTGCCGATACCGAACTCTTCATCGAGATCGAGAAGGACCACACCACCTATGGCGAGGAAGTGAAATTCGGCGGCGGCAAGGTCATTCGCGACGGCATGGGCCAGAGTCAGGCGACGCGGGCCGAAGGGGCGGTCGATACCGTCATCACCAATGTGGTGATCGTCGACCATAGCGGCATCTACAAGGCGGATGTGGGCCTGAAGAACGGCCGCATTCACGCCATCGGCAAGGCGGGCAACCCCGATACGCAGCCGGGCGTGACGATCATCGTCGGCCCCTCGACGGAGGCGATTGCCGGTGAAGGCAAGATCCTGACCGCCGGCGGCATGGATGCGCATATTCACTTCATCTGCCCGCAGCAGATCGAAGAAGCACTGATGAGCGGTGTGACCTGCATGCTTGGCGGCGGCTCCGGCCCGGCGCACGGCACGCTCGCCACCACCTGCACCGGCGCATGGCATATCGAGCGCATGATCGAGAGCTTCGATGCCTTCCCGATGAATCTCGCGCTCGCCGGCAAGGGCAATGCCTCGCTGCCAGCGCCTCTGGAAGAGATGATCCTTGCCGGCGCTTCCTCGCTGAAATTGCATGAGGACTGGGGCACGACGCCTGCCGCCATCGACAATTGCCTGACGGTGGCCGATGAATACGACGTGCAGGTGATGATCCACACCGATACGCTGAACGAAAGCGGTTTCGTGGAGGATACTGTTGCCGCCATCAGAGGTCGCACCATCCATGCCTTCCATACAGAAGGTGCGGGCGGCGGCCATGCGCCTGATATCATCAAGGTCTGCGGCAACCCGAACGTCATTCCGTCTTCCACCAATCCGACGCGGCCCTATACCGTCAATACGCTGGCGGAGCATCTCGACATGCTGATGGTGTGCCACCACCTGTCGCCGTCCATCCCTGAAGACATTGCCTTTGCCGAAAGCCGCATCCGCAAGGAAACGATTGCGGCGGAGGATATTCTCCACGATATCGGCGCGTTTTCGATCATTTCGTCCGACAGTCAGGCCATGGGCCGTGTCGGCGAGGTGGCGATCCGTACCTGGCAGACAGCCGACAAGATGAAGCGCCAGCGCGGCCGCCTCAAGGAAGAGGTGGGCGAAAACGATAATTTCCGCGTCCGCCGTTACATCGCCAAATATACCATCAACCCGGCCATCGCCCAGGGCGTCAGCCATGAGATCGGCTCCATCGAAGTCGGCAAGCGCGCCGATCTGGTGTTGTGGAACCCGGCCTTTTTCGGCGTGAAGCCGGAGATGGTGCTGCTCGGCGGTTCGATTGCCGCAGCCCCGATGGGCGATCCGAACGCCTCCATTCCCACACCGCAGCCGATGCATTACCGGCCGATGTTTGCCGCCTATGGCAAGCTGCGCACCAATTCCTCGGTCACATTCGTGTCGCAGGCGTCGCTGGATGCCGGCCTTGCCCAGCGTCTCGGCGTGGCGAAAAAGCTGCTGCCGGTGAAGAATGTACGCGGCGGCATTTCCAAGGCGTCGATGATCCATAATTCGCTGACGCCGCATATCGAGGTCGATCCGGAAACCTATGAGGTGAGGGCGGATGGCGAGCTTTTGACCTGCGAGCCGGCCACGGTGCTGCCGATGGCGCAGCGTTATTTCCTGTTTTAACGGCATTTCATGGTGAGATTTATCACAAGGTGGATTGGCGGCGGCACGCTGCTGATCCTCCTGCTCCTTCTGCTCGGCACTGTCCTGCCGCGCCCGTTTTTCGCCGATGAGGTGAGCGGGGGCGTGAAAGACCGCGAAATCCTGCTGTTATCCAACCCGATCCACACCGATATTGCGTTGCCGATCGATGACGATCTGCGGCGGGTCTTTTCCGAATTGCAGGAGGACGGCATTGCCGTCAATCACCCGGCGGCCGCTTATCTGGTGTTCGGCTGGGGCGGCCGGTCGTTTTATACCGAGACACCCACCTGGGCCGATCTGAAGCCCATGCCGGTCTTGCGCTCGCTGACGCTTGACCAGTCGGTCATGCATGTGGATGTGACGGGAGATTTTCCCGCCGATCTTGCCGGGGTAAAGCGCCTTCGCATTTCCGAAGCCGGGTATCAGCGCCTCGTGGCGGCCATTCGTGCCAGCTTTTCGCGCGACAATGGCAAGGTGCGGCTGATACCGGGGGTCGCTTATGGCCTGACGGATGCGTTTTTCGAGGCGAATGGCCGGTTCAACGCCCTTGTCGGCTGCAATACATGGTCGGCTGCCATGTTGCGTGAGGCCGGCATTCGCACCGGCTGGTGGACACCATTGCCGCCGTTTCTGCGCTGGTCGGTGGCGCTGCATGATTGATCCTCGCAAGCCGTGGTTTTCCTCTGACAAAGCCTATTTTTATGCTGCACCGCAGCGCGTCTTGCGTTATGGAAACGGCAAAAGAATTATGCAGGGATCGATCCCAAGTGATCCCTGTAAAACGCCAGAACAGGAGACAAGACATGCTCGGCAAAAAAGTGCCCGCCGTTACCTTCCGCACGCGCGTTCGTGATGAGGCCGTTGGTGGCCCGAACCCCTTCCGTTGGCAGGACATGACCTCCGACGATTATTTCAAGGGCAAGAAGGTCGTTCTGTTTTCGCTGCCCGGCGCTTTCACGCCGACATGCTCGACCTACCAGCTCCCCGATTTCGAAAAGCTGGCGCCGGAATTCCGGGCGCTCGGCGTTGATGAAATCTATTGCCTGTCGGTCAACGATGCCTTCGTCATGAATGCCTGGGCGAAGGGCCAGAACCTCGAAAACGTCAAGGTCATTCCTGACGGTTCGGGCGAGTTCACCCGCAAGATGGGCATGCTGGTCGCCAAGGACAATCTCGGTTTCGGCATGCGCTCCTGGCGTTACGCCGCCGTCGTCAATGATGGCGTCGTCGAGCAGTGGTTCGAGGAAGAGGGCTATCAGGACAATTGCGAATCCGACCCCTATGGCGTTTCCGCGCCGCAGAACATTCTGGAAAACCTCAAGAGCCGCGCTGCGGCCTGATTGTGGGTTTGCGCAGGCCCGGCAGCGATGTCGTGTCTTCGGGCTATCGGCAGGAGGCGAAAATCTCTCCTCCGTCATCCTCGCCGTTGAGGCGAGGATCCATAAGCGCCCGAGGCGTGGATCCTCGGGTCAAGCCCGAGGATGACGTCGAAGGCGGAGAAAGGTTTACGCTTGGCCCGGCAGCAATGCCGGGCTTTGTCGTTCTGGCGGCCATGTGTCCCGAAATCGTGCCTTGAAATCCCCCCGTCTATCCGTCAAAAATCGTAACCCCAAGACTGTTTCTGAAACGGATCATCCCATGCTGCGCGTCACCTCCTATCATCCGGCCGGAACCCCTGCCGACGAACCTTCCGGTTATGTCACTCTGGCGCATGACCAGCGGCATCTTCGCCGCAAGCTGCTGCATCTGCAGAATGACGAGATGGTGATGCTGGACCTGAAGGAAGCGGTGCTTTTTGCCCATGGCGATCTTCTCGTGGTGGAAAACGGCGACCTGATCGAGGTCCGCGCGGCTGACGAAAAGCTCTTCGAAATCAAGGCGAAGGATCGCCTTCACCTGATCGAGCTTGCCTGGCATCTGGGCAACCGGCATCTTTCCGCGCAGATCGAGGAGGAGCGTATTCTCATCCTGCGTGACCACGTCATCCGCGCGATGCTGGAAGGTCTTGGCGCCACCGTGCGTGATGTCGAAGAGCCTTTCCAGCCGGCGCGCGGCGCTTATCATGCCCATGGCGGGCATTCCCACGGCCATGATCACGGCCACCACCATCACGATCACGGCTGAGCCGTGAGCGAAGATCGCGGCGTTGCCGCGCTGCTGCGGCTCATGGCCTGGATGTCGCCTGCCTTTCCGGTTGGCGGTTTTTCCTATTCCGGTGGACTTGAAAAGGCGGTGGAGGATCGGCGTGTCGGGGATGCGGCGGCTCTGCGCGACTGGCTCGAAACGCTTCTGCGCTGCGGCAGCCTGTGGAACGATGCGGTGTTTCTGGCACATGCCTGGCGCAATGCCGAGGACGCCGCCGTCTTGAGCGAAACGGCCGATCTGGCGCGGGCGCTTGCCGGTTCGGCGGAGCGATACCGCGAGACGGTGCTTCTGGGCGATGCCTTCGTTGCCGCCGCCGGCGCCTGGCCGCATGCGGTTCTGGACGTGTTGCCCAAAGACGTTCCCTATCCCATCGCTGTCGGGGCAGTCGCCGCCGGTCATGCGGTGCCGCTCAGGGACACGATTGCCGCCTTTTTGCATGCCGGCGTCTCGCAGATCGTGTCGGCGGGCATCCGCCTCGGGGTCGCGGGACAGAAGGATGGCGTCGCCATTCTGGCTGCAAGTGAAGCGATCATCGCGGAGATGGCGGCGCGGGCGATGCAGTCCACGCTCGACGATCTCGGCAGTGAGACGATCATCGCTGACACGGCGGCCATGCGGCATGAAACGCAGGGCACCCGGCTTTTCCGGTCCTGAAGAGCGAGCTGGCGCCACGAGTTTCTTCTCCCCGCCGGGGAGAAGAAACAAGCGGCACGATCCTTGCATATCTTGAAGCGTCCGGCTGGCGGACTATGGTGAAACAATACCAAAGCATATCGAAGGGAACAGAGTGGTGAAATCGGGCATGAAATCGGGCAATGGCCCGCTGCGCGTCGGTATTGGCGGGCCGGTCGGTTCGGGCAAGACGGCGCTGACGGAAAAGCTCTGCAAGGCGATGAGCGCCGATTATTCCGTCGCCGTCGTCACCAACGATATCTATACCAAGGAAGATGCCGAGGCGCTGGTGCGCATGCAGGCGCTGCCTTCCGAGCGTATCGTCGGCGTGGAAACGGGCGGTTGCCCGCATACGGCCATCCGCGAGGATGCGACGATCAATCTGCAGGCGATTGCCGGGCTTAATGCGCGCTTTCCCGATCTCGACGTGGTCTTCATCGAATCCGGCGGCGACAATCTCGCCGCGACCTTTTCGCCCGACCTTGCCGATATCACCATCTATGTCATCTCCGTCTGTCAGGGCGAGGAAATTCCGCGCAAGGGCGGGCCGGGCATCACCCGCTCGGACCTGCTGGTCATCAACAAGAAGGACCTAGCGCCCTATGTCGGGGCCGATCTGAGCGTCATGGACAGCGATGCGACCCGCATGCGCAACGCCATGCCTTTCGTCTTCACCGATATGAAGCGCGGCGATGGCGTGGAGCGCATCGTCGGTTTCCTGAAAGAGCAGGGCGGTCTCTGAAATATGGCAATGTCCCGCCGGTTCGGCGCTTACGAGGTTTCCCGTTTTGTCGACGGTGTCTACAAGGCGCCGGTCGGGCATCTCATCCACCGTCAGGGTGCCGAAGCGCTGGCCGCTGCCCTTGCCGGCCATCAGGGCGAAACGGTGGATATGGACGTCAACTGCTTCGCATTGTCCGGGCCTGACGGCATCTGGCTGATCGATGCCGGTTGCGGCACTGCCTGGGGTGCTGCCTATGGCCATGCCCGCGCGGCGATGGTAGCCGCCGGTATTCAGCCGGCCGATGTAGGGCGTGTCATCCTCACCCATATTCATGGCGATCATGCGCTTGGCCTCATCGATGGCGACCGGCCTTATTTTCCCAATGCCGATATCTGGGTGCCCGAGGCCGATCTCGGATTTTTCAGCAGTGCGGAGGCGCGCAAGACCCTGCCGCCGGCCCGGCACGGCGGCTTCGATCTTGCCGCGCGGCTGCTCGACATTTGTGGCCCGATGTTGCGGCCGATCCCGACAGGCAGGATTGCCGAGGACGTGGAAGCCATCGCCATGCCCGGCCATACACCGGGACATGCCGGTTACCTGATCGGCAATGGTGATGAGCGGATGTTATTATGGGGCGATGTTCTGCATGTGAGCGACTTGCAGGTGAAGGACCCCGGTGTCGGTTTCGTCTACGATATCGATTCTGCGCTTGCTTACCAAACACGCCTTGAGGCGCTGGCCGAGGCCGCCGATCACGGCTGGCTGGTTTCCGGTGGTCATCTCGGCGGATTTTTCCGTGTCGAGCGGCAGGGTGACAGCTTCCGCTTTGTGTCGCAGCCGGACTGATTTTTCGATTTCGGACATGCAGAAGGGCGGAATACCCTAAGGCATCCCGCCCTTCGTCCTCTCCCGGTGTCTTCAGATCTGCTTCAGCGCCGCAACATCATTGACCTGCACGATGCGGCCGCGCACGGTGACGCCAGCTTTTTTCAGTGCCGAGAAGGCGCGTGAGAGCGCTTCCGGTGCAAGGCCAAGCTTGCCGGCAAGCAGGCTTTTCTGGAACGGCAGCCGCAGCGAAAAGGATGTGGCGTCGCGCGGTCCCTGATTGATGAGGTAATGGGCGACACGCTGCGGCGCTGTCTGCAACCGGTCATTGGCGATGCAGTCCATGGTGGCCAGCAGGCTGTTGGACAGGCAGCGCATGACGGCCTTGGCGATTGCCGGTTCCTGATCGATCAGGCTGCGGATTCTTGTGAGTTCGAACCGCGCCACGGTGCAGCTTTCCGCCGCCTGCGCGCTGTAACGATAGGTATCGCTGCCGAAAATCAGGCATTCGTTGAAGGTATCGCCGGGCCCGCTGACGCGCACATCCGCCTCGCGCCCGTGCCTGTCCAGCCGGTAAAGCCTGATGTAACCCGACAGCACGCAGTAGAAATGCTGCGCGGCCTCGCCTTCCTTGAAGAGCACATGGCGGGCGTTCACATTGGTGATGGTCGCCGCTTCCATCAGCTTCAGCGCCGCTGCATCATCCGCTATCCCGATCAAGGGCGCGCGCAGCAGAATGTTCCTGTCCCTGTTGCTCAGCTTCACGGTCTTGTTCACGTCCATTCGGCTCCCGCTCAAACCTTTTGCCGGGCTGTCCGAAGCGATACGAAACCGGGGAAGTTCCTTCTCCCTCACGCCTATCTGCACAGAACTCATCGCATTATCCCTCGACCGGCAATTCCCGATGCGAGGGAGATTAGCAGTTCACCTGGAAAGCGAATTGATTTCGATCAAACAGGATTTGAGTTGTCATTTGGGACAGCGGGAATGCGGCGAGGCCATTCCTGCTCAAGAATGTGAGGAGGAATATGGAGCGAGCGAGTGCCACATATTTCTTCTCCCCGCCGGGGAGAAGGTCGCGGCAGCGGGATGAGGGGGCAAGGGTCGAGATATTCGGCAACGTTGCCCCCTCATCCGACCCTTCGGGCCACCTTCTCCCCCTCGGCGAGAAGAAACAAGCGGCGGCGCTTTGCCCTTAAACGTCCACCCAAAAAGAAACGCCGGGCAGATGGCCCGGCGTCTCAATCGTTACGCTGCAAACTTCACTCCGCAGCAAGCGGCGGCAGCCGCAATATATTGCTACCCTTGTCACCGGCTTTGTCGCCGCTGCCCTTTTCCATGCCGGCCACCCGTGCCTCCAGCGAGGAGAGAGCCAGGCTGTTTTCGCGGGCGATCTCCGAGAGTTTCTCGTTGGAGAGCGCTTCTTCCTCCTCTTCCTTCTTGCCGACGAAGCGGCCGAAGAGGTGGGCGAGCAGGCGCGACAGGTCGTCCATGATCAGGAAGAAGGCCGGGACCACGATCAGGGACAGCACCGTCGAAACGATGATGCCGCCGATCACCGCAATCGCCATCGGCGCGCGGAACGAACCGCCTTCGCCGACGCCGAGCGCCGAGGGCAACATGCCCGCGGACATGGCGATGGAGGTCATGATGATCGGGCGGGCGCGCTTGCGGCCGGCCTCCACCATGGCATGCACCCGTTCCATGCCGTGTCGGCGCATTTCGATGGCGAAATCCACCAGCAGGATGGCGTTCTTCGTCACGATGCCCATCAGCATCAGGATGCCGATGAGAACGGGCATGGAGAGCGCGTTCTGCGTGATGATGAGTGCGACGGCCACGCCGCCGATCGCAAGCGGCAGCGAGAACAGGATGGTGAAGGGCTGGATGACATCCTTGAACAGCAGGATGAGCACGACCAGCACCAGCATCAGGCCAAGCAGCATGGCGTTTACGAAGCCCTGCTGCATTTCGCCCTGCACCTTGGCGTCGCCGCTTTCGGCAAGGCGAACACTTGCCGGCAGGTCGGTTTCCGAGACGATGCGCTTGAACTCAGCCGTCGAGGTATCGAGCGCCGTGCCGAACGGGACGTCGGAGCCGATGGAGACCACGCGGTTGCGGTCGTTGCGCTTGATCGAGCTTGGACCTTCCGAATAGTCGATATCGGCAACGCTATAGAGCGGCACCAGCGACCCGGAGGCGGTCTTGATCTTCAGCGCGCGGATGGTGGCGAGATCACGACGTGTATCGAGCGAGGCCTGCACGCGGATCGGGATCTGCCGGTCATCAAGCGAAATCTTCGTCAGCTGGGCGTCGATATCACCGATGGTGGCGACACGCACCGTCTGCGAAATCTGCTGCGGCGTGATGCCGAGGCGGGCGATTTCGTCCTTGCGCGGGCGGATCTGCAGTTCGGGGCGGGGCAATGCACCTTCCGAGCTGACATTGGCAAGGATGGGCGAGGCGCGCAGGCGGCTTTCGAGAATGCCGACGGCGTCGTTCAGGTCCTTCTCATTGGTGGAGAGGAAGTTGAAGGAGAGTTCGCGTTCCGCACGGTCGTTCAGCTTGATGATGCGGACATCCGGAATGCCGCGAACCTGCGCGAAAATATCCCGTTCCACATCCCATTGCGGACGTACGCGGCCCTTTTCCTCCACCTTCGGCAGATATTGGCCGATGAGCGGAATGGAGCCGAGCCCCTTGTTGACCACCAGCTTGAGCAGCGAATGGTCGATATGCTGCAGAATGACGTTAACGGTGGCGCGGCGAAGCTCCAGGTCCCCCTTGGGCGACGCGCCGCCAAGGATGAAGACGCTTTCCACGCCGTTGATGTCCCGCAGCGCGTGATAGATCTGCGTCGTCGTCCGGTCTGTCTCGTCAAGCGTCGCATTGGGCGGCAGTTCCACCGAAAGCGTTACGCGTGAGGCGTCGTCCGGCGGCAGGAAGCTACCGGGTACCTGGCTCAACAGCATGACGGAGGCGACGAGGAAGGCGATCGCGCCGAGCAGCGTCAGATACCGCGCCCACCATTTGCGGGTGGTGGCGGTCACCATGCGCGTATAGGCCTTCATCAGCCGGCTGTCATTGTCGTGGTGATCGTCCATCGCGTCTTCGGCGCGCATCAGATAGGCCGCCATCAGCGGCGTGATGAGACGGGCGACCGCGAGCGAGAAGAATACCGAGAAGGCGACCGTCAGACCGAACTGGATGAAGTACTGGCCCGGAATGCCCGGCATGAACGAGACAGGCACGAAGACGGCAATGATGGTGAAGCTGGTGGCGATGACGGCGAGGCCGATTTCGTCCGCCGCTTCCAGTGCCGCGCGATAGGGCGTCTTGCCCATCTTGATGTGGCGGGCAATGTTCTCAATTTCCACGATGGCGTCGTCCACGAGAATACCCGTGGCGAGCGTGAGCGCGAGGAAGCTGACGAGGTTGAGCGAGAAGCCCATGATATCCATGATCCAGAAGGTCGGGATCGCGGAGAGCGGCAGCGCCACGGCGGCAATCAGGGTTGCGCGCCAGTTGCGGAGGAAGAGCAGGACCACGATGACGGCGAGGATCGCGCCTTCGATCAAAGTGTCGAGCGCCGCCTTGTAGTTGCCATAGGTGAAATAGACGGCGTCATCGACCATTTCGATCGAGACATCAGGGTGGTTCTTGCGCACCTGATCGAGGCTTGCCGCCACGGTTTCGGCGACCGAGACCTCGCTGGCGCCCTTGGAGCGGAACACCGCGAAGGTGACGGCGGGGTTGCCGTTGAACCGCGAGAAGGACTTCTGCTCCTCATAGGTGTCTGTGACCGTGCCGAGCTCGGAAAGCTTGACGAAACGGCCGTTGGAAAGCGCAATCGTGGTGTTGGCAAGCTGGCTCACATCGCGTGTGTCGCCGAGCGTGCGGATGGTCTGCTCGTTGCCGCCAACCTGGCCGCGGCCGGAGCCGAGGTCGATATTGGTGCCGCGCAGCTGGCTGTTCACCTCGGTTGCGGTGATGCCATAGGCGTCGAGCTTTTCGGGGCTCAGCGAAACGCGCACCTCGCGGTCGGCGCCGCCGTAACGGTCGACCTTGCCGATGCCGGACTGGCCCTGCAGCGAGCGCTTGATCGTGTCATCCACGAACCAGGACAGTTCTTCCAGCGTCATGTTCGGTGAGGAGACGGCAAAGGTCTGGATCGCCTGTCCCTCGACGTCGATCTTGCTGACGACGGGCACTTCGATATCGGAAGGCAGATCGCTGCGGATCTTGTCGATGGCGTCCTTGGTGTCCTGAACCGCTTCTTCCGTCGGCTTTTCGATGCGGAAGACAACTGTCGTCGTCGACTGGCCGTCGACCACGGTGGACTGGATTTCGTCGACGCCGCTGATGGCGGCGACGGCGTCTTCGATCTCCTTCGTCACCTGCATTTCCAGCTCGGAGGGCGAAGCACCGCTCTGGGTCACGGTGACGGCCACGACGGGAACGTCGATGTTCGGAAAACGGGTGATCGGCAGGGTGTTGAACGCCTGCATGCCGAGGATCATCAAAAGCGCGAAGCCAAGCAGCGGCGCAATCGGGTTACGGATTGACCATGCGGAGAAGTTCATTTCATTCCCTCAGTCAGTTGGACACAGCCGCAGGGGCTTCCACCGGTCTTATCCGGTCACCATCACGCACGAATGCTCCAGCTTTCTCGACAACCTTGTCTCCAGCAGCAAGACCGCTGACAATCTCGATAAAACCGCCGTCTTCAATGCCGGTCTCGATCTTCACCTGCTTGACGATATCGCCTTCCACCTTGCGGGTGGTCGAGCCTTCACGCCCGGAGGTGACGGCCGACAGCGGCAAAGCGAGCGCATTCGTCTCCTCGACGATGATCGCCGCGCTGGCATACATGCCCGAGCGCGCCGGGCTGTTTTCGGGCAGAACGACATGCACGGAACCGAGGCGCGTCGTCGGATCGACGGTGGGCGAAACGAGGCGCACCTTGCCCTCTATTTTCTCAGCTCCGCCGGCAACCGTCAAATAGGCTTTCTGGCCGACCTTCACCTTCTGGATATCGGTCTCGGACAGATCGGCGACGAGTTCGATCGCGCCGTCCTTGATGACGGTGAAAAGCGGGTTTCCGGCGCCGCTGGCAATCGCGCCGACCTTGGCGTTCTTGGCCGAGACGATACCGGTGACCGGGGTTTTTACACCGGTGCGCGTCAGCTTCAGATCAATGTCGGCGATCTGGGCGTCAACCACCTTGATGTCGGCCTCGCCGGCGGAAACGGCCTGGCGGGCGGCGTTGAGCTTGGCGGCGGCCACTTCGGCCTGTGCCTGGGTCTGTTCCACCTGCGAAACCGAACCGGAGCCGCTCTGGCCGAGCTTTGCGGCGCGGTCGCGCTGGCGGTTCGCGTCGCTTGCGCTCGCTTCGGCTTCCAGCACCTGCGCCTTGGCCTGGGCGACGGCAGCTTCTGCCTTTGCCTTGTTGGCTTCCAGCTGGCTTTTCTGCAGGATGAGGCTGTCGGAAGAAAGCACGGCCAGAACCGCATTCGCTTCCACCCTGTCGCCGATATCAACGTTCAGCGTGTCGATCGACAGGCCATCGACCAGCGGCTGGACGTAGATTTCGTCCACGGGGCGGATCGTGCCTGTCGCGATGATACGGTCCACGAGATCGCGTTTTGCGGCATGTGCGACGACGATGGAAGGCAGGTTCTGCTGTTTGACCGGTGCCTGCGCCTCTCCCTCGGCTGCTGCGGAAAGGGGGAGCGCCGTTGCGGAAAGAAGAAGGAATACAAAGCGGTTAAACGTGACTTTATGCTGCATGTGTCTTGGCTCGCGCAATATTCGATCGCATGTCCTGCAGCCTAGCGGCATATATTAGAAGGTCATGCGATAGCGAATGTGAAACAAGGGATCACAATACTTCCTTTTCGATCCTCCCGATTCAAACGCCCCTCAACGCGAATCTCAAGCACCTTTGCCGAGTGCTTTCTTTACAAGATCAAATTTGGCAGTCTTGTGGGCGGGACTGTAATTCTTGTTGTCGTACAAATCAATCCGCATAGCCGCGATGGTTGATATACATTTTTGTATGGGCCGGGATATTGTAATTCATCAAAAGGGTTACCAGTGAAAAAAACGCGCGGACGGTGCCGCGCGTTCCATGCATCCAGGGTAAATTCGACTACTTCAGCGCCGCATCGGTGATTTCGGTGGTGTAGGCGCCTGATGGTTCCTTGGTGATGACAGGATCGGAGCCGCCGCCGAGCAGCGTCTTGACGGTACGTTCGTAATCCGCCTTGTCCAGCGCGCCCTTCGAGCCGGCCGTCAGCTTGGCGACCTCGCCCATCATGCGCTTCTGGTGCTTTTCGGTCTGAGCGCCCGAAGCATCGTTTTCAAGAACGATATCGGCGGCATCGTCTGGGTTTTCTTCCGCCCATTTCCAGCCCTTCATGGAAGCGCGGACAAATTTGACCATGTCTTCCTTGAATTTGGCGTCCTTGAGCTTGTCTTCGAGAACGTAAAGCCCGTCCTCCAGCGTTGCCACGCCTTCCGCCTCGTATTTGAAGGTGACGAGTTCCTCCGGCTTGATGCCGGCATCGATGACCTGCCAATACTCATTATAGGTCATGGTGGAAATGCAGGCGGCCTGTTTCTGCAGCAGTGGATCGACGTTGAAACCCTGCTTGAGGACGGTAACGCCATCCGCGCCGCCGGTGGTCGGGATTTTCAGGTGCGCCATCCACGACAGGAACGGATATTCGTTGCCGAAGAACCAGACGCCGAGCGTCTTGCCCTTGAAATCTTCCGGCTTGGTGATGCCGGTTTCCTTGAGGCAGGTCAGCATCATGCCGGAGGTCTTGAACGGCTGGGCGATGTTGACGAGCGGAACACCCTTTTCGCGGGTGGCAAGTGCCGAGGGCATCCAGTCGACGATGACATCCGCGCCGCCGCCGGCCAGAACCTGCGCCGGCGCAATATCAGGGCCGCCGGGCTTGATATCGACATCGAGGCCTTCGGCTTCATAAAATCCCTTGTCCTTGGCGACGTAATAACCGGCAAATTGCGCCTGGGTCACCCATTTCAGCTGCAGGGTGATCTTGTCGGCGGCCTCAGCCCCGAATGCGGTCAGAAGTGACGCGCCGGCAAGAAGCATGGATGCAAGTTTCATTTTCATCGCTGTTCCCTTTTTCGTTATTTACGTTCGTCCCCCACGGACGGACGGATGCCAGAAGGTGACGGCACGCTCCGCGAGCGCCACCAGACCGTAAAAGCCGGAGCCTGCAAGCGCGGCGACCGCGATTTCGGCCCAGACCATATCGACATTGCTGCGGCCCATTTCCGCCGAGATGCGGAAACCCATGCCGACGATAGGCGTGCCGAAGAATTCGGCGACGATGGCGCCGATCAGCGCCAGCGTGGAGTTGATCTTCAGCGCATTGAAGATGAAAGGCCAGGCGGCGGGCAGGCGCAGTTTTATCAACGTCTGCCCCCAGCCGGCGGCATAGGTGCGCATCAGGTCGCGTTCCATGTGGCTGGAAGCGGCAAGCCCCTGAACCGTGTTCACCAGCATGGGGAAGAAAGTCATGATGACGACGACGGCCACTTTCGACTGCCAGTCGAAACCGAACCACATGACCATGATCGGCGCGATGCCGACAACAGGCAGAGCGGAGACGAAATTGCCGATCGGCAGCAGCCCACGCTGGAGGAAGGGAGACCGGTCGATGAGGATGGCGACGATGAAGCCAAGACCGCAGCCGAGCACATAACCTGTCAGCACCGATTTGAGGAAGGTCTGGCGGAAATCGGCCCAGAGGATCGGCAGGGATGTGAGAAGGCGGGCAAGAATGGCGCTCGGTGCCGGCAAGAGGATTGGCGGCACGGCAAAACCGCGCACCACGCCTTCCCACAAGGCGAGAATGGCCAGCCCGAAGAGGAGTGGCACTGCCATGCGGCTCATGCGCTTTGCCGCCGGTGACGAGAAGCTGTGGCGCACCAGCCATTCGTTGAAGGCCCAGGCGGCAAGCCAGAACAGGATCGCGCCAAAAAACCAGAAGGGATTCGTCATGGCCGCGCTCCCATTCTTTTGAGGACGGCAGCGTGGGCAATGCCGATGATCGACACCAGAATGGCGGCGACACCGGCGGCCATGAACAGCGCCGCCCATATCTGCACCGTCTGGCCGTAATAGGAGCCGGAGAGCAGCCGCGCACCGAGACCGGCGACGGCCCCTGTCGGCAATTCGCCGACGATGGCGCCGACCAGTGCAATGGCGATGGCGATCTTCAGCGAGGTGAAGAGATAGGGAAGCGCCGAGGGCCAGCGCAGCTTCCAGAAGATCTGCGCCGGTGAGGCATTATAGGTGTGCATCAGGTCGAGCTGGAGGGTTTCCGGGCTTCTGAGGCCCTTCACCATGCCGACGACGATGGGGAAGAAGGAGAGATATGTGGAAATCAGCGCCTTGGGCAACAGCCCGGAAATGCCGATGGAATTCAGGACGACGATGATCATCGGCGCGATGGCGAGGATCGGGATGGTCTGGCTGGCGATGATCCACGGCATGACGGAGCGGTCCATGGCGCGGTTATGAATGATCGCGACGGCCAAGAGGATGCCGAGGACAGCACCGATGGCGAAACCCAGCAGGGTGGCGGAGAGCGTGACGCCGGCGTGGTAGATCAGGCTGCGCTTGGAGGTGATGGCCTTGTTGACGGTGGTGTCCCAGAGTTCCGCGACGATCTGGTGCGGGGCGGGAAGGACCGGACGTTCCTGCGCGAAGGTTTGCGGCAGGAGTTCGGAGAAGCTTGGCGTTTGACCGGCGCGGGTGGCCTGGTCGCGGGCAAAGGGCATGTTGAGGTAGATGACGGCGAGGTGCCAGAGGATGAGGATGGCGAGGAGGACGGTGAGGATGGGGAGGATGCGGTGGCGGAGGAGGGTCATTGGGGAGCCCTCTGTGGGTGGGATTTACGCTTACTCCGTGGGTGCGGCTTATCCCCCTCTGCCCTGCCGGGCATCTCCCCCTCAAGGGGGGAGATCGACTCGCGGTTGGGTCTCAACCATCTCAATGTTTGCGAATGAAGCGGTGATCGCGCCTCCTGCCGATCTCCCTCCTTGAGGGGGAGATGCCCGGCAGGGCAGAGGGGGGTAATGCTGGCGCTGACCTCACCCCTCATAGCCATGCCCCGCCTTCAACCCTTCACGCACGCGGTGCGCAATCGCCAGAAACTCTGGCGTCTCCCTGATCTCCAGCGGCCTTTCCCGCGGCAGGGTGGATTCGATCACGTCAGTCACTCTCCCCGGCCGAGGCGACATGACGACGATTTTCGTCGAGAGATAGACCGCTTCGGGAATGGAGTGGGTGACGAAACAGATGGTCTTGCCGGTCCTGTCCCACAGCTTCAGCAGCTGTTCGTTCAGGTGATCGCGGACGATCTCATCCAGCGCCCCGAAAGGCTCGTCCATCAGCAGCAGGTCGGCATCGAAGGCGAGCGCGCGGGCGATGGAGGCGCGCTGCTGCATGCCGCCCGAGAGCTGCCAGGGGTATTTCTTGCCGAAACCGTTGAGGTTGACGAGATCGAGCGTGCGGTCGATGCGCTCGCGCTGTTCCGCCTTGCCATAGCCCATGATTTCAAGCGGAAGGGCGATGTTCTTTTCGATGCTGCGCCATGGATAAAGCGCGGCGGCCTGAAAGACATAGCCATAGGAGCGGTCCTTGCGGGCGTTTTCCGGTGTCGTGCCGTTGACGGTGATCTCGCCGGATGTGTGTTTTTCAAGATCGGCGATGACCCGCAGGAAAGTGGTCTTGCCGCAGCCGGAAGGGCCGATGAAGGAGACGAAATCGCCCTTTCCCACATCCAGATCGACATCGGACAATGCATGGACCGGGCCATCCCCCGTTTCGAAGGTGAGGCCCAGTTTTCTGGCGGAAACGACGGAATAGGGAGAGGCCTGGTTCATCTTGGCTGTTTGTCGCTTTCCGTGAGCACCGCGCGCGCCAGCGGCAGCATTTGGGTTTCCGTAAGCCTGGCGATCATCACGCCGGGGTGGCGGTCGAGATCGAGCCAGCGCACTTCCTCTATCTCCGCTTGCGGTGTGACATCGGCATAAAGCCTTGCGATGAAGGCATGGGCGACGACATCGGCACCGGTTTCATTGGCGGCTTCCTCGCGAAAGACGCCCTCGTAACGCACGGCATTTTCGGGAAGAGTCAGGCCGATTTCCTCGGCAAGTTCGCGGTGAAGCGCCTGTTCCGGCGTTTCGCCAGGATCGATCTTGCCGCCCGGCTGCATGAACTGCGTGGTGCCGCGCTTGCGCACGACAAGCATCTGCCGCCGCTCGTTGAGGAGAACGGCTGCGGCGATGACGATTTCGCGTTTCGGCTCAGCGCTCACGGTCATACACCCGATGCCGGAATGCCGCTGCGTTCCACCTTGCGCGGCGAAACGAGCTCCTTCCAGGTGGAAAGCGCCCGGCTGACGGCTGGATAAGCGTCGCGGGCAATGAACTGGCCGTGGCCCGGCTGTGTTTCGATGGTGGCCTCCTCGATGCTGACGAGGCCGCGCGACAGGGTGTAGCGCGGCAGGCCTTTGACCTTCCGCCCTTCGAATACGTTGTAATCGATGGCCGATTGCTGGCTTGCCGCGCTGATGGTCTTTTCCAGCTGCGGATCCCAGACGACGATATCCGCATCGCTGCCGACGAGGATCGCGCCCTTTTTCGGATAGATGTTGAGGATCTTGGCGATGTTGGTGGAGGTGACGGCGACGAATTCGTTCATCGTCAGGCGGCCGGTGGTTACGCCATGGGTCCAGAGCAGCGGCATGCGATCTTCCAGCCCGCCGGTGCCGTTCGGTATCTTGCGGAAATCGCCGAGGCCGAAGCGTTTCTGCTCGGTGGTGAAGGCGCAATGGTCGGTCGCCACGCATTGCAGCGAACCGGAAGCAAGACCCGCCCAGAGGCTGTCCTGATGCTGCCGGTTGCGGAAGGGCGGCGACATCACGCGGCGGGCGGCGTGATCCCAGTCGGGGTTGGCATATTCGCTTTCATCGAGGATCAGATGCTGGATCAGCGGTTCGCCATAGACCCGCATGCCGTTCTGGCGGGCGCGGCGGATCGCTTCATGCGCCTGCTCGCAGGAGGTGTGGACGACATAAAGCGGCGCACCGGCCATATCGGCAATGATGATGGCGCGGTTGGTGGCCTCGCCCTCCACCGAGGGCGGGCGGGAATAGGCATGCGCCTCCGGTCCGACATTGCCTTCCGCCATCAGCTTTTCCTGCATCTGTGCGACGATATCGCCGTTCTCCGCATGCACGAAAGGAATGGCGCCAAGCTCGGCGCAGCGCGAGAAGGAGGCGAACATCTCGTCGTCATTCACCATCAGCGCGCCTTTGTAGGCCATGAAGTGTTTGAAGGAGTTTATGCCCTTTTCCCGGACCACCGTCTTCATTTCGTCGAAGACCTGCTCGCCCCACCAGGTGACGGCCATGTGGAAGGAGTAATCGCAATTGGCGCGGGTCGCCTTGTTGTCCCATCGCGCCAGCGCGTCCAGAAGCGACTGGCCGGGCTCGGGCAGGCAGAAATCCACCACCATGGTTGTGCCGCCGGCAAGGGCCGCCCGCGTGCCGCTCTCGAAATCATCGGCGGAATAGGTGCCCATGAAGGGCATTTCCAGATGCACATGCGGATCGATGCCGCCGGGCATGACGTAACATCCCGTGGCATCGAGCACCGTGCCGCCGGTCAGATCGGGCCCGATCTCGGTGATCCTGCCGCCTTCGATCTTCACATCGGCCTTGTAGGTGAGGTCGGCGGTGACGATGATGCCGTTCTTGATGATGGTGGCGGTCATTGTACGATCTCCGCAGTCTCCAGCACCGCATGCAGCAGCACATCGCAGCCGGCGGCTGCCCATTCCGGCGAAATCTCCTCCGCCTCGTTGTGGGAAAGCCCGTCCACGCAGGGGCAGAAGATCATGGTGGAGGGGGCGACCCTTGCCGTCCAGCACGCATCGTGGCCGGCGCCGGAGATGATATCCATGTGGCTGTAGCCCAGTCTTTCGGCGGCGGCGCGCACGCGGCCGACCAGAACGGCGTCGAAAGTGACGGGATCGAAATGGCCGATGGCTTCGATCGAGCAGCCGACGCCGAGTTCTTCGGCGATTGCGGGCACCTCGCGTTCGAAGATGGCGCGCATGCTGTCGAGTTTCGCCTGTGAGGGCGTTCTAAGGTCGATGGTGAAGACCACCTTGCCGGGCAGCACGTTGCGGGAATTGGGCGTGAAGATCATCTGGCCGACGCCGGCGACAGCGCCCGGCTGGTGGGCCATCGCCACTTCCTGCACCTTTTCGAGGATGCGGGCGGCAGCTAGGCCGGCATTGACGCGCATCGCCATCGGCGTCGAGCCGGTATGCGCCTCCTTGCCGGTCAGTGTCACTTCCAGCCACCACAGGCCCTGACCATGGGTGACGACACCGATCTGTTTGCCTTCCGCTTCGAGGATAGGCCCCTGTTCAATATGATATTCGAAATAGGCGTGCATCCTGCGTGCGCCCACCTCTTCTTCGCCCAGCCAGCCGATGCGTTTCAGTTCGTTGCCATAGGTCTTGCCGTCGGTATCGGTGCGGCTATAGGCGTAATCGAGATCGTGAATGCCGGCAAAGACGCCGGAGGCCAGCATGGCGGGCGCGAAGCGCGCGCCTTCCTCATTGGACCAGTTGGTGACGACGATCGGGTGTTTGGTCTTGATATTGAGGTCGTTCAGGCTGCGCACCACTTCCAGCCCGGCCAGCACGCCGAGCACGCCGTCGAACTTGCCGCCGGTCGGCTGGGTGTCGAGATGGCTGCCGATATAGACCGGCAAAGCCTCCGGGTCCTCACCGGGGCGCGTGGCGAACATGGTTCCCATGCGGTCGACGCCCATCGTCAGGCCCGCCGCCTCGCACCAGCGCTGGAACAGGCGGCGGCCTTCCGCATCCTCATCCGTCAGCGTGCGGCGATTATTGCCGCCGGCGATGCCGGGGCCGATTTTCGCCATGTCCATCAGACTGTCCCACAGACGGTCGCCATTGACCGTCAAGTTTTTACCCGCCGTCATGCAGTGTCGTCCTCACCTGTTTTGTTTTTATCGAAGCAAAGCTTGTGCCGTTCCCTTTTTTGCCGGTTAAGATAACAGCCATTGCCTTGTGATGGCGATGGGGGATAAATTGACCGGCTGGTAAACATTGCAAATTCGCCATGGCGTCAGCAAGGGATTTTCGTGACGAATCGCACTAATTTTGCCTAAACTGTACGCGGCGATTATTTTTTAAGCATACTGTAACGGCAATTGCATTGAAAAGAAACAGAGAGCTGAGAATGGCCATACCGCGAGCAGCGAAAACACAGAAGCGGACCCGCATTCAGGAAGAAAAGCAGGAAGCGATTCTTGAAGCCGCGCTCAGTGTTTTTTCCACGAACGGGTTTCGCGGTTCCACCATCGACCAGATTGCCGAGGCCGCCGGCATGTCGAAACCGAACGTGCTTTATTATTTCCGCACCAAGGAGGCGATGCATCGCGCGCTGATCGAGCGGGTGCTGGATACATGGCTCGACCCGCTCAGGGCTTTCGACGCCAAGGGCAATCCCGAAAGCGAGATCCGCTCCTATATTCGCCGCAAACTGGAAATGTCGCGCGATTTTCCGCGTGAGAGCCGCCTGTTCGCCAATGAGATCCTGCAGGGCGCGCCGCATATCGAGGACGAGCTGAAAGGACCGCTGAAACAACTGGTGGATGAGAAGGCTGAGGTCATCCGCGCCTGGGTGAAGGCCGGACGGATGGCCAAATGTGATCCCTACCACCTGATTTTCTCGATCTGGTCGACCACGCAGCATTATGCGGATTTTGATGTGCAGGTGCGGGCGGTGCTGGGTGACAAGAATGGCGGCGAAGGCCGTTTCGAAGATGCGGCCCGGCATCTGGAGCAGCTTTTCATGGGCGGATTGCGGATAAACGGCTGAACGGGACCGTTCTCGCGAATATGTGATCGATTCTTTATGTCAAAACATGAGGAAAATTATCACCTTTATACTTTACTCCAAAACTCATCTTTATTATGGTGCCGGCATCCCGAACGTCCGGGGCATTGAAAAATCAACCGGCAGGTGAGGGAATGGCACGCAAGGAAAAGAAGAAGGCCGAACGCGGCGGCAAGCAGGGCAAGGGCGCGCCACAGACCGAAAAGGACGTGGCCGAACAGCAGCTTTCCGGGCCGAAAAGCTTTCTTTATGTCGGCGGCCGTGACTGTCAGGTTGCGCATCTTCGCCAGATCGCCAGCAATTTCGGTGCGGAACTCATTCATCATGATGGCGGCCTGCGCGAGGCCGTCTCCCGCATCGATACCGTCCTTCCCTCCGTCGACTGCGTTTTCTGCCCGATCGACTGTATCAGCCACGATGCGTGTCTGCGGGTGAAGTCGGGTTGCAAGAAATTCGGCAAGACGTTCATTCCGCTGCGCAATGGCAGCAAATCCAGTCTGGAGCGGGCGCTGCAGACGATGAATGAACGGACCTCCAGCGATGAGCGACGAGCGCAGTAATTTCCACGATGAAGATCCCGCGGTAGCAGAAGCCTGCCGTGTGGAACTGCACAAGATGGCCGAGCAGGCCGGCGACGCCGTCCTGACGGACATCTATGAAATCGTCGGTGAACGGGAAAGACGCAACCGTGTTGCCAGAAGCGGCGGCAATGTTGTGACCTTTCCCCATCTGCGCACCCGCCAGCCGGGTGAAACACCGTCCTTCGAGATCGGCGCGGCGGCTGAAGAGGGCCGCAATATTCTATCGTTTCGCTGGAAGCGGCGTTAGGGCTGAAAGCTAGCCCTTCGGCTTCAGAAACGCTCCCGCGCAGAGTACCAGCCACCCGACGATCATGCCGAGGCCGCCCGTTGGTGCAGCGTAGGGAAACAGGCTGTGGCCGGAAAAATGCCTGACAACGAGATCGCCGACAAAGATCGCCGTGCCGAGGCCGAGGATCAGGCCCGCCGGAATGGCGGTTCTGATGCGACCCGCACCGATATGCAGCGCCACCAGAACCGGCGCATGGGCCAGCGCCATCGCCGAGGCATTGCCGAGCATATAGGTTTCGCCGGTATGGGTGGCTGCGGCTGCAAGCATGACCCCGGCCGCGCCCAGCAGGCCGCCCAGCAACAGAATGAAGGCCCGCAATCTTTCACGGGGAACGCTTGCGATGGTCGCGCTCTGCGTGGTCATTGGCTGTCTGCCTCCTGGTTCTGCATGTGAAAGGCCAGCCGTTCCACCGGCGTCCAGATGATCTCGCGCAGCTTCACGTTCTCGATGGTTTCGTCCATGGCGCGGCGGAAGCAGAGCAGCCATTCATCCCGCTCGGCGGGGCCGATGGGGGCGACGAAATGGCGTCGCCGCAACATCGGATGGCCGTGTTTCTCGACATAGACGGGCGGTCCGCCAAGATATCCCGTCAGATAATCGTAGAACTTCGCCTCGCTGCCGGAGAGATCGGCAGGGTGGATGGCGCGGCAGCGCGCTGCCTCCGGCAGGGTATCCATCAATTCGTAGAAGCGCCGGGTGAGCGCCCTGACGGTCGCATCGCCACCGATCGCTTCATAAAGGGTAATGGTCTCGCCGCTCATAATCCGCCTCTTGTGGCCCTCCGGTCCTTATCGCTCCGCAGAGCCGGAAGAGCAACAGGGCACTGGCGGGGTGCGACATTTGCGACAGGTCAAAGAGGACAGATGCCGGGCAAGCCCGGCATCATGCAAAACATCATCCGAAATTACGGATGAGATCGAGCCCCTTGTTCAGAAGCGTTTCGGCCTCATCCTGATTGGCGGCCTCGACGTAGCAGCGCATTTCCGGAGCATTTCCGGAAGGGCGGAAGTGGATGGTGCTGCCGTCGGTGAGCGCCACGCGCAGGCCGTCAATGTCGCTCAGCGCTTTGACGGAGCCGACCGGGGCGAGGAAGGCGTCGAGATTGGTCCGCGAGGCGCGCAGATGCGTCATCAGGGCGGCGCTCTTTTCCTGCGCGAAATTTTCCAGACGGTCGGCGGCAGCGACCGGCAGCTTATAGGCGGCGGCGATCTGCGACAGCGGCTTTTTCTGTTCTGCCGAGAGAAGCAGCACGGCGAGGATCGGCAGGAAGCTGTCCCGCGTTGGCAGCGGCGAAAGCGGCCTGCCGTTGAGTGTGAAGGCGGAGGCCGTGAGCAGGCCGCCATTGGCCTCGAAGCCCATGACGCCGTTCCTGCCGGCGGCGAGCGCCTCAGTCATGCCGGCGATGACGAAGGGGGAGCCGACTTTGGTGCGGATAACGTCGAAGGAGCCGCTTGCCTCGATGCCCGAATTGGAGGTGACGGGGGTGACGACCACGCCGGCGCCTAGGAAGTTGGCGGTGATCAGGCCAATGAGGTCGCCGCGCAGCGGCACGCCGTTTTCATCGGTCAGCAGCGGACGGTCGCCGTCGCCATCGGCGGAAACGATGGCATCGAGACCATGCTCCGGCGACCATTTCTTGAGAAGGGCCAGCGTTTCCGTCGAGACCGCTTCGGTATCGACGGGGATGAAGGTTTCGGAGCGGCCGAGCGGAACGACATCAGCGCCATAATGGGCAAGGACGTCGACAAAGAGATCGCGCGCCACGGTGCTGTGCTGGTAAACACCGATCTTGAGGCCGGAGAGCGCCTTTTCCGGCAGCAGCGCAATGTTGCGCTCGTAGAAAAGTTCGGCTGCGGTGCCGGAATGGTCCTCCGCCGTCGCCGCCTCGTCGCTTACGCCCTCCGCTTCGATTTCGGCAGCGAGAGCGGCAATCGCCGTCTCGTCCTGCTTGTCGATTTCGCCGTCCGGGCGGTAGAACTTGATGCCGTTGCGGTCGGCCGGGATATGCGAGCCTGTTATCATCAGCGCGCCTGCCTTCAGCGACATGCCGTAAAGCGCAAGCGCCGGTGTCGGCACCGCACCGCAATCGAACGGGGTCAGGCCGGCTTTTTTCAGCGCAGCGATGCAGGTGGCGGAAACATCCGGGCTCGAATCACGGAAATCGCGGCCGACGAGAATGGGATCACCCGCCTTTGCCTGGCCCGATGTGAGAAGATGCCTTGCAAATGCCGTGGCATAAACGGCCGAGGCCTTTCCTTTCAGATCGACAGAGAGGCCGCGAAGGCCGCTCGTTCCAAATTTCAGGCTCATGCCAAACTCCGTTTCGATAAAATCTTTTGAGGGTCAAATGGATAATGTAAAAATATAACGCCTGAAAGAACCGTATCGATCCATTCAAGTCAATCATCCCTTTCATGGCGGCCGCGAATAGGCGATGATGGCGGGGAATTATGCGGGTAACCTAAAATTCACCCGTCATATTTAAACTTGTCTGTCGATAGCGGCTCTGGCGACGATGAGAACCATGTGTTGCCGGCCTTTTTTGTGGTTCGTTCGAGTTGGATTGGCTGATGTACAGGCTTCAAAAGGCGGGACATAAGCAGGCACGTCCGCTCGATGAAAAAACGGCGCCCGCCGCGAAACCCCATGGTTCCCTGCTGGACGATCTGGTGGATGAGGATGAGGTTTTCGAGCGCACGGTGCTGAAGGAGCATCTTGAGCCGAAACCGGCGGCGACTGCTGCCGAGCCGGCTCCGGCCGAGACGCCGGTGAAGACGGCTTCGCCGAGCGGCAGTCTGGCGGCTGCGCTGCCCGGTCTGAAACATATCGACAGGATCGGTGTGGATGACGTCATCCTCTGGCTTCGCAAAGGCATCATCTGGATCGTGCTGGCGATTGTTCTCTGCGTCGCCGGCGCACTCACCTACGCCTATATGACGCCGCCGCGCTACAAGGCCTATACGGATATCGTCGTTAATCCCTCCAATCTGAATGTCGTCAATGACGGGGTGTTTTCACCCAACCAGCAGCGCGACACGCAGATCCTCGAGGTGGAAAGCAAGCTGCGCACCATCACCTCACGCAACGTGCTGGCGCGGGTGGTGGATGAACTGAAGCTCGATCAGGACCGTGAATTCATAACGCCACCGCTGCTTGCCCGGTTGAAGGCGATGTTCTCTTCCGCGCCTGACGATGGCGACAACCGGGTCGGTGCGCTTCGTTCGCTCGGCGACCGGGTGGCGGCGGAACGCGACCCGCGTTCCTTTGTCGTGACGCTTTCGGTCTGGACCAATGATGCGGAAAAATCCGTGACGGTTTCCAAGGCCATCGTGAAGGCCTTCGAAAGCGAGTTGTTCCAGACGACCTCGGATAGCAGCCAGCGCGTCGTCGACGATCTCAAGAAGCGGCTCGAGGAAATGCGCGAGAATGTGACCATCGCCGAAAAGCGCGTGGCCGATTTCCGCCGCGAGAACGGCCTGCAGGAAAATAATGGCCAGCTCGTCAGCAATCTCGCATCCGGCGAGCTGAATGCGCAGGTGCTTGCGACCCAGCAGCGCCTCATTCAGGAAGAATCGCGTCTCAAGCAGATGGAGGCGGCGATTGCCCAGAACCGCACCCAGAGCGACGCCATCTTCGACAGCCAGACCATGAACACCATCCGCGCCCAATACAGCACCCTGCAGCAGCAGATCGGCGCGATGACGCTGACCTATGGCGCCCGCCATCCGCGTCTTGCAACCGCGGGTGCGGAGCGGGCGATGCTGGAACGCGGCATGGCGGACGAGGCGCGGCGCATCCTGCAGGCGGCCAAGATCAATGTCGCCGAAGCGCGCTCCTCGCTGGATGCGCTGAGGCTGAAGGCAGTGGCGGAACGCGCCAATGTCTTTACCGACAATGACGCGCAGGTGCGGTTGCGTGATCTTGATCGCGACGCCCGCTCGGCGGCGGCGATCTACGAGACCTATCTGACCCGCTCGCGCCAGCTGGCCGAACAGCAGTCGATCGATTCCACCAATGTGCGGGTGATTTCGCAGCCGGTCGCACCCAATTCCAGAAGCTGGCCGCCCGGCAAGCTGACCTTCCTGATTGCCGGTGGCGTCGGGGGCCTGTTCCTCGGTCTCGGAATTGCCGTGGCTCTCGGCCTCTGGGGTTATCTGCGCCGGGACGATCATGCGGAAGCCGTGGCGCGTTAAGCCGTAAGGCGGCTCGTGCCGAGTTATTCTTCCGAGATAAGACCGTCATAAACTTCGAGCAGGGCCGCGGCGATGGCAGCACCCAGCGCATTGCCGGCGTCGCGAATGCCGGCCTCGTCACCGTCGCGAACCGAAATCGCAAGATCGGAGGCCTCGTTGGCCACGATTTCTTTTGCCCGTTCTATCGCCCAGAGGCCGAAATCGCCGCGATTGTCGATCGAGATTGTTTCCATGGCCGGAGCCCTTCCGTGGTTTGATTTCCGCGTCCCTTAACCCATCGGCTGGAAAACCGGAATAGGCAGAAAATGTGGCGCACAACCTTCAGGCGTGTAAAATGCCTGCCGCATACGGGGATTTATAAAAATATTAATGATAGTTCTTCGTAGTGTTTGAAGCCTTATACCCTATGCATAAGCGTGAATATAACAATGAAACGATGCCTATATTGGACACCGGACAGATCATGACAGGGAGAGAGATGCCGGATGCGGAGGGGACTGGTCAGGTCTGGCCGGTTATTCCGCTTGCGGCGTTACCCATCACTGACGCGACCATCGATGAAACGGCGCGGGATTTCATCCTGCGTGCGACGACGGCGCGCGCCGCCGGTGCAAGACCGTTTTATTCGACGTCGGCTAATGGCCAGGTCATTGCGCTCTGCCATCACGATCGGGAATTTGACGCCATGCTGCGGCAGGCGGACCAGATCCACGCCGATGGCATGTCGCTGGTTATCTTCTCCCGCAAATTCTGCCCCAGGGCATTGAGGGAACGGGTCGCGACGACTGATCTCGTCCATGCGGTGGCGAAGCGCGCCGAAGAGACGGGCAGCCGGTTTTATTTCCTCGGCGGCTCCGAAGAGGTGAACCGTGCGGCGGTCGAGGAAATGCAGAGACTTTATCCGCGCCTCGTCTTTTCCGGGCGGCGCAACGGTTATTTCAGCCGGGCCGAGGAAGAGACGATCCTCGCGGATATCGCCGCGTCCGGGACCGATATTCTCTGGGTTGGTTTCGGCATACCGCTGGAGCAGCGTTTCGTTTCGCGCAACTTGGACAGGCTTTCCGGCATCGCTGTCATCAAGACCTGCGGCGGCCTTTTCGATTTCATCGCCGGCAAGAACAGCCGGGCGCCGCAATGGATGCAGGACATGGGGCTGGAATGGCTCTACCGGGCGATGCTTGAGCCGAAGCGTCTTGGAAAACGTTACCTGCTGACCAATCCGATTGCGATATATTCGCTGCTGAAGTACCGCTTCGGGGCGTCCGGGCAAAATCGCTAGAGCATTGCGCCTCTCCCGCCCGATAATTTGAGATTTCTCTAACATATTGAATCGATGCGCTTCGCCGCCGAAACCCGTTGCAACTGCGAACGGGTGCGCTACACTGCACAAATATTACAAATTTATTCGAATCAGAGATATTTTGAGGCCACCAATGGTGATTACATCCATTTCTCTTTTCATATATGGAATTGGCACCGTTACCTCTCTCGCCATGACCTATATCGAAGGCGCCCGCCGAGACAAGAATTGGGATTTTTATCGGGTAACCGGCATTGTCCTTTGTTTCTTCTGGCCGGTGCTGGTGCCGCTCCTCGTTCTCGCGGCGGCCTTTTCGTCGTTCGGTTTGCAGAAACGGCTCATAAATACAGTCTCGCTCGGCAGGGAAAAGACCCTGAGCTAACCATGGCTGGAGCGATTGGACTTCAGGTCTTCTTCGCCGGCGCCTTGTAAGGCGTCAGCGTGATGCCGAGGCTTGCCATCACCCGGCCGATGGACATTAGCGGCGGATGGGTGGCGGGCAGCAGTGCGCCGGTTTTCAACCCGGCGGAAACGGCGCGCACCAGCGACAGGCACAGGCTGACGGCGTTTTTGGCGGCAAGCTGCAGTCCGCCTTTCAGGCCGGGGCGGCGGGCGCGGTCGATGCTGTAATTGATGATGCCGGTGCGAAGCGAGCGCTCCATGATCCAGCGCGGCGCCATGCGGCTTTCCGGCACATATTCGATAATGACGGCTTGCGCATTCCAGGCGAATCTAAAACCGGCCTTGCGGCAGCGGGTAAAGAAGTCCATGTCGCCGCCGCCGAGGAAGTTGAACTGCACGTCGAATTCCGGTTTCGGCAGGGTTTCGAACACCCGCCGGGAGATCAGGCAATTGCCCGATCCGTGGATTTGCTCGACCCGGCCGGTCGGCGCTTCGATGGAGCCGAACAGCGGATGCGATAAAACCGCCTTCGAAGCCGGGGCGTCGAATTCGCGGTTGACCGGTCCGCCGACGATATCGACTCCGAAGGACTTTGCCGCCGAAACCATTTCGGCAAGCCATTGGGGGGAGGCGGCCTCGTCGTCATCGATCATCAGCAACCACTCAGCCGAAGGATAAGTCTGCCGGGCGGTACGGAAGGCCGTGTTGATGGCGTAACAATTGCCCTGCGTCGGTTCCATCAGCGCCTGACCGGCCATGCCGCTCTCGGTGAAAAAGGCGCGCGCGACGGCAAGACCCTGCTGGCCTGCGCCATCATTATCGACAACGACGACGGCGAAGGGAAAATCGACCTTCTGGGCTGCGAGCGATGCGAGCGTCTTTTTCAGGCCTTCCGGCCGGCGGAAACTCGGAATGCACACCACCGCTTCCGGCATGATCTCGGACATGGAAACTCCTAAATTCCGGCAAGTGCGGCGGCGGAAAAAACGACGGCCCTGAGGCTCTGGCGCGGGCGGTTGAGGAGGGTATCGGCAAGCGCCGAAAAGGCCTCGCGGTAGCGGCGGGCGCGAAAGGCCTGCGCCACGGTATAAGCATTCATGTGGTTTTCGGACTTGCGGCGAAGCCGTCGCAGTTCCTGCGGGGAGACGGCTGCGATGATGGCAGGATCGGAAAACACGGCTTCGATGGCCGGTTCACAATCCCGGAAGGTCAAAAGCCTGTTCATCATCACGCTCGTCCTGTGCACCCGGTAGTCGAGCACATGGCGGCCGGGCAGATAGGCAAAACGGCCGGCGGCGGCGAGCCTGCACCAGCCGTACCAGTCTTCCGCATAACGCAAGGTCTCGTCGAAACCGCCAAAGTCCTGAAAGATGCGGGTCCTGACCAGCATGATGCCGCCGTTGACGATGAAGTTTCCGCCGAGCAGCGGCTGGAGAATAAAACCGTCAGGCTTTTCCCGGCGGCGAATGAGATTGCGCCGGCCGATCTTGACGCCGTTTTCATCGATGCGCTCGTAATCGCCATAGACGGCGACGACATCCTGCCCGGAAATGCCGGCGCAAAGCGCTGCGATGGCGCCCGGTTTCAGACGGTCGTCGGCATCGAGAAACATCGTCCATTCGCCGCGCGCCTGCGACAGGCCGAAATTGCGCACGGCGGAAACGCCCTGTCTTCCCTGCGGCCGGGCCAGAAGTTTCACGCGCGGATCGGAAAAACCTTCCACCTTTTGCGCGGTGGTGTCGGTGGAGCCGTCATCGACAACAAGCACTTCGCGGATGGTCTCGCCCTGCAGCAACACGCTTTCGATCGCTTCCACGATGTAACGCTCGCCATTGCGAACGGGAATGACAATCGAAACGGAGACCAAGCTTTTCAACTCCATGAGGGGCGGCCCAAGCATTCTCACAGTGAAGTTACTACCGCATTAAGCCGGGCTCACCAATTATGACGTGGTATAGCGTCGGTTAACCTTGCAAATCTTTAATATCCTTTTGGCATGATTGGAATGTTATGTTTTGAGAATGAAAGCGCGGTGCGTCCTTCCGGACGCCGATGCGCCGGGGTTGCGGAGGCGGGTTGATGCGGATCGGGCGGCGGAATTTTCTGGGTGGTGCGGCAAGCGCTGGCCTGCTGCATGCCGTGGCCGGCCCGGCCTTTGCCGCGCAGAAGAAAGCCACGATCAAAACCGCCCCATATGGCGCGGCCGTCTATCTGCCTGACCTCACCGCCGATAGCCGCATCGGCGAGGCGGTGGTGAAATATTGCTCGCGCATCACTCCTGTCACCGAAATGAAATGGGAGGTTCTGCGGCCTTCGGCTGAAGCGTTCGATTTCACCGCTGCGGATGCAATCGCCAACTTCGCGCGTCAGCACAAGCTTTCCATGCATGGCCATCCGCTGATCTGGTATGCCTCCAACGCGCCCTGGCTTGCGAGCATCGGCGGCGGCATGAAGGTCGAAAAGCTGATGGAGACCCATATCGTTACCGTGATGGAGCGATACAAGGACGTGATCCACAGCTGGGACGTGGTCAACGAACCGATCCCCGACGTGCCGGGCAATGTGCGTGCGCGGCGTGATGCCTGGTATTATGGCGCGGGGCCTGATGCCATCAAGAAGGCTTTCGAGATCGCCCATGCGGTCGATCCGAAGGCGCAGCTCGTGCTCAACGAATATGACGTCGAATTTGCCGCCGAGAAATCGCCGGCCAAACGCGCCGCTTTCCGCAATCTCATCCTCGAACTGCTCGAAAAGGGCGCGCCGATCAACGCGATCGGCCTCCAGGGGCATTTGCGCGGCGGCTGGCCGATCGCCAAGGACGAGCTTGCCGCCTTCACGACGGAAATGCGCAGTTACGGTCTTGCCGTTCTGGTGACGGAACTTGACGTGATGGACCAGACGCTGCCGGCGCCGGAGGCCGAGCGCGACATGCTGATCACCGGCCAGGTCCGCGAGTTTCTGGAAGCAGCTTCTGCAGGCGGCCCGCTTTCCTCCATCACCACATGGGGCATTTCGGATCAATATAGCTGGATCCGCTGGGCCTATCCGCGCCGCGACGGCACCGCCAACCGGCCGCTGCCGCTCGACTGGAGTTTCAACGAAAAACCCATGATGGCCGTCATCAATGAATTCCGGAACCGTGGTGCATGACTATGAATGCTGAAATGCCGCTTCCTCCCGTGCAAAAGGCGCTGCAAATCAACCTCCATCCCTTCGATGCTCCGCATGCGGCCCTGACCCTGCCGCATCAACTCAGGGTCTGGGGCGGACAGGTGGATCGCATTCTCCTGACCGTCGATACGGGCCAGGTGGGGGCAGGCCGCTACAAGGGCAACGGTTTTGATGCGGCGCGCCAGCGTCTCTTCGACATGCTGGAGGAAATGCAGACCAACTATCCGCATCTGCATGTGGATATCGTCGATTACAGCGATGCGGCGCGCAGCGCGGTGACGCAGACCTTCTTTTCCCGCTCACCCATTCCCTATCCCGCCAAGGCTTTCGACGGCGGGCCTTTCCATGTCTATTTCCATGGTATCAAACGCGCCAATGCCCGTTATGTGCTGCATATGGACAGCGACATGATGTTCGGCGGCGGCAGCCAGAGCTGGTTCGCCGAGGCGATCGCGCTGCAGAAGGCCAATCCGGATGCGCTGTGCATCACGCCCTTTTCGGGGCCGCCGACGGTGCGCGGCGATCTCGATATTTCCCGCCATGTCGGCATGCCCGGCGTGAAGAACATCCCTGAGCCGCGCAAGTTGCCGTCACGCATTCCCACCTGGCGTTTCGCCACCGTGTCCACCCGTCTTTTCTTGATCGACATGGATCGTTTTGCGAAGCGGATCGGTTCGCTGGAGTTGCTGCGGCCCGATGTCAAACGGCGCATCCGCTCCTATGCCTATAACCAGCAGCCGGTCTCCATGCCCGCCGAGGAAGTGCTGAGCACCAACATGATGCGCAGCGGCGTCCACCGGCTCGATTTTCTCGGCACGGGCAAGGGCATGTATTCGCTGCATCCGCCCTATCGCTCGCCGGAATTTTATGCGGCACTCGCGTCCATCGTCGAGCGCATCGAAAAGGGCGATATTCCCGAGGGACAGCTCGGCGATTTCGATATCAACGGGTCGATGGTGGACTGGACCAGCGCGCTGGCTGCCAAGACGCGCTCCAAACGTTATGCGAAAGCGCTGCGCCATCTCATCTCGGCCAACGTCGGGCGGTTCAGCTAGGCTTGAGGGTGCCCAGTCGGCGCTCCGTCCCGTTGCCGGGTGGAGGCCTCAGTAGTCTGTTATGAGCTTGCTCCAGCTTTCCGAGCACAGCCCGCCAATATAGATATCGCCGGCCAGCGCCTTTTCCCTCAGCTCGTCATCCCGGGTCGCCATGCAGAAATAACCGTCATGGCGGAAGCTCATGTGGTTCTGGCGGTAAAGCGCGTTGATGAGAAACGGCTGCGACATGCCGGTGACATGGGCATAGTTCTCGTCATCGAAATGGCGGAACAGGGTGTTGAGCACATCGTTTTCGCAGCCGGCATCGCAGACGAGATTGAGCACATAGGCCGTTCGTCCCCGCTGGCCGAAAAACAGCGCGGCGCCCATGGCATGGCCTTCGGCATTCTCGATCATCACGCCCTTCAGTTCACCGAGGCTTTCATTGGCCCTGCTCATCTCTATCAGCCAGTGGAATTCCTCGTGAGACCATTCCGGGCGAATGGAAAAACGCTCGATCATGGTGAGCGCCCTGCGGCGGAAGGTTTCGTAGTCAACGGTTTTTACCGTGGCGCCGGCCGCCTCCTGCGGTCTCAGACCCTTTTTCCAGCGTCTGAGGATTCCATCCACAAAACCGAGCGTGGTCAGGGCAAGTGTGGTTTTGGCCAGTTTGGAACGGCGCGGCATGCGCAGGGCAATGGTGCAGAAGGGCTTGAGCGCCTTGTGCCATTGCAGGCTTTCAATCGGCAACATGTTGCCCCCGGTCGCCACCCAGTGATCGGCGCTAACGGGTGAAGCCGTGTCCGAGAACAGCATGTCGTGTTTGGATGCCCGCATGCCCCGAGACAGGCGCGCCGCGCCGAGCGCACCCTGTTTCCCATCAGATGCGAAGGCGCAGAGCAGCCTTGCGGTAATGGTTTTCCCGTTCGCGACGAAACGCATGGGCACGGCGAGGATGACGCTTGTGACCCTGTTCTCCCCGGCGTCATAGACAACGCTGCCGTTCTCCGGGCTGAAGGCGGGACTGCCGAAAAACAGTTTCTCGATATAGGAGCGGAAATTGAAGTTCCGTTCTTGCCCGTTCTTCTTGAAAGCGCTGTTGAGCACGGCCTCGACTGCGGGAACGTCGTCCCTGCGCATGGGGCGAACACCGGAGACACCTGGCTGAACCGGGCGTTGTGGCGACTGCCCACTATCGCCATCGCCCATATTGGTGTGTATCGGAACGTCCACCCTCGGCCTCCAGCTTTCGCGCATTGATGAAATCAACCATAGGAAGCGTATATTTGAATGTATTAATATAGATATAAAACCGGCAATCCACTTGGTCCGGAAATGTTCGTATTAAGATAAAATGTTATTATATCAGCCTGTTACTTTGCTGACCCTGCCTCATTTGAGGTTAATAAAATATACTTAGTTAAGCAACCGAAGGATGAAATATGGACCAATTTTCGCGGACGCTTTTTTGGGTTTTGAAGTTTAACTTTTGGAAATGACTGTCTTGTCCTTTGCCTCCTGCTTTCGGTTTCCTGAGAAAAAAGCGGACGATCGCGGTGCTATTTGCCCGTGCATCACGGATAACTAAAAAATAGGATTTGCGGGGGATATTCGTATTATCGAATATGAGAAGCACGAGTTCTAATGCGGGTGGCTTCAGGAAAGAGGGAGAGAAAAACCCCTTATGGATGCAGCGCATGAAGAACAGCGGCGGGGCTATTGGCGGGACGCGTTGTTTTACGTGACTTTCCTGTATTTCACGGTCGGCTTTTCGCCCTATATCTCGCTCTCATCGACCTATCAGGGCTCTGCCATGGCGGCCGGGTCCAACCTGCTCAACCAGTTGACGGCGATCATCCTGTTTTTCAGTTTCCTGGCCTTCATGGCGAAGGAGCGGTCGTTTTCCATCCTCTTCATGCCGCGCCTGCTGATGGCGGCGATTTTCGGCTGGTTTGTCCTGACTTCGGTGGCGGGCGAAGCGCCGCTGTTTTCGCTCAGGCGGCTTGTCATGTGCGCCATTATCTGTGTGCTTGCCGGCGGTTTCCTGCAATTGCCGCGCACGGAGCGGCATTTCACGACGCTGCTCGCCACATGCGCGCTGATCATATTGTTCCTGTGCTATTTCGGAATCACCGTGTTGCCCTCGCGCTCGATCCACCAGGCAAGCGATGCGCTGGAACCGCTTCTGGCGGGAGACTGGCGCGGGGTTTTCCGCCACAAGAACGAGGCCGCCTCGGTCATGGCGGTGTTGATCATCGTCGGCATTTATCTCAGCAAGCGCTGGTCTTTCATCGGCGGGCTGTCGGTGCTGTTGCTGTCGCTGGTCTTTCTGGTCAAGTCCGGCGGCAAGACCGCGCTTGGGCTGATGCCGATCATCATTGCGACAGGCTGGTTCATCCTGCGCTGGCCCCGCTGGCGCTACCCGGTCGTAACCCTGTTTCTGGCGGTCTTCGCGCTGGTGACCGTCGGCACCACGGTTGATCCCGTCTTTTCGCAGATGCTGACGAAGCTGGGGCTTGATGCCAGCTTTACCGGCAGAAGGGATATCTGGACCGTCGCCATCGACTATATCAGGCAAAGCCCGCTCCTCGGATATGGCTATCAGGCCTTCTGGCGCAGCGACACCCTGATGTCGAGTTTTACCGAGAACAATACCTGGGCGACGACCGCGCCGGATTCGCACAATGGTTATTTCGACCTTCTGCTGGCCGGCGGCGTGCCGGGTCTGATGCTGGTGATGGTGTGGATCTATCTCCTGCCGCTGCAGTATCTCGGCAAAATGAATGACGCCACGCGCAACAGTCCGCTGACGCGGCTTTATGTCGGTGTATGGCTTTACGTGCTGCTCTACGGCTTTCTGGAAACGCTGTTTTTCCTCAGCACCGGGTTCGTCTGGTTCTTCCTCATCGTGGCGGTGATGGGCCTGCATCTGCAGGCCAATGCCAGCCTCGTGGAGGACGAGGCGGAGGGGGAACCGGACAGAACTGGGGCGGCCCCGATACCCCAACGGCGGCAGGTTTCCCCGGTTGTTCGTTCCAGGTGATATTTTGAAATGATTTTTCGTTGCGAATATGTAAAAGAGCCGATTGTTGCGCGCGTCTGCAGCTATTTTCGCTAAACATGCGCGGCTCAAGTCTTTGTTATTGTGCAAGTCGCATCGCAACCCCCGGGGGTATCGACGCGGCGGCACTAAAAAACGGATCGGCTAGGTCAATCGATGGCAGATACAGGCGCCTGCGCGCTCGAAGCGGATGACATCCACAAGAGCTTCGGCACGCATGAAGTTTTGAAGGGCGTTTCGTTGCAGGCCCATAAGGGCGATGTCATCTCGATCATCGGGTCTTCCGGTTCCGGCAAAAGCACCTTTCTGCGCTGCATGAATTTTCTCGAAACGCCGGATCGCGGCCGTGTCATCATCAATGGCGAGGAAATCGCCACAAAAACCGGCCGCGACGGCAAGGCCGTGCCGAAAAGCTGGCGGCAGGTGGAAAAATTGCGCACCGGTCTCGGCATGGTGTTCCAGAATTTCAATCTCTGGGCCCATCGCACCGTTCTGGAAAACGTCATCGAGGCGCCCGTTCATGTTCTCGGCGTCAAGCGGCAGGAGGCGGTTGAAAAGGCCGAAGCCCTGCTGAACAAGGTCGGGCTCTACGACAAGAAAAACGCCTATCCGGCATTCCTGTCCGGCGGACAGCAGCAGCGCGCCGCCATTGCGCGTGCTCTCTGCATGGAACCGGCGGTGATGCTGTTCGACGAGCCCACCTCGGCGCTTGATCCGGAACTGGTGGGAGAGGTTCTGAAGGTCATCCGAGATCTGGCCGAGGAAGGCCGCACTATGCTGCTCGTCACCCACGAGATGCGCTTTGCGCGCGATGTGTCCTCCCAGGTCGTGTTTCTGCATCAGGGCCGGGTGGAGGAGGCAGGCCCGCCGGCGCAGGTGTTCGGCAACCCCACGAGCGCCCGTTGCCGGGAATTCACCGGCGCGCTGGCCAATTGACCCTTTTGCCTGACAGTCCGTTTTAACAGGAGAGACTTGAATGAAATTCTTCGCCACGCTGCTTGCCGGAACGGCATTCGCGGTTTCCGCCTTCACAGCCAGCGCCGACGTGCGTTTCGGCATCATGAACGAAGCCTATCCGCCCTTCTTCGCCAAGGATGCCAGCGGCAAGTGGCAGGGCTGGGAAATCGACCTCATGGACGCCGTCTGCGCGGAAATGAAGGAAAAATGTTCGATCGTGGAACTGTCCTGGGATGGCCTCATCCCGGCGCTGCAGACGAAGAAATTCGACGTCATCTGGTCCTCCATGTCGAACACGGAAGAGCGTCAGAAGATCATCGATTTCACCGATAAATATTACAACACGCCGAGCAAGCTGATCGGCGCCAAGGGCGAAAAGGCGGGTGCGACGGCCGAGGACGTCAAGGGCAAGACCATCGGCATTCAGGTGGCGACGATCCAGTCCGAATATTACAAGAAGTACTTCGCCGGTGTCGCCGATGAGAAGACCTACCAGACGCTGGACGAGGCGTTTCAGGATCTCGGGGCCGGCCGCATCGATTATGTCTTCGGCGATTCCATCGTCCTCGACGCTTTCGTGAAGAGCGATGCGGGCAAGGATTGCTGCGCCGACATGGGCGATGTCGCCGACGACAAGGAAATCCTCGGTCTCGGCGTTTCGGGCGGCCTGCGCAAGGAAGACACCGAACTCAAGGCCAAGCTGAATGCGGCAATCGCCGCCGTACGCGCCAGCGGCAAATATGACGAGATCAGCAAGAAGTACTTCAGCTTCAATATTTACGGGCAGTAATTCGATCTGATCGGTCACGCATATGGCAAGCCTTGAAACCACGTTGCAACTTCTGTCTCCCTATCCTCCGGGATGGGGCGGCACCCTGTTGAAGGGTGCGGCATCGACGCTTGCCATTTCCGCCGGCGCCTATCTGATCGGCCTTGCCATCGGCATGGCCGGGGCGCTCGGCAAGCTTTCGGGCAACAGGCCGCTTGGCCTGCTGCTCAACCTCTACACCACCGCGATCCGCGCGGTTCCCGAGCTGATCCTCATCGTCGGGCTTTATTATGCCGGTACTGACGGTCTCAACCGGCTGCTGCTGCTGGCTGGCATGCCGCCGCTGGAGGTCAACGGTTTCGTTGCCGCCGTTGCGGTTCTGGGTTTCGTGCAGGGCGCCTATATGACCGAGGTGCTGCGCGGTGCGATTCTTGCCATTCCGAGCGGGCAGATCGAGGCGGCGCGCGCCTTCGGCATGTCACCCGCCTTGCGGTTCCGCCGGGTGGTCTTGCCGGCGCTTTTGCCCAACGCCTTGCCGGGGCTTGGCAATCTCTGGCTTGCGGTGACCAAGGACAGCGCATTGGTGGCGGTCGTCGGTTATCAGGAGCTGGCGCTCGCGACGCGGCTGGCCGGGGCCAGCACCAAGCAATATTTCCTGTTCTTCCTTGCCGCCGCCCTGCTTTACCTTGCCATCACGCTCGTTTCGAACCTCGTTTTTTCGCTGGTCGAACGCCGCGTGCGGCGCGGCCAGCCGGCCCTGGCCTGAGGAGGGGACGGCATGGATTTTTCATGGGTCGCGAAATATTGGCCGCTTCTTCTTTCGGGTGCATGGCAGACGGTGGCGCTGCTCGTCATCTCCGTCAGCATCGGGTTTCTTCTGGCCATCGGGCTCGCCTTCGCACAGGTGAGCGGCGGGCGGATGACGAAAATCCTGGCGCGGGCCTATTGCACCTTCTTCCGGGGCACGCCGCTGCTCATCCAGCTCTGGCTGCTTTATTACGGCGTCGGCTCGCTTCTGCCGATGATCCCCGGCATCAGGCAAAGCTTCATGTGGCCGGTGCTGCGTGAAGGGTTCTTCTTCGCGGCCGTCAGCTTCACGCTGAATTATGCAGCTTATGAGGCGGAAGTTCTGCGCGGCGCGCTGCTGGCCGTGCCGAAAGGCGAGCTGGAGGCGGGCAGGGCTTTCGGCATGGGCCGTTTCACCCTCATTCGCCGCATCTGGCTGCCGCGCGCCATCCGCATTGCGCTGCCGACCATTGCCGGCGAGGTGGTGATGCAGCTGAAGGCGACGCCGCTTGCTTTCACCGTGACTGTCATGGATCTCTACGCCGTCGCCTACAAGGTGCGGCAGGACACGCTGCTCGTCTATGAGCCGCTGATCGTCGTCACCGTCTTTTATCTCATTCTCACCGCCATCATCGCCCGCTGTTTCGGTCTTATCGAACAGCAGGTGCCGGTCCGGCGATAAACATTCAGGGAGTTATGACCGTGAGCACAATCCGTATCCTCGACGGCGGCATGAGCCGCGAATTGCAGCGGCTCGGCGCCGTGCTGAAACAGCCGGAATGGTCTGCGCTGGCGCTTATCGACGCGCCTGAGATCGTGCGGCAGGTGCACCAGGAATTCATCGAAGCCGGTGCCGATGTCGTCACCACCAATTCTTATGCTCTGGTGCCCTTCCACATCGGCGAAGAGCGTTTCCAGAAGGACGGCGCATCGCTGATCGCCCTTTCCGGCAAGCTGGCGCGCGAAGCGGTGGATGCCTCCGGCCGCAAGGTGCTGGTGGCGGGTTCGCTGCCGCCGATCTTCGGTTCCTATGAGCCGCAGAATTTCGATGCGGGCCGGGTGCAGGCCTATCTGACGGTGCTGGTCGACAATCTCGCGCCTCATGTCGACGTCTGGCTCGGCGAGACGCTCAGCCTGATCGCCGAGGGCGAGGCGGTGCGTGAAGCCGTTGCCGCGACTGGCAAACCGTTCTGGATTTCCTTCACGCTCAATGATGATGCGGCTGCGACCGGCGGCGAGCCTGCGCTTCGCTCCGGTGAAACGGTCAAGGCGGCCGCCGAATGGGCGGCGCAATCGGGCGCGGCCGCCCTTCTGTTCAATTGCAGCAAGCCGGAAGTCATGAAAGCCGCGGTTGAGACGGCCGCCGCTGTCTTCGCGGAAAAGGGTGTGTCACTGGAAATCGGCGTTTATGCCAATGCCTTTGAAGGCGAGCAGGGTGATTCCGCCGCCAATGAAGGGCTGCATGACACGCGCGCCGATCTGACTGACGATGTCTATTCCCGTTTTGCCTGCTCCTGGGCGGATGCAGGCGCGACCATGATCGGCGGCTGCTGCGGTATTGGTGCTGCGCATATCCACAAGGTTGCGACAGCGTTGCGGCGCGCGGCCGCCTGAAACGCCCGGCGTCGCATTTAACGCCACCATCATAAATCAAAGCGGCAGATTCAAAACCTGCCGCTTTTTTTGTACGCGGCTATTGACCTCAACTATAGTTGAGGAATTATCAGGACATGGAACACTGTTGAAGGACGTTCCATGAGCGATGATACACTTTCCATACGGATCATATTTGGCAGCGCCCGCAACCCGCGCTTCTGCGATGTTGTCGGCCAATGGCTGCTTGACCAGCTGAAGGCTCTGCCGGGACTGGAGCTGGCGGTCATCGACCCGCGCGAACTCGATCTGCCGCAGGACCACGCGCCCGAGCGCGCCTCGGTGCGGCAGCTTCGGCAAAGCCTTGATGGCGCCGATGCCTTCATCGTCGTCACTCCGGAATATAACCGCAGTTATCCCGGCGCGCTGAAGGTGCTGATCGATTCCGCCTATGACGAATGGGGCGCCAAGCCGGTGGCCTTCGTGTCCTATGGCGGGATTTCCGGCGGCCTGCGCGCCACCGAGCAGCTTCGCCCCGTTTTTGCGGAACTGCATGCGGTGACGATCCGCGATGTCGTCAGCTTCTCCAATCCCTGGGATCGTGTCGATGCCGCCGGCCAGTTCGACGCCGGTGCGGCGGCGGCAGGCGCGCTGGAGACGATGATGAGCAAGCTTGGCTGGTGGGCGCGGGCGCTGAAACAGGCGCGGTCCGCAACACCCTACAAGGGGGCGTGAGAATGACCGAAAAATCCTTCGCGTTGAAAGTGACGCTCCTGTTCGTCGCCACGCTCACCATCATGGCCGGAACCACGGTTGCACCTTCGCTGCCGGCCATAGAGCAGACTTTCCTGTCGACGCCGCATGTGGATATCATGAGCCGCATGGTGCTGACATTGCCCTCGGTTTTCGTGGCTTTCTGCGCGCCCATTGCAGGTGTGCTGGCGGATCGCTTCGGCCGCAAGCGGCTGCTGCTCGGCGCTATCCTGCTTTACAGCCTTTCCGGCATGTCCGGCCTTTTTGCCGAAAGTCTTGCCGGCCTGCTCGTCGGGCGTGCCTTTCTCGGTCTGGCGATCGGCGCCATCATGACGATCGGCACGGCGCTGGTGGGCGATTATTTCGAGGGTCCGGCGCGGGAGCGCTATCTCGGCCTGCAACAGGCCTTTACCCAGATCGGCGGCGTGGTTTTTGTGGTGGCGGGCGGTTTGCTGGCGGATCTGCACTGGCGCGCGCCCTTCGCGGTCTATGCCGTCGCCCTGCTCATTCTGCCGGCGGCCGTGTTTTTTCTGACGGAGCCGGTGAGGAACGATGGTGGGATCAAAGCCGGTGGCGAACAGGAGTTTGCGGTCAACTGGCTGCTGGTGGGTGTACTGGCGCTGGCAGTATTTCTCGTCAATGCCCTGTTCTACACCATCCCCTCGCAGCTGCCGTTTTTCCTGGGGGAGCTTGGGGTGTTTTCCGGCAGCATTGCGGGATACGCCATCGGCATTTTCAATCTGGCCGGGGCGTTGGCGGCGCTCAATTTCGGGCGATTGCGGGCAAGGGTCAGCGTGACCGCCATCATTGCCGCCGGGCTGGTGTCGATGGCGGCGGGTTTTGCGCTGCTTGCCATGGCCGAGGGGCTGGTTGCCATGCTGTCATCGCTTGCGGTGGTGGGGTTTGGCCTCGGTGTGGTGATGCCGGGCATCATGTCCACGACCATCATGCTGGCGCCGCTCAGCCTGCGCGGGCGTATCGCCGGCATCGTCACTGCTTCGATGTTTCTCGGGCATTTCATCTCGCCGCTGGCAAGCCAGCCGTGGATTGCCCGGTTCGGTTTTGCCGCCGCCTATCGCGACATCGCCATGATATTCGCCGCCATGGCCGGGCTTGCCCTTGTCGCCCTGATCTTCCAGCGGCGGAGCGACGCACGAAGATCGCGTTCTTTTGCGTCGGGCCGTTGATGCGGTTGCTGCCGGTGGTTGTGAAGGAATTGTAAAGTTTTTGACTATAATCATTTTTCTGAAAATAAACGGAAGGCGCGCCGGCGAAGAACCGGTTGATTCCATTCCCTTCCTCGAAATTAGGCGTGGCGTTTCCGTTTTGCTTGCGGAACCGCCGTGCCATCCGGGGCGGCGGCCTGTCCGTATTTGAAGGGACAGGCGGCATTCCCGGCGCATGCATGAAGCAGGTGAGGTGAGAGCCGATGATACGGCTAGCGGAGCTTCGATGATCGAGGCGCTCGACGTGCATGTCAATCTCACCGAACACCTCCGGCACGGGGAAGGAGCGGTTTTTCATGCCTTGAGGTTCTCCGTGTCCTTTCTTCAAAACGCCAGTATCCGCACCAAAATCCTGTCGCTCATTCTCCCTCTCTGTATCGTCGGCCTTGGCGCCACCGCCTTTATGGCAAGCCGTTACAAGGAATCGGACACGGCTTATTCGGATTTCATCGCCAACGACAATGCCGCGCTGGTGGAGCTTGCCCGTGCCAACCGCAATCTTTCGGCGGTGGCCTACGGCGCCTATCAGATCATGGCTTATGATGTGAATGGGGCCGAGATAAAGGTCGCCAAGCAGACCTACAATGAAAGCAAGGCGTTCCTCATGAAGCGCCTTAACATTGTGAAGGCTGTTTTCCCTGAGGAGGCTGCTTCCATGGATGCCTTCATTACGCAGGCGCAAGCCATAACCGAGATGACGGACAAGGCTGTCGAACTTGGGATGGCCAACCGCAATGCGGAATCCGCTGCACAGCTGCTCAAGGCGGATACATCCATTCAGGCGACGTCGAATGCCATAACAGCGCTGGTGGACAAGCTTGCCAAGGGCATCGTCAAGGGCAGTGATGACCTGACGGACAAGACTAATTCGACCATTCTGATCTCGCTGGTGGTTGTCGGGATCGTTTTCCTCGCCGGCATCATTCTCGCACTTTTCGTGGCGTCTCGCGGCATCACGACGCCGATTGCCCGCCTGCGCGCGCGTATGGTGTCGCTTGCCGGTGGCGAGACGGCGGCGGAAATCGACGGCACGAACCGTAAGGATGAAGTGGGCCAGATGGCGGTCGCGGTTCAGGTGTTCCGCGAAAACGCCATCGAGCGCATTCGCCTCGAACAGGAAACCGAAGCCAATCGCAGCCTCTCGGAGAAAGACCGGATCGAGCGCGAGCAGCAGAAGGCAACGGAGGCGGCCGATGTCAAATTCGCCGTCGACAATCTCGCAGCCGGCCTCTCGAAGCTTTCGGAAGGCGATGTTTCCTATCGCATCGGCCAGCCTTTCACCGCGACGCTGGATGGCGTTCGCAACGATTTCAACACGTCCGCCGAAAAGCTGCAGGCGGCATTGACCAAGGTGGCGCAGAACGCCAGCGGCATCGGTGCGGGCGCGGACGAGATCAAGTCTGCCGCCGATGATCTGGCCAAGCGCACCGAGCAGCAGGCCGCAGCCGTGGAGGAAACAGCCGCTGCGCTTGAAGAAATCACCACGACGGTCAGGGATTCCACCAAACGCGCGCAGGAGGCGGGCCAGATCGTCAGCCGCGCCAAGGCGGGCGCCGAACAATCCGGCCAGGTGGTGCGCCGCGCCGTGGTCGCCATGGAGCAGATCGCCAAATCGGCCAATGAGATCAGCAACATCATCGGCGTGATCGACGAGATCGCCTTCCAGACCAACCTGCTTGCGCTGAATGCCGGTGTGGAAGCCGCCCGTGCGGGCGAGGCCGGCAAGGGCTTTGCCGTGGTGGCGCAGGAGGTGCGTGAGCTTGCCCAGCGCTCCGCCAACGCGGCGAAAGAGATCAAGGCCCTGATCACCACATCAAACGACCAGGTGCAGCAGGGCGTGCAGCTGGTCGGCGACACCGGAAAGGCGCTGGAGACCATCGTTTCCGAAGTGCAGGAAATCAACCGGCACGTCGTCTCCATCGTGGAGGCTGCGCAGGAACAATCCTCCGGCCTGCAGCAGATCAATACGGCGGTCAACCAGATGGACCAGGACACGCAGAAAAATGCGGCGATGGTGGAAGAAACCAATGCCGCGAGCCACAGCCTGGCCAAGGAAGTGGCGTCACTCAACCAGCTGCTCTCGCAGTTCAGGTTAGCCGACGGCGCTTATCAGCAAAAAAGCCAGCCTGCTCCGGTTCGTAGCGCCGGCGGCAACGACAAATACGTGGCATCCCCCGTCCGCGCGCTAGGCCGCAAGATCGCCTCGGCGTTTTCGGGCAATGCCGCTGTCGATACAAAGGGCGACTGGCAGGAGTTCTGAGGGGGATTGGCTTTGCGCATGAGCTGCGGCGGGGAGACATCCCCGCCGATGATCAGAAAACATGCTGCACAATCGAAAATCGTTTGCGTTAAATCATCACTCCCCTCACGGGATTAAGCAAATCGTCAAATTGAGGACAATCCTAGATTGACGTAATCGAACTGTTCGGCAACTCTGTCTTGATTATGGCACGACAGGGGGACATATGAGCACGATCGAAGAGAGTTTGCGCGCAATCGCTGAACGCGTGAAATCATATTCCAGCACCATGGCAACAGAGGAAGCTGTCAAGACGGCTGTTGTCCTGCCTTTCTTACGCTCACTCGGCTACGATGTGTTCGATCCTTCTGAAGTCGTTCCAGAGTTCACTGCTGATGCCGTTGGAAAGAAGGGCGAGAAGGTCGACTACGCGATCAAAATTGAGAATGAAGTCCGCATTTTGATTGAATGCAAACCCATTTCGGTGGCACTGGATAAAAAGCACCTTGATCAGCTATATCGCTACTTCAGCGTGACAAATGCGAAGTTTGCGATTCTAACGAATGGTCGAACTTTCAATTTTTATACTGACCTCGAGGCGCCCAATAAATTGGACACCAGGCCGTTTTTTGTGTTCGACGTCACGGATTTCAATTCCGGTATCGTGAACGAGTTACGCAAATTCGAAAAATCCTCTTTCGATGTGGATGCGATCCTCGCGACAGCCGAACGCCTAAAATATACGTCTGGAATAAAACAGGTGATATCGAAGCTGATCGAAGAACCCTCAGAGGAGTTTGTGCGGATCGCCTCTGCTGGCGTCTACGATGGCCGCATGATCGCCCAGGTGCGCGAAATGCTGACCGGTGTAGTCCGGACTGCTTTTCGGGAAGTCATCATGGACACAGTGAAAAGTCGCCTTTCGAGTGCGCTCGCGGACACTGAAGAGGTTATCGAAAAGATTGATGCTCCCGTAGAAGACGAACCTGAAATCGTCACCACTGAGGAAGAGCGCGAAGGCTATATGATCGTCAAGGCAATCGTGCGGGATACCATAAGCTCGACCCGTGTGGTTATGCGAGACCAGAAATCCTATTGTGGCATCCTGATCGACAACAACAATCGAAAACCTCTGGCACGCCTGCATTTCAATCGGTCCATCAAATACATCGGTCTTTTTGACGGTGAAGCGGAAGAGCGGTTAATTATCGACAGTCTGGATCAGATTTACGATCATTCTGATAGGCTTAGGGCTACGGCGAAAAGATATATCGAGTGAAGCCAGTTTGCTCCCGAGAATGCTGTCGAGAGCGCCTCTCATCGAAGGAACTAAAACCGCAGCATAACCGGCGTTGCCAAACAAGAGTCGTCCCAAGTCTGGGACGACCTTCCCGCAGATCGCGACGATTTCAGGCGGAAGATTCATTTCCGCGCAGACCGTTCGAGCCAAAACCAGTATATAAAGCTCATTATCGAGCCATACTCATGGGATGGCGCAGAAGAAAATGGCGCACCCGACAGGATTCGAACCTGTGACCTTTGGAATCGGAATCCAACACTCTATCCAGCTGAGCTACGGGTGCAGCAGTCACGCTTGAATCGCGTGCAGCGGTTGGTTCATACCCCAGCTTTGTTTCCGCATCAATGTCTAAAAATCAAAGATTTGCGAAAGGTTGCCTGTTTTCGGGCGGGGCCGGGCGTGGGGCCCTGTTGTGAGGTCGTCGCACGCTTTTTCGTGACGGCGAGGCGATGCGTTGTTTGACGTATTGTATTTTTGCCGGAATAGGTTTTCCCTTATAAGTAGTATATTATTGCCGGGCCGAACCGCTCTCTTGTCCCATTATCGAAATGGTGGCCGGATTGCGGCAATGTCCTTCAAACACGGCGCAGGAGGCGATTTTAGCCCCTCAAAATTGGCGGGTAAATAGTCATACTTTTTTTTGTTGCTCGCGGCGATCCGGAGTCCGTGGTTGCTTCACTGGCGATTAACTGTCAAATTATTATACAATATTAGTATCATCTACATTTATTTGGGATACAGTTTCGCAACGTTGTCGGTTATGATTTCGGCAAGGTAAAGGAACGAATCAGGCGGGGGATCGGATGGCTTTGCGATTGGCACACAGCAACGGGCCGCGAACGGAAAAGGCCGAAAGCGGCAGCGCGGAAGCGGCGCACCTCACGGCGATCGACTATGGGTTGCTGACGACTGCGATCAGCTATCACTTGCGGCACTCGCAACTTGCCGTGGCAAATGGCTTTGCCGATGTGCTGGCCGAGCAGGGATTGCGGCCCGCCGATTTTTCCGTGCTCGTCATCGTCGGCGGTAATCCGGGCCTCAAACAGAGCGATGTGGCTGAAGCGCTCGGCATACAGCGGGCCAATTTCGTCGCGATCGTCGATAGCATGGAAGAGAAGGGGCTGCTTGTCCGCCGCAAATCGGAAGAGGACAGGCGCGTTCATTTCCTCGACATGACGGAGGAAGGCAGCAGCCTTCTCGACCGGCTTTCCAATACCTGGCGGGACCGTGAGGAAAAGCTGATCGACCGGATCGGCGGCAAGAAGGCGCGCGATCAGCTTCTGGCTCTGCTCGGACGCCTGCGCGACTGACCGTCGAAGAGAGCCTTGGGCAGTCCGGGTGCTGGGCGGCCGCAGGGTGCGGCCTGATGTTCCCGTCTTTCCATGGTTTGCGATATCGGCAACCATCTTCCCGCGCTGGTCTTTCACGTCAGCCTGATCGGCAGCGGGCCGAATTGCGTTGCAATTCTCCCGCGAAACCGCCAAGACGCATAAGCATCTTCACGTCTTGTGGCGTGAAGGCGCAATCATGCGATCGACTGGAAAGGCCCGGGACGGGAACGCCATGCTGAATATCGATACGAGTCATCCGCTTTATCGCCCCCTGTGGGTCCGGTTGCTCATTGTCGGCTTTTGCGCCGCATGGGCCGTCATCGAATTCGTCAATCGCGAGTTTTTCTGGGGAACTATCGTTGCCGGCGTCGGGGCTTATGCGGCCTATGAATTGCTGCTGAAGTTCAAACCCGCAAGCGATGCCGACAAGGGCGGGAATGGCACGGATGAGCCCGCCGCCGAAAGCACGCCCACCGATAAGAACGATGCGGGCTGAAGCGCCGCTCATCTTCCGTTTTATATATTTTCCGAGATAAGGCGACCCGGCATTTTCAGCGGAAATGCTCGCGCGTTCGCAACATCCGGATCGCCTGGTCGATCAGGAGATTGGCCGCCGTCATGCGCAGCGTCGCATTGTGCCGGAATTGCGGCTTCACCCGGTCGGGATGATTGAGGCGGGCAAAAGCGCGCCGCTTTTCCGCAAGCGTTGCGGCCGTGTCGGTTTCGTGGATCGCCAGTTCCGCGGAGACATCGGCAAGCGAGGTCTTTTCGAGATGAGCCGGCATTGCTTCCGGCTCGGGCTCCGGTTGAGGTTCCGGCGGTGGTGCGGGCTCAGCCATGAAGGCGAGATAGGCATCGAGATTGCCGTTCGCCGGTGGCGGCGTTTCAATATGCGTATCGATGACAAAGCCCGAGCTGAAACCGGCAATGCGGTGACTGGCGGGCGGTGGCGGTTCCACGCCTTCCTCTTCTTTTTCCTGTTTCAGCCTTTCGACGACCGATTGGAAAACGGATTGTCCGAAGAGCATGCGGCTGTTCCCTCGCCGGTCTGACTATCCGGCCTTTATGGATCATGAAGGTGGTGTCTGGCTTGCCGCCCTCACGGGCCGGTCAGCTTGCGGCTCTCATCCAGAACCAGATCGTAGAGCAGGCGGGCGCTGGGCGGCAAAACCCGGCCCTTGGTGGTGATGATGCTGTAGGGCTTCACGACGAGTTCGAAATCCGTCGGCAATATGCGGGTTCGACCGATATCCGCTTGCTGGCCGGCAACGAATTCGGCCATGTCCTGGGCGATCGGCGCAATCGCATCGGTGTTGCAGATGAGGGCGAGCGTCAAAAGCATGGAGGGCGTGTTGATAATGTTGCGCGGCATGGCGACGCCGTGCGTGAGGAAGACATCCTCCATGGTTCTGCGCAGAAGCGCGCCGGGCGGCTGGAAGACCCAGTCGTAACCGGAGAGATCCTGCAGGGTCACGGGCTCGCCCCGAAGCAGGGGATGGCCTTCACGCACGACAAGACAGGCGCGCTCGATGCCGATTTCATGGATGGAGAAGAGACCGGGATCGAAATCATCGGGAATGCGGCCGATGATGAAATCGTGGCGGGCGGCCAGCAGTTCACGCGCCAGCACGTTGCTGCTTTCCACCTGCACGTTGATTTCAATGCCGGGATAGGTGTCCATGGCGCGCCTTATGGCGGGAACCACGAGGCTGATGGCAGGCGCGGTGACGGCGCCGATATAGACCGAGCCGCCGCTGCCTGACTTCATCTGGTTGAGCTCGCGGCTCGCCTCGCGCAGTTCCAGCAGGATGGTGCGTGCGCGGCGCGCCAGCGCCTCGCCGAATTTCGTCAGCACCACGCCGCGCGAGGCCCGCTGACAAAGGGGTGATTTGACGATTGCCTCCATTTCCGAGAGCATGCGCGAGGCTGCGGGCTGCGTCATGTTCATGGCGGCTGCCGCTGCGCTGACCTGCCCGTGCTCTTCGATCATGACAAGCATGCGCAGGTGGCTCATCTTCAAACCGGCCCGCAGCAAAGGGTTGTCTTCAAAGACGAAAACTGCGTCCGTTGTTTGCGCCTGCTCATACACTTTTTGGTTGTTCATTCGCGGTTCTATACCCCTCATCGGTTTTTGTATCGATTTAATATATCATAATTGATATATGGAAACTGATTTATTCTATTTGACAGTTATATGGATTCAGAACAATTTGCGGAATGCCGGGGAGGAGCGGCAGCTGTTCCATTTCGCAATTGCGAAATCGGGGTGAGCGCAACGCGGCTTCTTCCTCTGACGGCATGAATTTCATGGTGCATCGCAACATGCGGGCTCCAGAGAAGGGCTCAAGGGAGAGAGTTAATGAAGTCCATTATTTCGCTGATGGCGGCTTGTGCCATCGGTGCTGCTTCTTTCGCAGTGCCGGCTTTTGCACAGGACAAGGGTTCCGTTGGTATCGCCATGCCGACCAAGTCGTCCGCACGCTGGATCGACGACGGCAACAACATCGTGAAGCAGCTTCAGGAAGCCGGTTACACGACCGACCTGCAGTATGCCGATGACGATATTCCGAACCAGCTTTCCCAGATCGAAAACATGGTCACCAAGGGCGTCAAGGTCCTCGTGATCGCATCGATCGACGGCACGACGCTGTCGGACGTCCTGAAGCAGGCTGGCGAGCAGGGCATCAAGGTCATCGCTTATGACCGCCTGATCCGTAACAGCGGCGACGTCAGCTACTACGCAACCTTCGACAACTTCCAGGTTGGCGTTCAGCAGGCAACTTCGATCACCGACAAGCTTGGCCTGAAGGACGGCAAGGGCCCGTTCAACATCGAGCTGTTCGGCGGCTCTCCTGACGACAACAACGCGTTCTTCTTCTATGACGGCGCAATGTCGGTTCTCCAGCCTTACATCGACAGCGGCAAGCTCGTCGTGAAGTCCGGCCAGACCGGCATGGACAAGGTCGGTACGCTGCGTTGGGATCCGGCAACGGCCCAGGCCCGCATGGACAACCTTCTTTCCGCTTATTACACCGACGCCAAGGTTGACGCTGTTCTGTCGCCTTACGACGGTCTCTCCATCGGCATCATCTCCTCGCTGAAGGGCGTGGGTTATGGCACGAAGGACCAGCCGCTGCCGGTCGTTTCCGGTCAGGACGCTGAAGTTCCGTCGGTCAAGTCGATCATTGCAGGCGAACAGTATTCCACCATCTTCAAGGACACCCGCGAACTCGCCAAGGTGACCGTGAACATGGTCAACGCTGTTCTGCAGGGCAAGGAGCCGGAAGTGAACGACACCAAGACCTATGAAAATGGCGTCAAGGTCGTTCCGTCCTACCTCCTGAAGCCGGTTGCCGTTACCAAGGAGAACTACAAGCAGGTTCTCGTCGATGGCGGTTACTACAAGGAAGACCAGCTGAAATAAGCTGAAGACACATGCGGGGATGACTTGGCGTCATCCCCGTTTTTCCATAAAAATAAAAACGCCGGAATTAATCGGGCGCTGGATTGCGATATGGCCAATACCATTCTCGAAATGCGGAACATCACCAAGACGTTTCCGGGCGTGAAAGCGCTTGAGAACGTCAACCTCAAGGTTAAGGAGGGTGAGATCCACGCACTCGTCGGTGAGAACGGCGCGGGGAAGTCGACCTTGATGAAGGTCCTTTCCGGTGTTTACCCCGCCGGCACCTATGAGGGCGAAATCCACTATGAAGGCGCAGTGCGGAATTTTCGCGCCATCAACGACAGTGAAGATATTGGTATCATCATCATTCACCAGGAGCTGGCGCTCGTGCCGCTTCTGTCGATTGCGGAAAACATCTTCCTTGGCAATGAGGTCGCTTCGAACGGCGTCATCAGCTGGCAGCAGACCTTCAACCGTACCCGCGAACTTCTAAAGAAGGTGGGTCTGAAGGAATCGCCGGAGACGCTGATCACCGATATCGGCGTTGGCAAGCAGCAGCTGGTCGAAATCGCCAAGGCGCTGTCGAAGAGCGTGAAGCTGCTCATCCTCGATGAGCCGACGGCTTCGCTCAACGAAAGCGATTCCGAGGCGTTGCTGAACCTGTTGATGGAATTCCGCAAGCAGGGCATGACCTCGATCATCATCACCCACAAGCTCAACGAAGTGCGCAAGGTGGCCGACCAGATCACCGTGCTGCGCGACGGCATGACGGTGAAGACGCTCGACTGTCACGAGGAAGAGATCAGCGAGGATGTCATCATCCGCAACATGGTGGGGCGCGATCTTGAAGATCGTTATCCGCCGCGCGAAGTGCCGATCGGCGAGACCATTCTCGAAGTCAAGAACTGGAACGCCTATCACCAGCAGCATCGCGACCGCCAGGTTCTGCATGATATCAACGTCACCGTGCGCAAGGGCGAAGTCGTCGGCATCGCCGGTCTGATGGGGGCAGGGCGCACCGAATTTGCGATGAGCGTGTTCGGCAAGTCCTATGGCCACAAGATCAGCGGCGAAGTGCTGATCGACGGCAAGCCCGTTGACGTCAGCACCGTGCGCAAGGCGATCGATGCCGGTCTTGCCTATGTGACGGAAGACCGCAAGCATCTCGGTCTCGTGCTCAACGACAACATCCTGCACAATACCACGCTCGCCAATCTGGCCGGCGTATCGAATGCCAGCATCATCGACGACATCAAGGAAATGAAGGTGGCGAGCGATTTCCGCACGCGCCTGCGCATCCGCTCGTCGGGCATCTTCCAGGAAACGGTCAATCTTTCGGGCGGCAACCAGCAGAAGGTTGTGCTCTCCAAGTGGCTGTTCTCCAATCCTGACGTGCTGATCCTCGATGAACCGACCCGCGGTATCGATGTCGGCGCGAAATACGAAATCTACACCATCATCAACCAGCTCGCTGCCGACGGCAAAGGCGTTCTGATGATCTCATCGGAAATGCCCGAACTGCTCGGCAATTGCGACCGCATCTACGTCATGAACGAAGGCCGCATCGTCGCTGAATTGCCGAAGGGAGAGGCGAGCCAGGAAAGCATCATGCGCGCTATCATGCGCTCATGGGAGAAGAACTCATGAGTTCGGCAAACACCACAAACGAAGAAAGCAACGTCATCTCGGTCGGGTCGTATATTCGCTCCAATATCCGCGAATACGGCATGCTGATCGCGCTCGTCGCTATCATGGTTTTCTTCCAGTTCTACACCGGCGGCATCCTGTTCCGCCCTGTGAACCTGACCAACCTCATCCTGCAGAACTCGTTCATCGTCATCATGGCGCTTGGCATGCTGCTTGTCATCGTGGCCGGGCATATCGACCTTTCGGTCGGCTCCATCGTCGCCTTCGTCGGTGCGATCGCGGCCATATTGACCGTGCAATGGGGCATGAACCCATTTCTTGCGGCGCTGATTTGTCTCGTCATCGGCGGTATCATCGGTGCTGCCCAGGGTTACTGGATCGCCTATCACCGCATTCCGTCCTTCATCGTGACGCTGGCGGGCATGCTGGTGTTCCGCGGCCTGACGCTGTTCGTGCTGGGTGGCAAGAACATTGGCCCGTTCCCCACCGATTTCCAGATCATCAGCACCGGCTTCCTGCCTGATATCGGTGGTATCGAAGGTCTGAACACCACCTCGATGATCCTGACATTGCTGATTACGGTCGTGCTGTTCTATCTGGCCTGGCGCCGTCGCGTGGTGAACGTGAAGCATGGCATCGACGTCGAGCCGTTCGGTTTCTTCATTGTGCAGAATCTGCTGATCTCAGGTGCTATCCTGTTCCTGGGTTACCAGCTGTCCACCTATCGCGGCCTGCCGAACGTTCTGATCGTGATGCTGGTTCTGATTGCGCTCTACAGCTTCGTGACGCGCCGCACGACCATTGGCCGCCGCGTCTACGCCATGGGCGGCAATGAAAAGGCGACCAAACTTTCCGGTATCAACACCGAACGCCTGAGCTTCCTGACCTTCGTCAACATGGGCGTGCTGGCCGGTCTTGCCGGCATGATCATCGCGACACGCCTCAATTCGGCAACGCCGAAGGCTGGCGTGGGCTTCGAGCTCGACGTTATCGCGGCCTGCTTCATCGGCGGTGCTTCGGCTTCCGGCGGCGTTGGCAAGATCACCGGTGCGGTCATCGGCGCGTTCATCATGGGCGTCATGAACAACGGCATGTCGATTGTCGGCCTCGGCATCGATTTCCAGCAGATGGTCAAGGGCCTCGTGCTGCTCGCCGCCGTGTTCTTCGACGTCTACAACAAGAACAAGGGCTGATCGGCCCCAACCCTATCGCAGTCAAAAAAGTGGCCGGTTTCCGGCCACTTTCATAAGATGCAGGCGTTATGCGCCGCGTAGAAGAGACAAGGCGCTTTGCGCCGGAGGAAGGAAATCCCGTGCTCATTTCACAGATCAAAGATGCCAGTGGCAAAATCACCGTAGCGGTTCGCGAAGAGGGCGGGCAGGCGCACGCCGTAAAAGGTGCGGAGTCGGTTTACGCACTCGCCATGGAAGCCGCCAATGGCGGCCAGAGCCTTGCCGATGTCATTTCCGCCCATGGTCTGGGCGATGCTGTCGATCTCGAAAAGGCCTATGCCGAAGGTCGCTTCCTGCCGCCGATCACCCATCCCGATCCGGCGCACCTGCATCTGACCGGTACTGGCCTTACCCATCTCGGTTCGGCTGCGACCCGCGACAGCATGCACAAGAAGACCACGGAAGCCGCCGAGGAAAGCCTGACGGATTCCATGAAGATGTTCCGCATGGGTCTCGAAAACGGCAAGCCCAAGGCCGGCGAAAAGGGCGTTCAGCCCGAGTGGTTCTACAAGGGCAACGGCCATGTGGCGGCGGCACCGGGCGCGGCACTCACCTCTCCGTCCTTCGCGCTTGATGGCGGCGAAGAGCCGGAAATGGCCGGCATCTACGTGATTTCCGACAAGGGTGAAGCGGTGCGCATCGGCTTTGCCGTCTCGAACGAGTTTTCCGATCACGTCACCGAGCGGATCAACTATCTCTACCTCGCCCATTCCAAGCTGCGCCCGGCAAGCTTCGGCCCGGAAATCCGCGTCGGTGCTCCGCCATCGGATATTCGCGGCACCTCGCGCATCCGCCGCGGCGACAAGGTGATTTTCGAAAAGCCGTTCGTTTCGGGTGAGGACAACATGTCCCACACCTTCGCGAACCTTGAATATCACCACTTCAAATACGGCCTGTTCCGTGCACCGGGCGATGTGCATGTGCACATGTTCGGCACCGCGACGCTCTCCTTTGCCGAAGGCGTCAAGCCGGAAGCGGGTGATGTCTTCGAAATCGAGGCCGCCGGTTTCGGCTTGCCGCTGAAGAACCCGCTGGCCGTTGATGCGGAAGAAGAGATCACTGTTCGGCAGATTTGATCTGCGCGTTACGTGAAGTTGGTCGAGGGGGCGCCTTGCTCTCCCTCGGCGTCATCCTTGGGCTTGACCCGAGGATCCACATCCGATCGATTTTACGCGACGTGGATAGATCCTCGGGTCAAGCCCGAAGATGACGCTTGATGAGAGCTTTTTTATAGCATTATCCCGTTCGCAACTTTCAAGCGCTTGCCTTAGCCGAACTCCCACAGCTTGCCTTCAGGTGCGAAACATCCGCTAAAGCAACAACGGAGCGACTTTGCCAGTAGTCGTCTTGTCTTAGGTGCGTAATGCAGCCAGAACGCGCCGGAAAGCTGGCATAGCCGACGCTTTCTATTGGCATCTTGATCCATGCCGCGATGACGAAGGTAAGAGCGAAGCCATGGGTAACGATGACCTGCGTGGGGCATGGCCGCGATATAATGGTGTTTACAGAGCGATACACTCTTTCCGCCACCTCACGTCTCGTTTCGCCATCAGCAATTCCGCCGCGGTGATCCATCCGGTTGTGCTCAGGGGCGGGTATTTGACGGGCGTCGAGCCATTCCTGTGGCATGCCGCCGGCCGAACCGTAGCTGATTTCCCGTAGGTCAGGTGTGGTTTCAAAAGGGCGCTTGAGGTGTTCAGCAAGGATTGCCGCAGTCTGGGAGGCCCGGAGAAGATCGGAACTGAAGATTTCGATTGAGGCGCTGTCGATCAAGGCCACAAGTCTGGCGGCTGTCGCTTCCGCATCGGCCCTGCCCTTGGGTGTCAGTTCGGTATCATACCAGCCCCCGACCTTGTTCTCGACATGGTGGACGGACTGAGTGTGCGTGACGACAAAAATGTTCTTCATAGCGCTTCTTCCGCGTATTAGTTGGGCTCACCCAATCCCCCATAGCTTGCCTTCACCCACCTCCACCGAATTGCCCGCGGGATCGCGGATGTAGACGGAATAGCTGTCATTCGGCCAGCGGTGATAGTGCTCGACGGGAATTCCAAGCGCTTCGAAACGAGCCTTCCAGCCGTCCACTTCCGACTTGTCCTTCGCGTAAAAACAGAAATGGCCTTGCCCCACCGCACCGTGGCGGGGGATCGGATTGTCGGGGTCGGCCCGGCGGGATTGCTGGGGGTCGAAGATCAGCAGCATCTGCTGCCCGCATCTGAAGAAGATGAATTGCCCGGGCAGCCTGCGCACCACCTCCAGCCCGAAGACATCCCGATAAAAGGCCTCGGCGGCATCGAGATCATCGGCGTAAATCGCGGTTTCCATAAGGGCGGCTGGTGGGCGCATGGTTTCCTCCGGTAGTCCATGGGCTGTCCGGCGCGGGGACAGACGGCTTTAAATTTTCGCGCTGTAGGTCAGCACCGTCAGGTCGTGTTTGCCGACACCACGTTCCAGAACGGTCCAGCCGCAACCGGTGTAATAAGTTTCCAGATCGCGCTGGCAGCAGAGATAGCTGGTCTCGTGGCCGAGTTCGGCGGCCCTTTGTGTTGCCGCCTGCATGAGCGCCCGGGCCACGCCTGAGCGCCGGCGATCTTCCTCCACCCAAAGGGCGGCGACCCAGGGAAGATATTGCGGCCGCTCTTCCAGATCGCAATGGATGAGGAAGGCGGAGCCGACATAGTCGTCGCCGTCATGGGCAACGAAACCGGTGGGCAGCGTATGGGGGTTGGTCATGTCTTTCAGGTGTTCGGCGACGTCGCCCACCTGAAGACCGCTATCCTGCCACCATGCCGTCCAGACCCGCTCGGCGATGACGGGTCCATGCGACTGGCAGTCGCGATAGTCGGAAATGCTGTACAAGGCCGTCTCCCGGCCGGCTTTCCTCCCGCGGGCGGAAGCCGGATCATGCTTTCAAATCGATGCGGAGATTAAACCGGGTAGGAAGGGGTTTCGCAACCGCCAACTTGTCGCGCCGGATCAGGATTTCGTTGCAGTCACATGCAGCCATGCGGTCGGGAGATTGTCGTAACCGCTGCCCTGCCGCGCCTCGATCTCCACCGCCGTCCAGTCAAACTGTCCGTAAACGTCTTTCAGCCAAGGCTTCGAAGGATAATTGTAATAACGGCCGAACATGTCGCGTCCTTCCGTCTCTCCCGCCTTGAAGCTGGCATAAAAAACGCCGCCCTGTTTCAGCGCCGTGTGGATACGGCCGATAATGCCCGGCAGGGCGGGACGGGGCACATGCAGCAGGCAGGCATTGGCCCAGACACCGTCATATCGCTCACGCTCATCGATATTCTCGAACAGCAATGTCCTGACGGAAATGCCGAGCCGGGTTTCCGCCGCTTTCGCGATGTCAGGCGTTCCATCGGTGGGATGAACGTCGAAACCGGCGGCCAGCATGAATTCGCTGTCCTGACCACCGCCGCATCCCAGTTCGAGAATGCTTGCGCCCTCTGGCAAGCGCGCCAGAAATGTCTCCAGATACGGGCGGTCCGCCGCCTGTCCCCGTGATGTATAGGCTGCGGCATTATCAGTATAAAAGCCGATTGTATCGTCGTCCTTGCCGGCCATCATTTCAGCTCTGTGACTGGCTCTGCGACTGCTGCACGGTGACCGAAACGCTCAGCGTCTCGCCCGCCGGGCCGATGCGCATTCCTGATATCGGCGCGCAGTCGCGGTAGCAGAGACCGGATGCGATGCGCACATAACGGTCGTCGGGGCAGATATTGTTGGCGGCGTCGAAGCCCACCCAGCCCAGCCCCTGAAGATGCACCTCGGCCCAGGCGTGGGTGGCGGTCTGTTCCTCCACCTCTTCCATCATCAGATAACCGGAAATATAACGCGCGGGCAGGCCCATCAGCCGGGCGGCGGAAATCAGGATATGGGCATGGTCCTGGCAGACGCCCTTGCCCGCTTCCAGCGCCGTTTCCGCCGTGGTTTCGATGTCGGTCGAGCCGGGAACATAGTCCACCTTGTCGTGAATATTCTCCATGAGGTTATGCAGGCGGGCAAGCTCGGTTTCGCCCACGCTCACCTTCACCAGTTCGCGCACAAGCTTTCCCGGTTTCGTGCGCGGTGTTTCCCGCAGGAACAGCCAGAGCGGTGCATTGCCGATGTGGTGCCCGACAACGCCGGCCTTGTCCTGCGTGCTCACCGTGCCGCTTGCCACGACCTTCACCCGCTTTTGCGGGCCTTCGGTTTCCACCAGCGCGACACGGTTGCTGAAATGGTCGTCATAGGTCACTTCGACGGTGGCGCCATCGACAGAGACATCCCAGTCCTCCACCGTCTGGCTCGGGCCGGTCTGCGGTGTCAGGCGCAGCCGCTGCAATGCATAGGGCATCGGCTCGTCATAGACATATTCCGTCGTATGGGTGATTTTCAGACGCATAAGCTGTTCCCGTCCACGCGCTTATTGATAGAAGCGGTAGCCTTCCGTGATTTCCTGTCCCAATTGTCCGTTGCGGTTGACAAATCTCTCCAGAAATTCGTGCAAGCCCTCATCCATCACCCGGCCGATGGTGGTCGTGCGCAGGCTGTCGCGAATGCTCTCGGCCGTGTCATGCGCCTTGTGCCTCTCGCTGTAGTCCTCGGCGATGTAGTTGAGGTTGCTGGCGATCTTTTCATAACAATAGGCAAGCGAGCGCGGCATGCGGCCGTTGAGAATGAGGAAGTCGGCAATATTGGACGGCTTGTATTCCGCATCATAGACCCAGCCATAGGAGCGGTGGGCCGAGACCGAGCGCAGGATGGATTCCCACTGCGCATTGTCGAGCGACGACCCCACATGCGCCACCGCCGGCAGCAGCACGTAATATTTGACATCGAGAATGCGGGCGGTGTTGTCGGCGCGCTCGATGAAGGTGCCGATGCGGGAGAAATTATAGAGATCGTTGCGCAGCATCGAACCGTGGAAAGCGCCGCGCACCAGACCGGCGCGATGTTTGATGACGTCGATGGTCTGCGGCAGCTCGGCGTGGCTGAGCTTGCGGCCGAGGATGTTTTTCAGCTCGATCCAGAATTCGTTGGTGGCTTCCCATGTCTCGCGCGTCAGCGCCGTGCGTACCATGCGGGCATTGTTGCGGCCCGCCTCGATGCAGGACATGACGCTGGAGGGGTTGGCCTTGTCCCGCAACAGATAATCGATCGCATTCGCCGCCGTTACCTTCTCGCGCGTTTCGAGAAATTCGTCGTGCACGCCGGCGCTTTGCAACACGCCGTCCCAGTCCTCATCGCCGCTGCCGCTGCGCGTCAATGAAACGCGCAGGCCCGCATCGATAAGCCGGGCGATGTTTTCAGCGCGCTCGATATACCGGAACATCCAGTAGAGCCCGTTTGCCGTTCTGCCCAGCATGGCTTAATCCTCCAGTACCCATGTATCCTTGGTGCCGCCGCCCTGGCTGGAATTGACCACGAGTGAGCCCTGCTTGAGGGCAACACGGGTCAGGCCGCCGGGAATGATCTGCACCTTATCCGAGACAAGCACATAGGGACGCAGATCGACATGGCGCGGCGCGATGCCGTTTTTCACCATGATCGGCACGGTGGAGAGCGAAAGTGTCGGCTGCGCAATATAGTTCGAGGGGCGGGCTTTCAGCTTTTCGGCAAAAAGCGCCCGTTCCTTTTTCGATGCGGTGGGGCCGACAAGCATGCCGTAACCGCCCGAACCGTGGACCTCCTTGACGACGAGATCGGCAAGGTTGTCGAGAACGTATTTCAGGCTGTCCGGCTCCGAACAGCGCCAGGTCGGCACGTTTTCGAGAAGCGGCTTGCGGCCGGTATAGAACTCGACGATCTCGGGCATGTAGGAATAGATCGCCTTGTCATCGGAAATGCCGGTGCCGGGCGCATTGGCAATGGTGATGTTGCCGGCGCGATAGACATCCATGATGCCCGGCACGCCGAGCGCCGAATCCGGCCGGAAGGTCAGCGGATCGAGGAAATCATCATCGACGCGGCGGTAGAGCACGTCGATCGCTTCGTAGCCGCGCGTGGTGCGCATCTTGACCTTGCCGTCCATGACGCGCAGGTCGGAGCCTTCCACCAGTTCCACGCCCATCATGTCGGCGAGGAAGGAGTGCTCGTAATAGGCGGAATTATAGATGCCGGGCGTCAGCACCGCGACGCGCGGCTTGCCGGAACAGCCGGGCGGTGCGAGCGAAGCGAGCGACTGGCGCAGCAGATAGGGGTAATCCTCCACCCGGCGCACGCGGTTTTCGTGGAAGAGTTCCGGGAACATCTGCATCATCGTCTCGCGGTTTTCCAGCATGTAGCTGACACCGGAGGGGGTGCGGGCATTGTCTTCCAGAACGTAGAACTGGTCTTCGCCGGTGCGGACAATGTCAGTGCCGACAATATGGGTGTAGACGCCGCCGGGCGGAGTGAAGCCGATCATTTCCGGCAGGAAGGCTTCGTTTTTCTCGATGATTTCGCGGGGAATGCGCCCGGCGCGGATGATTTCCTGCTTATGGTAGATATCGTCGAGGAAAGCATTGAGGGCGAGAACGCGCTGTTCGATGCCCTGGGCCAGTTTGCGCCACTCGCGGCCGGAGATGATGCGCGGGATGATATCGAAGGGGATCAGTTTTTCTGAACTATCGGCATGGCCATAGACTGCGAAAGTAATACCGGTTTTCCGAAAGATGTTTTCCGCGTCTTTTGATTTCTGGATCAGGTGAGCCCTGTCCTGTCGGCTGTACCACTCGTTATAGTTTTCATATGGGCTTCGCGGCGTGTCGTCCGCATTTATCATTTCGTCAAATGCCAACTTCGATGTCCCCTTTTTTGCCATATGAATACAACGCCAAATGCAATGCAAGAACTATGCAGGCCTCCCCGAGAAGATTTTTTACCGCCCTAGAGTTTTAAAAAAGAAGCGTTTTTTCGGTTTCAGCCTATAAATGCGGCATCGGCAAATTGGTTGCGCGGTGACGAGGGGTGTAATGGCGTGGTGGCGCTGTGTGCGCCGTGGGCGAATGCATAAATTTTGTTCGTTCGCTTTCGGTTGATGAATATCCGGCGTCACATCAGAAAATCTGAAAGATGCGATCACGAAAACGCCTTTGACCTTGGGTCGGGATGCGGATACCGCCATGCTGATACCCGGTTCGATCATTCGCCGGTTTGCGTGAAGCCGCAGAAATATCAATTCGCCGCCTGTCCCGGTTACGGCATCATGCGGCACAGTGGATGTTCCCATGTCGCTCGACCGTCTGGCTCCGGCCATCTTCGTCTTTCTCTGGTCGACCGGCTGGGTCACCGCCAAATATGCGGTCTATTATACCGGGCCGCTGACCTTTCTCTGTCTGCGCTATCTTCTGGCGGGAGCGCTGCTGTGGGCGATCTGCCGCTTTTCCTCCATCCAGTGGCCGCAGCGGCGCGTCGACCTTTTCCGGGCGATCTTGTCCGGTGTCTTCCTGCACGGTCTTTATCTCGGCATGATCTGGTGGGCGATCGGGCAGGGCGTGCCGGCGGCGATCGGCGGCATCATCGCCGGTCTGCAGCCGCTGATGACGGCGGTGGCTGCCCGCTACATGATCGGCGAGAAAATCTCGCCCTTGCAGCGCGCGGGCCTATTGCTTGGATTTGTGGGCATCGCCATTGCCGTGCTGCCGAAGGTCATGGCGACGGGCGCATTCGGCCTCTCCGTGCCGCTTTACGCCGTGGCGGTGAATGTGCTGGGCATGACGTCGGTTACCTATGGCACCCTCTACCAGAAGAAATATGTCCATGGCGGAAACATCATGGCGGTGGCAACGCTGCAATATGTCGGTGCGCTGTTTGTCACCGTTCCCTTCGCGCTTTTGCTGGAGGATGGACATGTGGACTGGAGCCTCGGCCTTGCTGCCACGCTCGCCTGGTCCGTGGGTGCGATCTCCATTGGCGCCGTGGCGCTGCTTCTTTATCTGATCCGGCGCGGGCAGGTCTCGCGGGCCGCTTCGCTGATCTATCTCGTGCCGCCGCTTGCGGCCGTGGAAGCCGCGCTGCTTTTCGGCGAAACACTGACACCAGCCATGATTGCCGGCACTGTTTTGGCGGTGACGGGGGTCTATCTCGCCAACCGCAAACCTGCCGCAACGGTTGTTGTACGTTAATTACTACAACCGCATATTAGGGGTTTGTTAACCATAAAATTATACCTCTCGTTAATCCAAAGATTTGGCGGGGGTTACATGTCTATTTCACGTCGTGGTGTTCTGTTCGGATTGCCGCTGTTTCTGGCCGGCTGCGCCAATACGGGTATTGGCCAGCAAAGGCTGAATTATGGGGCAAAGCCGGAAGAGAAATTCCCGCTTCCCGCCATGCATCTCGATAAGGTCAAGCCGGAGCTCCGCCGGCAGGAAGTCACTTACGACACCAGACACCCGGCCGGAACGGTTGTGGTGGATACGCCGGCGCGGCGGCTCTATTACGTTCTGGGCGATGGTCGCGCCATGCGCTACGGCGTCGGTGTCGGTCGTCAGGGCCTTGCGCTGAAGGGCGATGCCTATATCGGCCGCAAGGCGGAATGGCCGTCCTGGACGCCGACCGCCAATATGATGCGCCGTGATCCGCGCAATCTGAAATTCGCCGCCGGCATGCCCGGTGGCCCCAGCAATCCGCTCGGCGCACGCGCGCTCTACCTCTATCGCGGCGGCAACGACACCATGTTCCGTCTGCATGGCACCAACCAGCCGCAATCCATCGGCCACGCCATGTCGAGCGGCTGCATCCGCATGCTGAACCACGATATCATCGATCTCTACAGCCGCGTGCCGGTGGGTTCGAAGGTCGTCGTCTTGCAGGCGTGACGTAAAGGCGGATTTTTCCGCCTTTTCCACGCAAGAAAATGCCTGTACCCTTGAGTTGATTTTTTCGGCGGAAGGCCAATTTTATGCTGGAAAATCAACCATGTGTAGAATGCCTCCCTTTAGGTATTTAAGGGAGTTCTGCTATATCGGAAACGTGATTTCCGGTGTTCGAGACGTGTATCCATAAAGGCTTAAATGCGCTGTATCGAGCGCGGCATCACTTCAACGGGGACACATGACCATGGCAACTTTCGACTCTCTCTCCCGCTATCGCCCGCAGGCACTCGGGGCGCTGCGCATCATGACGGCGCTGCTTTTCATTGCGCATGGAACGCAGAAGCTGTTCGGTTTTCCGGCATCGCAGATGGATGGCTCCCTGCCGACGATGCTGCTGGTGGCGGCGCTTCTGGAACTCATCGGCGGCGTTCTCGTGCTGATCGGTCTGTTCACGCGCCCGGTCGCCTTCATCCTGTCGGGCCAGATGGCGGTTGCCTATTTCATGGCGCACGCGCCGAGCAACTTCTTCCCGGCCCTGAACGGTGGTGATGCCGCCATCCTGTTCTGCTTCATCTTCCTCTATCTGTTTGTTGCCGGTCCGGGTGCTTTCTCGGTGGATGAGCGCCGGGCCTGATCTGCCCGAACTGTCATCGATCTCTTTTGCCGAAGCTCCGCATGGTCACGCCGTGCGGAGCTTCTTTTTTTGAAAAGGATTGAAACTTCGGCCGCGGCCGAAGCATCGAAGCTTGTTTTCGGGTTAGAACGCGCCATCCTGAACGCAGTAGGAAAATCGATCCGTGACCCCTCAGAACACCATCACCCGCGAATTGCTGCTTCTCGCCCTGCTGTCCACGCTGTGGGCTGCATCCTACACTTTCATCAAGATCGGGGTGGTGACGATACCGCCCATCACCTTCATCGCATTGCGCACGCTGATTGCCGGTCTGCTGCTCTACGTGGTGATCCGGTTGCGCGGGCTGCGCCTGCCCACGGATTTTGCGACGTGGCGGCTGTTCTTCATTCAGGCCTGTATCAACAGCGTTCTGCCCTTCACGCTGATTGCCTGGGCGGAGCAGAGCATCGATGCCGGTCTCGCCGTCATTCTCAATGCGACGACGCCGATCTTCACCTTTCTTCTCACAGCGCTTGTGATCCGGCACGAGCCGGTCAGCGGGCGCAAGCTGTTTGGCACCATCGCCGGCATGACGGGCGTGTGCCTCATCATCGGTGTCGAAGCCTTAAGCGGTGCGGGGGAGGCGATATGGAGCCAGCTCGCCGTGCTGACGGCAGCTTTTTCCTATGCCTGCGCGGCCATTTTCAGTAAAAATTTCAAAGGGCTTGATCCGGTCATGCCGGCCGCCGGTTCACTCATCTGCGGTGCTGTCCTGCTATTGCCCGTGAGCCTGATCGTTGACCGACCCTGGACGTTGTCGCCTTCGGCGGCGTCACTGACCGCACTGGTGTGCCTCAGCGTCTTTTCGACCGCGCTCGCCTTCATGATCTATTTCCGGCTGATGCAGACGCTTGGTTCGGTCGGCACCACCTCGCAGGCCTATCTCAGGGTGCCGGTCGGCGTCGCCATCGGCATGGCGTTTCTGGGGGAGATGCCGACGCCTGCCATGTGGGTCGGTCTTGTCTGCGTCATTGCCGGTGTGCTGGCCATGACCCTGCCGTCAAGGCGTCGTCGGGTCGTGCAGGGTGGGTGAGGGGGAAACAAAGCCCCGTTAGCCGGGTGGCTTCTGCATGCGCTCCCTCATTCCTGTGCTTGTCACAGGGATCCAGCCAGCCCAAGGCCTTGGGCTGGCTGGATCCCTGTGACAAGCACAGGGATGAGGCCTATAGACATTAGGTCGAGACCGGACTTCTCCGCCTTACAGACGAAAAAGCCGGGCGAAAGCCCGGCTTAACGATTAACGTCTCTTAGCGGTTGCGGCCGCGATTGCCGTTGCCGGAAGCGCGCTTTTCCTGGCCGTTGCCGCCGGCAGGGGCGTGGCGGTTGGCGCCGCTGCCGCCGGGCTTGCGGGCCGGGCGGCGTTGTTTGCGCGGGCCGGCCGGGCGGCCTGCATCGCCTTCCGCCGTCTTGACGCGCTTGAAGTCGGAGGTGACTTCCAGATCGTTGTCGGCATCGCGCGGTGCATGGTGGCGCGACGGGCGGGATTCGCCATTGTGACGTCCGCCTTCACGCGGGCCGCGCTGCTGGCCACCATTGTTGTTGCGGCCGCCGCGGTTGTTGTTGGGGCGCGTCGGGCTGGCGAGACCGGCCGGACGTTCGCCGGATGCGACCGGAATATCGATCTTCATCAGCTTTTCGATGTCATGCAGCAGACGGGTTTCGTCCGGTGCGCAAAATGCGATGGCGATGCCGTCGCGGCCGGCGCGGGCGGTACGGCCGATGCGGTGGACATAGGCGTCAGGCACTTCCGGCAGGTCATAGTTGAAGACATGCGTCACGGCCGGAATGTCGATGCCGCGGGCAGCGACGTCGGTTGCGACCAGTACCTTGATCTCACCATCCTTGAAGCCCTTCAGTGCCCGCTCGCGCTGGCCCTGGCTCTTGTTGCCGTGGATGGAGGCGACCTTGAAGCCGATATGTTCGAGATGCTTGTAGAGCTTCTCGGCGCCGTGCTTTGTGCGCAGGAACACGATGGCGCGGCCATCAGGGTTCTCGTTGAGCGACTTCTTCAGGAGATCGGTCTTGTCGTTCTTGCCGGCGACGAAATGCACGTACTGCTCGACCTTGTCGGCAGCCTTGCCCGGAGGCGTCACTTCGACCTTGACCGGATCGGTCAGGTAGTTATGCGACAGATCGGCGATCGCCTTCGGCATGGTGGCCGAGAACAGAAGCGTCTGGCGCTTGGCCGGGACCATCTTGGAAATCTTGCGCAGGTCGTGGATGAAGCCGAGATCGAGCATCTGGTCCGCTTCATCAAGCACCAGATAGGTGACCTTGGAGAGCGAGATGGCGTTGCGGGCGATGAGATCAAGCAGGCGGCCGGGGGTCGCCACCAGAATATCCGTGCCCTTTTCGAGCTGGAGCTGCTGCTTGTTGATCGATGCGCCGCCGACCACCTGGTTGATGCGCAGCGGCGTCTTCTTCACGAAGGAGCGCAGGTTTTCACCGATCTGGTTCACCAGCTCGCGCGTCGGGGCGAGGATGAGGGTGCGGCAGGTGCGGTTTGCCGGGCGGTCCGCCTGCTTCATCAGCATTTCGATGATGGGCAGGCCGAAAGCGGCGGTCTTGCCGGTGCCGGTCTGTGCGAGGCCGATCAGGTCGCGGCCTTCGAGCAGCAGCGGAATGGCCTTTGCCTGAATGGGAGTAGGGGTCGTATAGCCAAGCTGGGTAACGCTGGCCACGATCTTTTCGGAGAGGCCGAGTTCGCTAAAACTGGTCAATATAATGCCTTTCGGGGCGCCAAAACAAACTCATCCGGAGCAGGGCTGCTGTCCGGTGGTCTCGGCGTCAAGAACCCCGCGTGAATTGGGAACTTGTGGGTTGGAATAACTTTCTGCGCATCAGTGCGGCACATGCCGTCTTCTGTATTCTTTGCGCTTTTCCTTCATGCGGGCCAGATTCCTTTTTTAAGGAAGTTTTTCTGGTCATACGCTGCAGCTCACGCGGCTGCCAAAGGTGAAAGCTTGAGGGGCATGTGGGCGTTTTGTGCGTCAAAGTCAAGCAATAGTTTTGTAACACGGCCGCAGGAGGGCGCATGGCAGCCATGCATCTCGGTGGCCGGCGAATACCGTGACGGCACAGGCGCAGGCGAAGAATTATGGTTAAAAAAGGGTAACGGCACCGTCGGATACATAGCAAAGATCGATTTTCTCACATAACGTTTTTGCGACGGCGTCCAGAACTATTTGATTCGACAAGAATGGACTGCAGGGTGTGGAGTATCGATTGACCGAAGGCTGCGGGTTGCTGGAAAAGGCTTGCAGGGCCGTGGCCGCCCTGGACCTGCCCGCGTGCATCAAGGACAGCGAGCTGCGCTATGTCGCGGTCAACGCCGCCTATGGCCGGGTCATGGGACGCCCGACCGGGGCATTCAAAGGATACACCAGCCTTTCCCTTTCCGCCGATATTCGCGATGCCGAGCGGGAGGACAGGGAGCGCCGCTCGCTGGTCTTCGCCACGGATGAGATGATCGCCTGCCATGGCGCGGATTCGTCCGGGCCATATACGCTTCGTTGCGAACGTTTCACCGGTGACGATGGCAATCTGTTCCTGTTCGAAGTGTTCGAGGACATGCCGTCCGCCGTCGTGGAGATTTTTCCTGACGCCGGCAGCGCTTCGGACCTGCTGTTTGACAGCGGCGTGATCGATCTCGTTGATGCGGGTATCGTCATTTATGACCGCGAAAACCGGCTGGTCTACTGCAACGCCCGGTTCAGGGAGTTCTACAGCGCCCTCGGTGTCGAACTGAAGGCCGGCGTCCCGCTCGAGACGCTGATGAGGGCCATTTATTTTTCGAGCGGCTACCGCGATGCGAAAGAAGACGATCCGGCATTCGAAGGGTGGATGCAGGAGCAGTTGCGGGAGTTTTCCCTGCCATATCTCGAAAGGGTGGAGCAGTTTGCCGATGGCCGCTGGGTGCGCATGGTCAACAAGCGGCTGGAAAACGGCATGCTGGTGGGGCTGCGGGTGGATGTCACCGAGTTCAAGGCGCATGAGACGCTTCTGAGCACGCAGATCCGCGAGACCTGGCTTCTGCGCGCCGCACTGGAGCAATTGCCGGTCGGCGTGTTCCTGAGGGATCAGGACAGGCGGCTGACCTTTGCCAATGCGGCCTATGAGAAATATCTGGGCGGCAGCCTCGCCGACCATATCGGCAAGACCGAATGCGAGATGTTTCCGGAGGAAGGCCTGCAGTTCCAGCGGGAAAACGAGCATATTCTGCGAACCGGAGAGGCCGTTGAAAAGACGGGAAGCGTTCCGCTTTCGGATGGCAGGGTCGTTCCCGTCATCACAAGGCTCGGCCGGGTGGCGACGCCTGACGATGAATATTATCTGGTGGGCTCGGTCACCGATGCCAGCCTGTTGCAGGACCGGGAAAAGGCGCTGATCGCGGCGCAGGCCGAGGCTGAGGCGCTGCACCGCCAGCTCGAAGCGGTTCTCCATGCCCTGCCGGTGGGCGTGCTGCTGCTCAGCGCCGATCTCGTCATCGAATATGTCAATCCGTTCTTCTATGAGGTCTGGGGCGAGATCGGCGGCGAGAAGTCGCTGGTCGGCAAAAGTTATCGCGAATTCATGGAGATGAATTTCGACAGCGGCCTTTATGACTATGGCGACAGACCTTTCGATGAGGTCTATGGCGAGCGGGTGCAGCGGCTTCTGCAGGAGGAGGTCTTTGCGCCACGTGAGGTGCGCAGCAAAAGCGGCAAGGTCACAGTCATTTCGAAAACCCGGCTCGAAGGCGGGAAAATCCTCAGCACCTATGCCGATGTCACCGATGTGCGCATGCGCGATGTTGAGATCAGCAAGGCAAAGGCCGAACTGGAGCGGGTCGGCGAATATATGCAGGGCGCCACGCGCGCCATGGCGCAGGGGCTGGTGCTGGTCGAGCAGGGCACGATCATCATGTCCAACGAGGCGATGGCGCGCATGTTCGACGTGCCGCCGCATCTCCTGGAAAAGGGCTGCAACTGGTCGGGTTTCTTCGCCCATTGCGCCGGGCGCGGGGATTTCGGCACGGCTGACGAAGCGGCCGGGACGCTTGCCGCCTGGAGGGAGAATATCGCCGCCAACCGGCCGTTTTCCTGGCTGATCCATGTCGCCGGCAAAAGCTGGCTCAATCTGGAAGCCACCAACAGTTCCGGCAATTACTGGCTCATCATCGTCACCGATGTGACCGAGATGAAGCTGCGTGAAGAGGAGTTGCAGCGGCTGCTGTCGCGCGCGGAGGCGGCCGATCGGGCCAAATCGGAATTCCTGGCCAATATGAGCCATGAAATCCGCACGCCGATGAATGGCGTTCTCGGCATGGCGGAGCTTCTGGCCAAGTCCAATCTCGATACGCGGCAGAAGACTTTTACCGATATCATCGTCAAGTCAGGCAACGCGCTTCTGACGATCATCAACGATATTCTCGATTTCTCGAAGATCGAGGCCGGGCAGATGAGGCTGCGCAGCGTGCCTTTCGATCCGGCTGAGGCGGTCGAGGATGTGGTGTCCCTCCTGTCCTCGGCGGCGCTGGAAAAGGACATCGAGCTGATCGTCCGTATCGATGCTTCGGTTTTCGGCAAGGTCATCGGCGATGCCGGGCGCTTTCGCCAGATCGTGACCAATATCGTTGGAAACGCCGTCAAGTTTACGGAAACGGGGCATGTGCTGGTCGAGCTTTCGGCGCGGTCGGCGGAAGCGTCCGAGGCCATCCTGTCGCTGCGCGTCGAAGACAGCGGCATTGGCATTCCGGCCGACAAGCTCGAAACCATCTTCGACAAGTTCAGCCAGGTCGATGGCTCCGCGACGCGCCGGCACGAGGGAACGGGGCTGGGCCTGGCGATCACGGTCGGCCTCGTCGGTCTGTTTGATGGCGCGATCAATGTCGTCAGCGGCGTCGGCAAGGGATCGACCTTCGAGGTCAATATTCCGTTTCAGGTGATCGAGAGACAGCGCGAGCTTCCGCTTCTTTCCGTGGCGATCGACGATATCCGTGTGCTCGTGATCGACGATAACGATGTCAATCGCCGCATATTGACGGAGCAGCTGAGAAGCTGGGGCGTAGACGGCCATGCGGTGGAAGACGGGCCTTCCGGCATCGCCGTGCTGCAGGAGGCAGCCTCGCTCGGATTTTCCCTCGACGCCATCATTCTCGATTATCATATGCCCGTCATGAATGGGCTGGATGTGGTGGAGCGCATCCGGGCGGATGCGCGCTTTGACGACATCGCCATTGTTTTCCTGACCTCCATGGATGTCGTCGGTGACGAGACGCTCTTTACCGATCTCAACGTGCAGGCGCATCTGATGAAGCCGGCGCGGGCGCGGCTCCTGCGCTCCACTCTGTTCGATGTGGTGCGGGATGTGCGGCTGAAACGCGCCCGGCAGGCTCCGTCCCCGCGCGAGGCAGGCCACGGCGAGGGCGCCATCCGGCCGGAAAACGGCGCCGTCGAAAGGAAACAGCGGGCTGATATATCACCGGCGGTGCCGACGCGGCATCGGCCCAGCCTTGTCGATGTGCTGGTGGCCGAGGACAATGACGTCAACCAGATTGTTTTCACCCAGATATTGCAGCAGGCGGGTCTGCGCTTTCTGATCGTCGGTAATGGTAAGAAAGCCGTACAGGCGTGGCAGGAGAATAATCCCGCCATCATCCTGATGGATGTCTCGATGCCGGTCATGAACGGGCATCAGGCGACGCAGGCCATCCGCGCCGCCGAACGGATGGCCGCCGATGGCAGGCATGTGCCGATCATCGGCGTTACCGCCCATACGCAGGAGGCGGATCGAGAACTATGCCTGGAGGCGGGCATGGATGATTATCTGTCGAAGCCCATCAGCCCGGAAACGCTTGAAGACAAGATCGCGCAATGGCTGGGCGAAAACATGCCGCGCCGCGACGCGCCGGGCGTCTGAGTTTCCAACTGGAACATGGTTCTGCCTGGCGTCAGTCGGAGGGTTTGGTGCCGCAGAGCATCTCGCGCTTCCCGGCAAATCCTTTCCGGCGTTCCAGCTCAAAACCGGCCGCGATGAGGTTGCGGCGAACGAAGCCGGCGGCGGCATAGGTGGCGAATGTGCCTCCCGGCGCCGTCTTAGCGAAAAGCGCCTGCATGATCTCCAGCGACCACATGTCCGGATTGCGCGCGGGCGCGAAACCATCGAGAAACCAGGCGTCGAAACTTTCCGCGCTGCCGGAAATGCCGGCGAGCGCCTCGCCGCAGACCACCGTCAGCTGCGTTTCCTCATCCAGCTGGATTTCGACCCGGCCTTTCGGCTCGGCAGGCCAGAGCGCGGTGAGCGCCTTGCGTTCGGCATCCACTTCCGGCCAGCGGGAAAGCGCCCGGTCGATTTCCTCCGCCTTCATCGGGTAGAGTTCGAAGGAGATGAAATGCAGCCTGGAGCGGCCGTTGCGGGCCTCTTTCCATTGGCGCCATGTCTCGCAGAGGTTAAGCCCGGTGCCGAAGCCGAGTTCGCCGATGCGGAAGACACCCTCCCGTTCGAGCCAGCGCTTCGGCAGGCCGTTTCCGGACAGGAAGACATGGCCGCATTCCAGCCTGCCGTCCGTCTGGCAATAAAAATGGTCGTCAAAGGCCAGTGAATAGGGCATATCCCCGTCACGCCAGTCGAGCGCGGTGGGGGTTTCTCCGGTTGCTGCGCCGGTTTCTGGGCCAGTATCTGTGAAAGTGTCGTTGGAATGTTTCATGGCTAAAGCCGATAATCCCGGTTTCGAACAGGGTCAATCGCCAAGATTGCCGGCTTCCATGCCGCTCCTCATCATCGGCGGCGGTATTATGGGGCTGTGGGCCGCCGTCAAGGCGGAAAGGCTCGGCATCGAGACGTTGCTGGTGGAGGCGGATCGCCCCGGCGGCGGCGCCAGCGGCGGGCTGCTGGGCGCGTTGATGCCGCATATGCCGGATCGCTGGTCGGACAAGAAGCAGTTCCAGTTCGATGCCCTCGTTGCGCTGGACAAAGAGATCGCCGGGCTGGAAGCGGAGACCGGGCTTTCGGCCGGCTACCGCCGCTCAGGCCGGATCATTCCACTGCCGAAGCCGCATCTGCGCGCCATTGCCGAGCGGCATGAACTGGATGCGCTGGAGAACTGGGTGTCGGGTGAGCGCCGGTTCCATTGGCATGTCGGCGACAGCCCTTCGGTTGCGGGCTGGGTGGATGACGCGGCGGGTGAGGCGGGTTTCGTGTTCGATACGCTGGCGGCGCGGGTCTCGCCGCGTGCGATGATCGCCCTTCTTTCGGCTTTTCTTGGCAAGACGCGGCATGTGCGGCTGGCGCAGGGTTGCCGCGTCCTTTCGCTTGACGCTGAAGCCGGGCGGGCGGTGCTGTCGTCGGGTGACGAGGTTGCTTTCGGCCATGTCATCGTTGCCAACGGACATGATTCTTTCCCCTTGATCCGCGATGCTCTCGGTCTGGAGGCGGGCGTTACGCTCGGGCAGGCGGTGAAGGGACAGGCAGCGCTTCTCGACGCGGCGGCCGACCCGGCGATGCCGGTCGTGTTTCTGAACGGTCTTTATATCGTGCCGCATGAAGACGGCACCGTTGCGATCGGCAGTACCAGCGAAGATTGTTTTTCCGATCCCTTAAGTACCGATGAAAAGCTCGAAAAACTGCTTGCCGACGCGTCTGCCGTTGTTCCCTCGCTTGCCGACGCGCCGGTGCTGGAACGCTGGGCGGGGCTGCGCCCGAAGGCGGTGGGGAGGGACCCGATGGTGGGGGTGCTCCCCGGCCATCCGAAGCTCGTTGCGCTGACCGGTGGCTTCAAGGTCAGCTTCGGTCTTGCGCATTTTCTTGCCGATGCGGCATTGCAAACCGTGTGCGGTCACACACCTGTCATCCCCTCAGGCTTTCGCCTTCAAGAACACGTGAGTATTGCCGTCGCGGACTTTAGAAAGTTCTGATCAGGCCGCCCACGTCGTTAATCTGTCACGCAAATCACTTATCTGCTGGCCTGCAAAGAGGCCGGTTTGTCCGCATTTGCGGCGAGGTGACAGCGCATGCGATACGCCATTCATTTCACGCCTTCCCCCAATGACCCCCTGACGCAGGCGGCCGCCGCGTGGTTGGGGCGCGATGTCTATTCCGGTCAGGCGGTGGAGCCGCCCGGCACGATCGACCTCGGCATGCAGGAGATTTCCTACCATACGGCCCTGCCGCGCCGGTATGGTTTCCATGGCACGATCAAGGCTCCTTTCCGCCTTGCCGAAGGCCATTCCGAAGCAGCGCTTTTGCGGGACCTGATGTATTTTTCCGGCAGGCAGGATCCTTTCACGTTGCCACAACTGGTGGTGGCAAGGCACGATAATGTCTTCAGTCTTGTTCCCGAGCGTCCCTGCGAAGTGCTGCATTTTTTTGCCGCCCGCGTGGTGCAGGAATTCGACCGCTACCGTGCGCCGCTTTCCGAGGCGGAAATCGAGCGGGCGGATCCGGACCGGCTTTCGGCCTCACAGCTCACCAATCTGCATCGCTGGGGCAGCCCGCATGTGATGGACGAGTTCCGGTTCCAGATGTCGCTGACGGGCGGTGTGGAAGCTTCCAGCAGCCAGAGGATAGAACGGGCCGTGCGCAAGGTTTTCGAGCCGTTGCTGACCCGGTCCCTGCAATTCTCCAGCCTTGCGCTTTTCATCGAGGATGAACCGGGGGCGCCTTTCCGCGTACACTCGCTTCACCCCATGGGCCGCGTTTCCGCCCGCAAGATTGCCTGAAGAGCACATCGCCGCAATCGTATACAAAAAAGCATCGGAATGTCGGCAAGATTGATCTCGACATTCCGGATGCGGATGCTACCGTTCGGATATCGCATATCTGAAGCGTGTGTTGTGCCCTTTCCGGGTCGTCGCGTTTTGGAGGTCTGTTTTATGTCTCCCTAATCGGTTTCCGCTTTGGGAGAGATGTTCTGGGTGGCTGCATGATTTCCGAAAATTACTCCCGCAATCTGGTGGGCTACGGCCGCAATGTTCCCGATCCGAAATGGCCGGGCGGTGCGCGCATCGCCGTGCAGTTCGTCATCAATTACGAGGAGGGCGGCGAGAGCTGCATTCTCGACAATGACAAGGCGTCGGAATCGCTGCTATCGGAAATCGTCGGTGCGCAGCCCTGGCCGGGTCAGCGCAACCTGAACATGGAATCGATCTATGAATATGGCTCGCGCGCCGGCTTCTGGCGGCTGTGGCGCATGTTCACCGGTCTCGGCGTCACCACCACCGTTTATGGCGTGACGGCCGCCATGGCCCGCAACCCCGAAGCCGTTGCGGCGATGAAGGAAGCGGGATGGGAAATCGCCAGCCACGGTTACCGCTGGCTGGAATACAAGGATTTTTCCGAAGAGGAAGAGCGCAAGCATATAGTCGAAGCCGTGCGTCTGCACACGGAGGTTACCGGCGAGCGTCCCTATGGCATGTATCAGGGCAAGCCCTCGGACAACACGCTGCGCCTTGTCATGGAAGAGGGCGGTTTCCTCTATTCGTCGGACTCCTATGCCGACGATCTGCCCTATTGGGTGAAGGGCGCGAAGGACGAGCCTTTCCTGATCATTCCCTATACGCTTGAAACCAACGATATGCGTTTCGCCACGCCGCAGGGCTTCAATTCCGGCGACCAGTTCTTCACCTATCTGAAAGATGCTTTCGACGTGCTTTATCAGGAAGGTATTGAAGGCGCGCCGAAGATGATGAGCGTCGGCCTTCATTGCCGTCTTGTCGGCCGTCCTGGCCGCGCGGCAGCTCTTCGCCGTTTCATCGAATATGTGCTCGGCCACGAGAAAGTGTGGATCCCGCAGCGCATCGAGATCGCCCGTCACTGGCACGAACATCATAAGCCGGAGGCGCTCTGATGGTGACGCGTGAGGAATTTGTCGCCCGCTTCGGCGGCGTGTTTGAACATTCGTCCTTCATCGCCGAACGGGCCTACGATGCCGGCGGAGCGGGCCTGGAACTGACGGCGAAGGCGGTTCATGCTGCGCTTTCTGCGCAGTTTCGCGCCGCTTCCGAGGCGGAAAGGCTCGGCGTGTTGCGGGCGCATCCCGATCTGGCCGGCAAGCTGGCGATCGCGGGCGAGTTGACTGCCGACAGCCGCAACGAACAGGCCGGTGCGGGGCTGGACCGTCTTACCCCGGAAGAACATGCCCGTTTTACCGAATTGAACAGCGCCTATACCGAAAAATTCGGCTTTCCCTTCATCATCGCGGTCAAGGGGCTGAACAGGCAGGATATTCTCTCGGCATTCGAGACACGTGTCGGCAACGGCGAGGCCGAAGAATTTGAGACTGCGACGGCGCAGGTGGAAAAGATCGCCTGGCTGCGTCTTTCCGCGATGCTGCCGGAAGGCTGAATTGGCGAGTTGGGGTCGTTCTGCTAGAATCGCGCTGACTGGAGATGGAGATCATGAGACCTTCCGAGGTGCTGGAAAAGAACAGGGAAGCGATCCGCGAAGCGACGAAGCGCTTCAACGCGGCAAACCCGCGCGTGTTCGGCTCCGTCGCTCGCGGCGAGGACCGGCCGGACAGCGATCTCGACATTCTGGTGGATGCGCTGCCGGGCTCCACATTGCTTAGCCTTGGCGGTTTGCAGGATGAGTTGGAGCAGATGATGCTCGGTACTAAAATCCATCTTCTGACGCCCGGGGATTTTCCCGAACGTGTGAGAGGCAGGGTGCTCTCCGAGGCAAAACCCATATGAGCGGGGACCGCCGGTTGGATCACCTCGCCGATATGGAGCGCGCGGCAACCTCCGCCGTGGGCTTCGTTGCCGGAATGAAGAAGGATGAATTCTTTTCCGATGTGCGAACACAGCATGCAATCGGGATGTGCCTCATTGTCATCGGTGAGGCCGCGGTTCGACTGATTGAAACCGCCCCGGATTTCGTTGTCGAACATTCGGATTTCCCGTGGCATGCAGTGCGTGGATTGCGAAACCGCATTGCACATGGCTACTTTACCCTGGACACGGAAATCATCTGGGAAACCGCAAAAACGACAATCCCCGATCTGCTCGCCAAACTTGAAGCGATGCGCAACTGGCATGCCCAAGGTGAATGACATTTGACTGATCTTCTCGACATAAAACCTCTCACAAAAGAGGCGTTCGCATCCTTCGGCGATGTGATCGAAACAACACCCTCTTCCATGCGGCACATCAATGGCGGCCAGACGGAGCGGCACCATGCGCTTGCAGTACCGGAGGCGGCAGGTGAGGGCGCGCGTGTCATCCTCAATATTTTCCGCGGGCAGCCGCGGGCCTTTCCGCACAAAATTGAAATGATGGAGCGGCATCCGCTCGGCAGTCAGAGTTTTTCGCCGCTTTCTGGTCGGCCCTTCCTCGTGGTCGTTGCCGGTGACGATGGCGGTAGACCCGGCCGGCCGCAGGTGTTTCTGGCGCGGGGCGATCAGGGCGTGAATTACCGCCGCAATGTCTGGCACTATCCGCTGATGCCGTTGCAGGCGGTTTCGGATTTTCTGGTTGCCGACCGCGAGGGGCCGGGCAACAATCTGGAAGAGTATTTTTTCGATGAGCCCTATATGATCGCGGAGCCCAGCCTATGACCGGTTTGACAACCCATGTCCTCGATGCCACCCATGGCACACCCGCCGAAGGGCTGACGATCGAGCTTTACCGGCTCTCCGGTGATCGCCGCGAGAAGCTGAAGACGGTGAAGACCAATAGCGACGGCCGTGTCGATGGCGGGCCGCTGCTTGTCGGCGACAGTTTCAAGGCCGGCGAATATGAACTGGTTTTCCATGCCGGTGATTATCTGCGCGGCAAGGGCATCGCGCTTCCGGAGCCGGCCTTTCTCGATATTATCCCGATCCGTTTCGGTATTGCCGATGAGAGCGGCCATTACCATGTGCCGCTTTTGCTTTCGCCCTATAGCTATTCCACCTATCGAGGAAGCTGATCGCCATGATCTTTGCCGCCATTGCCGATATTCACGGAAACTGCGCCGCACTCGAAGCCGTGCTGGAGGATATCGCCAGGCTTGGCATCAAGGACATCGTCAATCTCGGTGATTGTTTCAGCGGTCCGCTGGAAGCGGGATTTACCGGCGATGTGCTTGTTGGCAACTGGATACCCAGCATTCGCGGCAATCATGATCGTGAGCTGATCGAGCGCGCGCCGGAGGAGATGGGGAGCTGGGAACGACCCGCGCATGCGCAGCTGAGCCCAGCCCATATGGACTGGCTGCAAACGCTGCCGTTCAGCATGGTGTTCAAGGACGTCGCCTATTGCTGCCACGGCTCACCGCGCGGCGATCTGGAATATTGGCTCGAGACGCTTTCGCCGGAAGGCGTTCTGAAATTGCGGCCGCTCGCCGAAATCGAAGCCATGGCTGATGGTATCACCCAGCCGCTGATGCTGTGCGGCCACACGCATATTCCCCGTGCCGTGCAGCTTTCCGATGGCCGGCTGATCGTCAATCCCGGCAGCGTCGGCTGCCCCGGCTGGAAGGACGACGCGCCTTTCGACCATCACGTCGAGGCCGGTCATCCGCTCGCCACCTATGCCGTGCTGGAAGAGACCGGGCGCGGTTGGCAGGTCTATTTCCGGAATATCCGTTACGACAATCTGGCCATGTCCGAAATGGCGCGGGTCAACGGCATTCCCTATCTGGCTGATGCACTGGAGAACGGCTGGCTGAGGCGGTAGGCGTCACCCCTCGCTGGTCATCACCACGCAGGCGTAGGATTGCGCCTTCAGTTCCTTGCAGGCGGATACGGCCGAAGACTGGTCTTCGAAGCCGGTGAAGCGGGCGCGGTAGAGCGTCGCCGATCCGCTCTGCACGGCTTCGGTATAGGGGGCGATCCCGGCATAGCTGCCGATGTTGGAACGGGCATTGGCGAGCAGCGAGCGTGCGGCGGCTTCGCTGTCGGTTGCGGCAATCTGCACTTCCCAGCGGCTTCTCTGGCCCGTGGGCTGGCCAATGGCAGCGGCGGGGGCGGGTTTCGGAATGGCGGAGACCTGGATCATGTCGGCCATCTGGTTGTTGGCCGTGGCGATCTGCATGGCGACCGGGTCGGAGCGGCGTTCGGCGAACATGGGGAGCGGCACGGCTGCGGGCGGCACATCGAAGGTGCGGCTGACACTGGCGCTGGCGACGAGCTGTTCGGTGTTGCGGCTTCTCGATGCCTGTGGCACGGCCTTGTCTAGAAGGGCGGCCATCTGCGCATCGCGACTGCGCGCGGTCTTGCCGCCCAGCACGACGCCGACGACGCGGCGGCCATTGTGATTGATGGCGCTGACGAGGTTGAAGCCTGATGCATTGGTATAACCGGTCTTGATGCCGTCCATGCCCTGATAACGATACATCAGATTGTTGTGGCCACGGATGCGTTTTCCCCGGAAACTGAAGGATTCCATGGCGAAGAGGCCATATTCCTTGGGAAAGTCGCGCTGCAGCGCAAGGCCGAGCTTGGCCATGTCGCGCGCGGTCGTCACCTGCGATTTGCTGGGCAGGCCGGAGGCGTTGCGGAACACCGTCTTCGTCATGCCGCGCTGGCGGGCCTTGCGGGTCATCATCTCGGCGAACCGCGCCTCGGAGCCGCCGAGGTGGTCGCCCATGCCTTCGGCCATGTCATTGGCGGATTTGACGATCATGCCATAAACGGCTTCGCGCACGGTGAAGGTCTTGCCCTGTCGCACATAGAGCTTCGAGGGGATAACGGCTGCACCATTCTTGGACATCGTTATCTTCTGGTCCCAGCGAAGCCGCCCGGCGTGCAGCGCCTCGAAGGTCATGTAAAGCGTCATCATCTTGGTGAGTGATGCCGGGTGGTTCAGCACATCGGCATTTCGGGCGGCCAGAACCTTGCCGGTATTGGCGTCCATGATGAAATGGGCATAGCCGGCCTGCGCAGGCGATGCCTGCAATGAGAGGATCGCGCAAAAGAAGGTGAGTGCGAAAACCCATGCACCCGCCATTCCCCGTTTGACCGTTCCCGACATGATCCACCCCTTTTTGTTCGATCGCCGCGATGGACGAAGTTTTACTGACACTTTCCGGCAACAAAACCGCTAAAACTTTAGAGATCGTTTTCATGCTTAATTAAGTATGAATTTCAACCCGATGGCTGCCCTCACAATTTTCTTGAAAAGAAACCAACCATCCGGTATGTTTATTGTCATGACAAATGCACATGAACGCAAGAAGCAGCCTGAGATCGTGCGCCGCAATCTTCTCGATTGCGCGGCGAAACTTGCTGCTGATCAGGGTGTTGCGGCGCTTTCCGTGCAGGCGGTGGCGGACGCGGCGGGAGTGACCAAAGGTGGGCTGTTCCATCATTTTCCTTCCAAGCAGGCACTGCTGGAAGCTGTCATGGCGGACCTTCTGGCGGCATTGGACGCGGAAATCGATGTGCTCGTCTCACAGGATTGTGAAGCTTATGGATGCTTCACGCGGGCCTATGTGAACGCGGTTTTCGCCGATCGAGACCGGGATTCGGGCAGACAGTGGGCTGCACTATCGGTGTCGATGGTCGGTGAACCGTCGCTCAGGCGCATGTGGACCGGCTGGTTCGAGGGGCGCCTTGCCCGTCATAAAGAAACGGATGACGGGGTGGTACTGGAGATGGTGCGGCTTGCGGCTGATGGCATCTGGTTTGCCGATCTTCTGGCCGATGACGGCAGGGCAGGTGGCGACAGGGCGGCTCTCAAGGCCCGGATGATCGCCCAGACGAAAAGGGAAACGGAACGATGAACGCGGCAATCTTCACCTATGGGGCGCTCGTCGCGGCCATTGTCTGCGAGGTCATCGCCACCTCTTTCCTGCAGCAGTCGCAGCAATTCACCCGGTTGCTGCCGACAGTGCTGATGGCGCTGTTTTACGGTGCGGCCTTTTATCTGCTGTCATTCACGCTGAGGGCGCTGCCGGTCGGTGTGGCCTATGCGATCTGGAGCGGGCTCGGCATCGTGCTGATTTCCGGCATCGGATATTTTGTTTTCCGCCAGACGCTTGATCTCGCCGCCGTGGTCGGCCTCGGCTTCATCATCACCGGCGTGGTGATTGTGAATGTGTTTTCGAAGACGGTGGGGCATTGAGGGTGGTTATTTGCATGTGGGATTGGTGACAGAGGGCGATATACATACTCCGTCACCCCGGACTTGATCCGGGGTCCAGTGCGGTCAAGTCCTTGATCGCGAAAGGCTGATTTCTCACGGCGCAGACGCGCCGTGGCTGGATGCCGGATCAAGTCCGGCATGACGGAAGAGAGACTACCGCCCTCTGTCACCATCACGCCAGAATACTGCGATCCACATCCGTAATCAGCCGCTTGCCGCAAAGCGCCATGCTGACATCCATCTCCTTGCGGATGATCTCGAGCGCTGTCGTCACGCCCTGTTTGCCATCGGCACCGAGGCCATAAAGGAAAGGCCGGCCGATATAGGTGCCCCTGGCGCCGAGCGCGACCGCTTTCAGCACATCCTGACCCGAGCGGATGCCGCCATCAATATGCACCTCGACCTTATCGCCGACGGCGTCGACGATCTTCGGCAGCATCGCGATGGAGGAGTGCGCGCCGTCGAGCTGGCGGCCGCCATGGTTGGAGACGATGATGGCGTCGGCGCCGGTATCGAGAGAGGCGCGCGCATCTTCCTCGTCAAGAATGCCCTTGAGGATCAGCTTGCCGCCCCAGCGCTGCTTGATCCACTCGACATCCTTCCAGGACAGGCGCGGATCGAATTGTTCGGCCGTCCAGGAGGAGAGCGATGACAGGTCGGAGACATTCTTGGCGTGGCCGACGATGTTGCCGAAGCTGCGGCGCTTGGTGCGCAGCATGTCCATGCACCATTTCGGCCGCGTCGCCATCTGCCAGATATGTTTCGGGGTGAATTTCGGCGGGGCGGACAGGCCGTTGCGCAAATCCTTGTGGCGCTGGCCAAGTACTTGCAGGTCGAGGGTCAACACCAGCGCCGAGCATCCGGCGGCCTTGGCGCGGTCGATCAGATTGTTGACGAAATCCCGGTCTTTCATCACGTAAAGCTGGAACCAGAACGGTTTCGAGGTGACGGAGGCGACATCCTCGATGGAGCAGATGCTCATGGTGGAGAGCGTGAAGGGCACGCCGAACTCCTCCGCAGCCTTGGCGGCCAGCATTTCACCATCGGCATGCTGCATGCCGGTGAGGCCGGTGGGGGAGAGCGCTACCGGCATGGACACCTTCTGGCCGACCATTTCGGTTGCCAGCGACCGGTCGGTCATATCAACCAGCACGCGCTGGCGCAGCTTTATCTTCGAAAAATCATCCTCATTGGCGCGGTAGGTGCCTTCCGTCCAAGCGCCGCTATCGGCGTAGTCGAAAAACATTTTTGGCACACGGCGCTGAGCCTGTTGCTTCAGGTCCGCTATGGTCAGGATTTTGCCCATGGATAAAGCCTTCACATTTGAATGATGGCTTCACATAACATGAATGGGATGGCTGCAACATCAAAATCGACGGAGTTGATCACCAGAAAGCCCGCAAAAACAGTTCGGCTCCCAATAAAAGCAGGCAGATGAGGAACCAGCGCCGGAATGTCGCAGGGCTGACGATGTTGCGGATCTTCTGGCCGAGCCACATGCCGAGAAGCGCCGGCAGGATGGCGAGCGCGGACAGTGACAGATGCTCGACGTGGAAGGCGCCCTGCGAGGCGAGGCCTGTGGCGAGTGCGACGGTGGAAACAGTGAAGGAAAGGCCGAGCGCCTGCACGAGATCGTCGCGGCTGAAGCCGAGCGACTGGATATAGGGCACGGCGGGAACAACAAAAATGCCGGTGCCGCCGGTCAGCAGGCCTGTCGCCAGTCCAATGGTCGGGGAGAGCTTCGGCTCTAGCCTCGCAGAAATGGCAAAGGGCTTTGCGAAGAGGCTGTAGGCCGCGTACGCCGCAAGGCACAGGCCGAGCGCCGAGGTGGCCCACATGCCGGTGCCTGCCGTCATCAGCCGGATACCGATCAGCGTGCCGGCGGCGATGGCGATCATCATCGGCCACAGCCGCGCCACGATAGCCCTGAAGTCCGGGCCGGCCAGCAATTGCCAGATATTGGTGATGAAGGAGGGCAGGATGAGCAGGCCCGCTGCGACCACCGGCGGCATGAAGAGGCCGAGTACGCCCATGGCCACGGTCGGCAGCCCCATGCCGGTCACGCCCTTGACGATACCAGCGACAATGAATGTCGCGAAAACCATGATCATGGTGGTTGTCTCAAAATCCGGCACGGCGCACTCCAGAAGTCATTCGCATTTTGGCCGGTATAAAGGAGGCTGAGGCCGAATGTTTCGGCCTCAGCCGAACTATGCAAGCGTGCTTTTCATCGCCTTGCCGGCCACATAGGTCTCGACGACGGTGCGGTCGTCGCCCATGGTCAGCATCAGGAACAGTTCTTCGGTCAGGCTTTTCACCACTTCCATCTTCAGCGCCATGGCGGGGGTTGATGAGGCGTTGAGCACCGTGATGTCGGCATCTGTGCCGGTTTCCAGCGTGCCGATGCGGTCGACCATGGAAAGCGCCTCGGCATTGCCGCGCGTCATCAAATACCAGCTTTCCAGCGGGTTCAGACGCTCGCCCAGCAATTGCTGGATCTTGTAGGCCTCATCCATGGTGCGCAGCATGGAATAGCTCGATCCGCCACCGATATCGGTCGCAACCGCGATCCGCACCGGCTTTTCGCGACGCTGCAGCTTTTTCATCGGGAAGAGGCCGGAGCCGATGAACAGGTTCGAGGTGGGGCAATGCACGGCCACCGCGCCGGTTTCCGACAGCACATCCGCCTCGCGCTCGGAAAGGTGGATGGCGTGGCCGAGCAGGGTCTTGTTGCCCATCAGGCCGTAGCGCATGTAGATGTCTGTGTAATCGGTCGCTTCCGGGTAGAGCTCGCAGGTATATTTGATCTCGTCCAGATTTTCCGAGAGATGCGTCTGGATGAAGAGATAGGGAAATTCCTGTGCCAGCGCCTGTGCGGCTTCCATCTGCTTCGGGGTAGAGGTGATGGCGAAGCGGGGCGTGATGGCGACGTGGTTGCGGCCCTTGCCGTGCCAGTCGGCGATGACAGCCCGCGTCTCGTCGTAGGAGGTCTCCGGCGTGTCGAGCAGGCCCTGCGGGGCGTTGCGGTCCATCATTACCTTACCGCCCACCATCAGCATGTCGCGCTTCATGGCTTCCGCAAAGAAGGCGTCGGCGGAGGTCTTGTGCACAGAGCAATAGGCGGCGGCCGTGGTGGTGCCGTGGCGCAGAAGCTCGTCGTAAAAATGCGTGGCAATGCGCTGGGCATGCGCGCTTTCTACGAAGCGGCATTCTTCCGGGAAAGTATAAGTGTTCAGCCATTCCAGCAGATTGGCGGCATAGGAGCCGATGACCTGCATCTGCGGGAAATGCAGGTGCATGTCGATGAGGCCGGGCACGAGGAGATGCGGCCGGTGGTCCTTTTCCTCGATATCTTCGGGGGCTTTCTTGTGGATATCCGCGTATTCGCCGATGGCGGCGATCTTGCCATCCTCGATCAGCAGGCCGCCATCTTCGATATAGAGATAGCTTTGCGTATCGTCGATCGAAAGCGGCGCGCGGCGGAAGCTCAGCAGGCGGCCACGCAGCAGAACCATGCTCATTCAGTCTTTCCTTCGGCTTTTCCTGTCCCGGACACCGCGCTTTCATACCAGGCGGTCAGCACCTTGCGCTCATCCGGGGTGATGGCGGTGATGTTGCCGGGAGGCATGGCATGGCTCCGCCCGGCTTGCAAATAGATTTCACGCGCGTGGGCGGCGATCTGTTCGTCGGTTTCGAGCTTCACGGATTTGGGTGTGAAGGGCACGCCTTCCCACACCGGCTCGGCCGCATGGCACATGGAACAGCGGCCCTGAACCACATCACGCGCCTTGGCGAAATGGGCGTCGGCGACGAATTGCTGCTGCATCGGCGAAAGCGTGGCGGCCTTCTGTTCCTCCTCGCCGGTCAGCACCTTCGGCACGGTGGAAAGCCACATGATGACGATGAAGATGAGGGCGGTCGCAAGCCAGGTCCATGTCGGCTTGCCCTTGCGGGCATGGGTGGTGTTGAACCAGTGGCGGATGGTGACGCCCATCAGGAAGACGAGTGCCGCGATGATCCAGTTGAACTGCGTGGCAAAAGCCAGCGGATAATGGTTCGACAACATGAAGAAGATGACGGGCAGCGTCAGGTAGTTGTTGTGCAGCGAGCGCTGTTTGGCGATGCGACCGTATTTCGGGTCCGGCGTGCGCCCGGCGATCAGGTCGGCCACGACGATCTTCTGGTTGGGAATGATGATGAAGAACACATTCGCCGACATGATGGTGGCGGTAAATGCGCCGAGATGCAGGAAGGCGGCGCGGCCGGTGAAGACCTGTGTGTAGCCCCAGGCCATCGCCACCAGCGCGACATAGAGCACGATCATCAGGCCCCAGGTATTGTTGCCGAGCGGAGATTTGCACAGGAAATCGTAAAACAGCCAGCCGATGGCAAGCGAGGCAAGCGACAGACAGATGGCCTGGAACTGGGTGAGCGCCAGCACCGAATGGTCGATGAGGAACAGGTCGGCGCCGCCGTAATAAACGATGCAGAGCATGGCGAAGCCGGAAAGCCAGGTGGCGTAGCTTTCCCATTTGAACCACGTCAGGTGCTCGGGCATCTGGGCGGGGGCGACCAGATATTTCTGGATGTGATAAAAACCGCCGCCATGTACCTGCCATTCCTCGCCATAGGCCCCCGGCGGCAGATGCGGCCGTTTGACCAGCCCGAGATCGAGCGCGATGAAATAAAAGGATGAGCCGATCCAGGCGATGGCGGTGATGACGTGGAGCCAGCGGACGGCAAAAGCCATCCATTCCCACGCAATGGCGTATTCGTACATTCGGTTCCCCTGATCCTTGTGCAGCGCACCTTGCGAGAAATTTGACCGTTAGGAAAGTGAAAAGCAAAGGTTGGAACATGATTGTTCACAATCCGATGCCTTTGTGTCCGCAATCTCGTTTCGGTTCGCCCATGCACGCGGGGTGGCCCGGTAAAGTTGCAGCCGCTCATTCCTGTCGCAGTTTGTGCTTAGCTGGCTAACGCGACTCAGCTATTGTCCTTTGTGCAGTCTGCTGATGTGCTAAAATATAAGGCTGCGGAGCCCTCGGGCGCGCCTCGTCGGAAATCCATTCCGGTTTTACGCCGATGCGCAGGGTTTCAATGACATGTTTCGCTGGCGGTTCTTCCGAAAGCGGGCGCTGCGAACCCTGGGTGGGGCAGATCAGGGGGCAGGTATCGCAGTTCCCGGTGCCGTTGTGTCCGGGTGGGTGTTGATGTGAAATTTGAATAAAGGGACGCAATGATCTTCCGGCGGCCGCCGTTGTTTCAACGGAGACCATGCCGATGCGCCTTGTTCTGACGGTCCTCTTCCTGCTTTTGGCATTCAGCGCCACCGCGCTTGCGCATGAATCCCACAAGGGGTTCAAATATGAAAGCTACTGCTGCAATGGTGACGCCGAAACCGGCGACTGCCAGATGATTCCCACGCGAAGCGTTCGTGTGACGCCTGACGGTTACGAGGTCTCGCTCGCACCCGGCGATCACCGCATGGTCACGCGACGCCACGTTTTCAGCTGGTCGCAGCGCGAGGCAAGACGATCCGAGGATGGCGAATATCATCTCTGCCTGTTTCCGGATGAGGATACGCCGCGCTGTTTCTATGCGCCGGACATGGGGTTTTGAGGCGGTTGTTGCTGCCGGCTTTCCTCGATCCGCTTCAGTATCCAGTCACGAAACAGCCTGATCTTGCGGATGTTCCTGCGGTTTTCAGGATAGACCAGCCAGTAGTTCTTGCCTTCACTGCTGAGGTGCTCGAAGGGTTGATAAAGGCGGCCGAGGGCAATCTCATCGGCATAGAGTTCAGGGGTGAGCATGGCCACGCCCTGGCTGGCGATTGCCGCGGCGGCTTCGAAGGCCTGCACATTGAGGCGGCTGCGCGGATAACGGTCAAGGCCCGGATTTTCGACGCCCACTTCCTGAAACCACTGGCTCCACCAGATATCGCCGGGGTCGATGATGCGCAGGCGCAGCAGGTCTTCCGGTTTGTGCAACCCGCCGATGCTTTCGGCGAGGCCGGGATGCAGCATCGGCGTATAAACGCCGCGCAGCAATTGATGGTAGATCAGCCCTTTGCCGTTGTCTTTGCTCCAGCGAATGGCGACATCGCAATCGGACTGGGAAAAATCGATCAATGCGCTTGATGTATCGAGCCGCACCGCGATCGAGGGATGTTCGAGCTGGAAAGCACCCAGATGCCGGGAAAGCCAGCGTGAGGCGAAGGTGGCCGTGGAATGGATGGTCAAGGTGGCGTCGGGCGTGTCGCGCACGCTGTCGACGGCCTCTTGTAAGGTATTGAAGGCTTCCGCAACTTTCGGCGCCAGTTTCTGCCCGGCCTCGGTCAGCACAACCTGCCGCGCCTTTCTGATGAAGAGCGGCTCGCCAACATTCTCCTCCAGCAGTTTCACCTGATAGCTGACCGCCGTCTGCGTCATGCCCAGTTCCTCACCGGCCTTGGTGAAGCTCAGATGCCTTGCTGCGGCTTCGAACACGCGCAGGGCATTCAGGGGGAACTGGCGGGACATTTTCATGGATAAGTTCTCTTTATGCCATCTGCCAAAGGTTTCATTGGTTTTTATTCGGAAAACAGAGCATTTTTAGCTCAATTCATCAACTGAGCTTCTGACATTTTTGAATGGAGACGAACATGCGCACAGCACTTTTGCGCGCGTGGTCCCGCCTGCGTGCGGGTCTGCGGACAGCGGAACGGTTTACCCTTGAAAGCCTGGCACCAGACAATCTGGCGGATGAAAGCCTGCCGGATGGGCTCAAGCGTGATCTTGGTCTTGAGGATGGCCGCGTTGATTTTCGTTGCGACGGGTTTCGGCAGCGGAAAATGCTTGCAGTAACTCGGCTGCCACAAGGGCCGCTATGATTGCAGGCCGCTTGTCCCTGACGCTGTTACCGCCGATGGGCAGGATGAGTTTTGTAAGCCGGGACAGCGGCTCTCCCTCCCGCTCCAGCCAATGGGCGAAGGTGGCGCGTTTGGTCTTCGAGCCGATCATGCCGACATAGGCGAGGTCGTCGCGAACAAGCGCCTCCTTCGCGATGAGGAAATCAAGGGCGTGATCGTGGGTGACGATGATGGCCGCCCCGTTTGCCGGGATTTTCGCGACGAGCGCCTCCGGCATGGGGGTCAACACGGATGCGACGTTCACTGGAAGATCGTGCAGCTCGTTTTCACGGGTTTCCACGATTGTCAGGGTCAAGGGCAGGAGCGACAGAGCCTGCGCCAGTGCCTTGCCAACATGGCCCGCCCCGAAAATGAAGATGGCGGGCTGTTGCTCGGCCTCGCCCTTCAGCCTTGCCTCGAGCGCTGCCGCGAGTTCCACTGTTACGCGCCGGAACCGGAGCAGGGTGCGCCCGCCGCAGCATTGGCCGATTTCCGGGCCGAGCGGAATATCCATACGGTCTTCGGCGGCACCGCTCCTCAACATCGCGCGGGCGTGGTCTATCGCCATATATTCAAACTGCCCGCCGCCGATGGTTTCCCACATGCCGTCTTGCGAGACCAGCATGAAGGTGCCAGCCTCACGCGGCGATGAGCCTTTCACAGCCTCGATTTCCACGAGGATTGCGGGGACAAGGCGGGCGAGGAACGCGGGCAGGGGGATATCAGGCATTGGCGCTGGCCCCCTCACACCTTCTTCAGCCGTTCCACCGCCATCAGCACCCGTTCGGGCGTTGCCGGCGCGTCAAGCCGCGGGCAGACCTTGTAATCGGCGACGGAGGCGACGGCCATGGAGAGCGCTTCGAGAACCGAGATCGCCAGCATGAAGGGCGGTTCGCCCACGGCCTTGGAGCGGCCGATGGTGGGTTCGGCATTTTCCGACCATTCCGCCAGCTTGACGTTAAAGCTCTTCGGCCGGTCGGAGGCGAGCGGGATCTTGTAGGTCGAGGGAGCGTGGGTGCGCAGCCGCCCCTTGCCGTCCCACCATAATTCCTCGGTCGTCAGCCAGCCCATGCCCTGCACGAAGGCGCCTTCTATCTGGCCGATATCAATGGCCGGGTTCAGCGACTTGCCGACATCGTGGAGAATATCGGCGCGTTCCATCATATATTCGCCGGTCAGCGTATCGATCGACACTTCCGAGCATGCCGCGCCATAGGCGAAATAATAAAACGGCGTACCGCGACCGGCGGCGCGATCCCAGTGGATTTTCGGGGTCTTGTAAAAACCGGCGGCGGAAAGCTGCACCCGGGCGAAGTAGGCCTTTTTGATGAAGTCGTTGAAGGCGATTTCCTCAAGCCCGATCCGCACCCGGTTCGGCAGGAAGACGACTTCTTCTTCCGGCACGTTCCAGTTCTCGGCGGCGAATTTGACGAGCCGCTCGCGAATCTGGCGGGCGGCGTCATAGGCCGCCATGCCGTTGAGATCGGAGCCGGAGGAGGCGGCGGTGGCTGAGGTATTCGGCACCTTGCCCGTAGTCGTCGCTGTTATCTTCACCCGGCCGATATCCACCTGGAAGGCATCGGCCACCACCTGCGCCACCTTGGTATAAAGGCCCTGGCCCATTTCCGTTCCGCCATGGTTCAGGTGGATCGAACCGTCATTGTAGATATGCACCAAGGCACCCGCCTGATTGAAGGCGGTCATGGTGAAGGAGATGCCGAATTTGACAGGGGTGAGCGCGATGCCCTTGCGGATGATCGGGCTCGTCCTGTTGAACTCGACGATTGCCTGCCGGCGCGCACGGTATTCGCTGGAAGCTTCCAGTTCCTCGACGATGCGGGCGATGATGTTGTCTTCGACCTCCTGATGATAGGGCGTCGTGGTGCGCTCGGAGCCGGTCTCTCCGTAGAAATTCAGCTTGCGGACATCGAGCGGGTCCTTGCCGACGGCATAGGCGATTTCCTCGATGAAACGTTCAGCCCCGAGCATGCCCTGCGGACCGCCGAAACCGCGAAAGGCGGTGTTGGAAACCGTATGGGTTTTCAGCGGCCGAGAGGTGAGGTGTACATGCGGATAGAAATAGCTGGAGTCGGCATGGAAGAGCGCGCGGTCGGTTACCGGGCCTGACAGATCGGAGGAAAAACCGCAGCGCGCCGCATAGGTGGCGTCAACGGCGTGGATGCGGCCTTCCTCATCGAAGCCCAGCTCGTAATCGACGCGGAAATCATGGCGCTTGCCGGTCGCCGTCATGTCCTCGTCGCGATCGGGGCGGATTTTAACGGCTCGGTTCAGCCTCTTGGCGGCAATGGCGCAGAGGGCGGCAAACTGGTTGCCCTGCGTTTCCTTGCCTCCGAAGCCACCGCCCATGCGGCGCACCTGCACCGTGACGGCGTTGGACGGCACCTGAAGCATATGGCTGACGATGTGCTGGATTTCGCTGGGATGCTGGGTGGAGCTCCACAGCGTTACCTCGTCATCCTCACCGGGCACGGCCATGGCAATGTGGCTTTCGAGATAAAAATGCTCCTGCCCGCCGATCCGCATCGTGCCGGTGAGGCGGCGGGGCGCCACATCCATTTCCAGCCTGGCATCGCCGCGCGTCAGCGTCATCGGATCGATGACGAGCGCGCCGCCATTTTCAATCGCCGTGTCGATATCGGTGAAATGCGGCAGGTCCTTATAGGTGATTTTCGCCTTGCGGGCGGCCTTTCTGGCGATATCGCGGGTTTCGGCGAAGACCGCGAAAATCGGCTGGCCGTGGAACTCCACCTTTGTTTCGGCCAGCAGCGGTTCGTCGTGACGGCCGCCGGAGGAGATGTCGTTTTCGCCGGGCACATCCTTGCCAACCATCACCCAGAGCACGCCCGGTGTGGCTTCTACCTCTGACAGGTCCATGGAGACGATTTCAGCATGCGCGCGGTCGGAAAGGCCGAGCGCGCCGTGAACGAGGCCGGCGGGTTCGGGAATATCATCGATATATTCGGCGCTGCCGGTCACATGCTTATGCGCGGAATCGTGCCGGAGCGAGGCATGCATCGGGCCGTCGATTTCGGTCTTCGTCTTGTCGAAGCTTGTGGTGTCCATGGTTCAAGCCTCCTCCAAAGTGAAGCGTGTTAGTTCCTGCTTCTCCCCTGAAGTCTCAAGGAAAAACCGCGTCAGCAGGTTCTTGGCCGTCAGTTGCCGATATTCGGCAGTCGCACGCCAGTCCGTCAGTGGCGTGAAATCCTCATCCAGCGCATCGCGCGCCGCATCGATCGTTTCCTGCGACCACTCTTTGCCGAGAAGTGCTGCCTCCAGATGCGCGGCCCGTTTCGGCGTGCCGGCCATACCGCCAAAGGCGATGCGGATATCTTCGACCGCGCCATCGGCGTCAAGCGTCAGGTTGAAGGCGGCGCACAGCGCGGAAATATCCTCGTCGCGCCGCTTGGAAATCTTGTAGACGGCGTAACGGCTTTCCGGCTTCCGGAACGGAATGAAGAGTTTTTCGACGAATTCGCCGCTCAGCCGGTCCTGTTTGCCGTAGTCGATGAAATAGCTTTCCAGCGGCATGCTGCGGTTGCCGGAAGACGAGCGCAGGGTGAGCGTCGTGCCGAGTGCGATCAAGGCGGGGGGCGTGTCGCCAATGGGCGAACCGTTGGCGATATTGCCGCCGATGGTGCCCATATTGCGCACCTGCTCGCCGCCGAGCCGATCGAACAGCCGGGCAAGCGGCGGAAAATGTTCTGCAATGGTCTTGAAGGCCTGGCTGTAGGTGACGCCGGCACCGAGCGTGATGCCGTTCTCATCCACAGCGATGGTCTGCAGATCCCCGAGATTGTTGATGAAGATGACAGGGTTCAGCGCCCGCATCTGCTTCGTCACCCATAGGCCGACATCGGTGCAGCCGGCAACGATCGTCGCTTTCGGCTCGGCAGCGTAAATCTCGGTCAGATCGGAAAGCGTTGCCGGAATGATGGTGCGATCCTCGCCTCTGACGACGGTGATCGTCTCGTTTTCGCGGATCGCCCAGAGCCTTGCCATGATATCGGTGCGGTCGCGCTGCAGCGGGTCGAACAGCGCGCTTGGGCGCGCAGTGGCGATCTTTTCAGCGGCTTTTACAATCGGCTCATAGCCCGTGCATCGACAGAGATTGCCTTGCAGGGCCTTTTCGATATCGGCGCGGCCGGGGTTTTCGCTGGTAAGCCACAGGCCATAAAGCGACATGATGAAACCCGGCGTGCAGAAACCGCATTGCGAGCCGTGAAAATCCACCATGGCCTGCTGCACGGGGTGCAGCGTGCCGTCGCGGGCGGCCAGATGCTCAACGGTCACGATATGGGTGCCGTGCAGCGAGCCCAGAAAGCGGATGCAGGCGTTGACGCTTTCATAACGCAGAGAACCATCAAGCAGCCGCCCGACCAGCACCGTGCAGGCGCCGCAGTCACCTTCCGCGCAGCCTTCCTTGGTCCCGGTCAACCGCTTGCTGATGCGGAGGTAATCGAGAAGCGTGTCCGTCGGTCCGAAATCCTTCAACGAAACCGTTTCGTTGTTGAGGATGAAGCTGATCGCGTCCTTCATGCAATGCCCTGCTGTTTTGACCGGCTGCCGAGCCGGTTTCTTGTGATTATCTTGACGTATCTATGCACGCTCTTGCGCGCATATCGATTTCCGTTTTGGCAATTCATTGTTTCCATAACGGAAAGAAAATCTGGCAATTATTGCGCCGTCCAGCCGCCATCCACGGAAATATGGGTGCCGGTGATGTTGCTTGCGGCGTCGCTGGCCAGAAATATGGCGGCGGCGGCCACGTCATCGACGGTGACGAACTGCTTGGTCGCCTGCAGCTCCAGCATCACGTCGTTCTTCACCGCTTCTTCGCTGATGCCGCGCACCTTGGCCATCTCAGGTATCTGCTTTTCGACGAGCGGCGTGAGTACATAACCGGGACAGATGGCGTTGACGGTAACCCCGGTCTGGGCAAGCTCAAGCGCTGCCGTCTTCGTCAGGCCCATGATACCGTGTTTGGCCGCCACATAGGCCGATTTGAACGGTGAGGCGACGAGACCGTGGGCCGAGGAAATGTTGATGATGCGGCCCTTGCCGGCCTTCTTCATCAGCGGTATCGCGGCGCGCATGGTATGGAAGGAACTGGTCAGATTGATGGCGATGATCCAGTCCCATTTTTCCGTCGGAAACTCCTCGATGGGCGCGATATGCTGGATGCCGGCATTGTTGACGAGCACATCCACCGAGCCGAGTTTTTCGTGCGAGGACTGGATGAGGTCGGCGATCTCGTCCGGTTTCGTCATATCCGCGGGGTGGTAAAGCACACGCCCGCCGCTTTCGGCTTCCAGCAACAGCCGCAGTTTTTCGATCTCGTCTTCGTCGCCGAAGCCGTTCAGTACGATATTGGCGCCCTCCCGCGCAAATCTCTGCGCGATGGCAAGACCGATACCGCTTGTAGAGCCTGTCACGATAACTGTCCGATGCATGCTTTCCCCTTTTTGCATTACTTCGCACATGTTTAAGCAGCGTATGCCCAAAGGGGGCGGGCTGGCAATCGCGATTTCGGGTGAGGGTGACAGAGGGGTGAATCCGGCCGCGCCCATCCATTTTTTCGAAGCTAAGCATCCAGATTTTGCGCCAGATTTTGCATTTGCCTGCGGGGGCGTCGGCCCCTATCTCTGAGGCAAGCAAACAGAGGTATTGTTTATGGAACTCGGTCTTTACACATTCGCGGATGTCAATCCCAACCCCGCCGATGGTCGCGGGCCGGAAGGCGCGCGCCGTCTCAAACATCTGCTGGAGGAAATCGAGCTTGCCGATCAGGTCGGGCTCGATGTTTTTGGCCTCGGGGAACATCACCGTCCGGATTATGTCGTGTCCTCGCCCTCAACAGTGCTGGCGGCAGCCGCCGTGAAGACGAAGAACATTCGCCTGACGAGCGCCGTTTCGGTGCTGAGTTCGGATGATCCGGTGCGGGTGTTCCAACAATTCTCAACCGTCGATCTCCTGTCGAACGGCCGGGCCGAGATTATGGCCGGGCGTGGTTCCTTCATCGAATCCTATCCGCTGTTCGGTTACGATCTCGAAGATTACGACGTGCTCTTCGCTGAAAAGCTCGATCTGCTTTTGGCGCTGCGCGAACAGGAAATCATCACCTGGTCCGGCACCAAACACCCGGCCATCAACGGGCGCGGCGTTTATCCGCGTCCGTTGCAGGAGCGTCTGCCGGTGTGGATCGCCGTCGGCGGCACGCCGCAATCGGTGGCGCGGGCTGGCGCGATGGGCCTGCCGGTGGCGCTTGCCATCATCGGCGGTGAATATCGTCGCTTTGCGCCGCTGTTTGATCTTTACCATGAGGCTGCGCGCAGGGCGGGTCAGGAAAAGACCAAGCTGCGCACCAGCATCAACGTGCATGGTTTCATTGCCGACACCACCGACAAGGCGGCCGACCAGTTTTACGGCCCGCAGGCGGAGGTGATGAACCGCATCGGTCGCGAACGCGGCTGGGGGCCGACGAACCGTGCCCATTTCGATGCGGCGCGCGGACCGGAGGGCAATCTCTTCCTCGGCGAACCGGAGCTGGTGGCGGAAAAGATCATCAAGGCGCATGGCGTGTTCAGGAATGATCGCTTCCTGCTGCAGATGGCCATCGGCCTGATGCCGCACGACCAGATCATGCGCGGCATCGAGCTTTATGGTACGAAAGTCGCCCCGATCGTCAGAAAAGAATTGACGGGGAGCGCCGATCCGGTGAAAGCCACGGCCTGATTATTACAAGGCGGGCGCTTTCAGACCCGCCAGACAGAACGACGGACAGAGACATGGTCATTTCCACCGAAGAAGAACTGGTTCTGCTGAAGGATATCGGTCGCCTTTGCGCCGTGGCCATGCAGACCATGGCGGACGCGCTGGAACCCGGCATCACCACGGCCGAGCTGGATGCTATCGGCCGCAAGGTGCTGGAGGATAATGGCGCGCAATCCGCGCCGGAGTTCTGCTACAAGTTCCCCGGGGCAACCTGCATCAGCGTCAACGAGGAAGTGGCCCACGGCATTCCGGGACCGCGTATCATCAAGGCGGGTGACCTCGTCAATATCGATGTCTCGGCCGTGAAGAACGGTTTCTTCGGCGATACCGGTTCGTCTTTTGCCGTGCCGCCGGTGAAGAAGGAAATCGAGCGCCTCTGCCGCGATGGCAAACGCGCCATGTGGACGGGTCTTCAGCAGGTGAAGACCGGCAGGCCGTTTGCCGATATCGGCAATGCCATTGGCGCTTTCGCGAAAAAGAACCGCTATACGCTGATCACCAATCTGGCGAGCCACGGCATCGGCCGCTCGCTGCATGAGGAGCCGAAGGAGCTGGCGACCTGGCCGGACAAGGACGAGCGCCGCATCATGCAGGAAGGCATGGTGTTCACCGTCGAGCCCTTCCTGTCGACGGGAGCTTATTGGGCCGAGGATGGCGATGACGATCCATGGACGCTCTATAGCGATCCGAGCGCGCCGACTGTGCAGTATGAACATACGGTCGTGGCGACGAAGAACGGGCCGCTGGTGCTGACGCTGGCCGAGTGAGGGTGGGGCTGTCGGGTTTCCATCTCCTCATCCCTGTGCTTGTCACAGGGATCCAGCCAGCCCAAGTCCTTGGGCTGAAAAGAGTCCTCTCGTCGCGCCGACGCGCGTCGGCTGGATTCCTGCGACAAGCACAGAAATGAGGGCTGGAGGGCGCGGCGCCGTATCCTTCACCTGAGGTCTCGCACCGATAACGACCGCTTATGGCGCCGATCAAAATAACTCGCTTGTCCCTTATCTGCCCCGTTGCGATAAGCCATGCATGACCATCGACAAGCCACTTTCCGCCAAACATCTGACCGCACTCGGATTTTCCGGGGCGCTGATGATGGCCTCCGCCATGGGTTTCGGCCGTTTTTCCTTCACGCCCATCCTGCCCGGCATGATGGCGGATGTTCCGCTTTCGGCGGGCGATGCGGGGATCGTGGCTGCTGGCAACTTCGCCGGTTATCTGGCGGGTGCGGTTCTGGCCGCCTATTCATGGGGGTCGGGGCGGGAGCGGCTGGTGGCCCTTTGCGGCCTCTTTTCCACCGCTGCGCTGCTTCTTGCCATGGCCGCTTTCAGTTCCGTCGCGGCTTTCACCGTCATCCGGTTTCTTGCCGGTGTCGCCAGTGCAATGACCATGATCTTCACCTCGCAAATCGTTATCGGCCACGCCATGAAGGCGGGCAGGGACACGATCCAGGCGCTGCATTATGGCGGCGTCGGCGCGGGTATCGCAATTTCTTCGCTTGCGGTCTATCTGATCGGCGTCGTTTTTGACGGCGGTGGTTCCTCGTGGAGAGAGGAATGGATTGCGGGCGCGGTCTTTTCCTTCGTCACATTTCTTCTCGTCTTTCGCGTGCTTCCCGCTGGCCCGCCGCGGCATGCATCCGCGGTGGCGGAGCCGCCGCTTCGCTGGACACGGCCGCTGGTTCTGACGACGCTCGCCTACGGGCTTTTCGGCTTCGGTTATGTCATCACCGCCACCTTCATCGTGGCGATAGCGCGCATGTCCGCCGCCGGTGCTTTCGTTGAGTTTCTCGCCTGGTTCATCACCGGCTGCGCCGCCGCGATTTCTCTTTTCCTCTGGAAACCGGTGCTGAAATCGCAGGGGCTGAAACGCGCTTTCGTGATCGTGCTCGCGCTGGAAGCCGTCGGTGTCTTCGCTTCCGTGATGCTGCCGCCCGTGCCGGGTGTTCTCGCCGGCGGCCTGCTTCTCGGACTGACCTTTATGGTCATCACCGCCTATGGCCTGCAGCTCGGCCGGGAATTTGCCGGGCCGAGCCCGCGCCGCGCCTTTGCGCTGATGACGGCCGCTTTCGGCACGGGCCAGATTGTCGGGCCGCTTGCCGCCGGCTGGATTGCTGAGGTGACGGGAAGTTTTACCGCGCCCAGCATTCTCGCTTCGGCCGTGCTCGTCGTCAGCATTCTCCTGATGCTGCCGGTGCTCGCCACGGAGCGGCGGAGCTAGGCCGCGGGCCGTCTTTTCCTGCCTTTAATCTGGTGTTTCCCTTGGGGATTGTCCGCCGCGCACGCCTTACATCTTGTTAAGGTCAGCGCTTCTTCATTGCTGTGCACAAATTTCTGCCCTAGGTTCGGGCCATCTAGTGCTTCGCCAATAATGGCTGATTTCAAACGCGCGTGAGTTCGAAACGTGTTTCATTCCTTCTTTCCCAAACCGAAAATCTTCTTCACGTCGGCCATTATCTGGGCTTTTTTCGCCATTCTTGGATGGTACTTCATCGTTGAAGGGTTAGGTCGGTCTTGGGGCTATGTGATGCCTGAACAGGAACCCTACGATCTCAGCTACTTCCTGGTCCCGGCGAATCTGTTCTTTTACGGCTATCTCGCCTTGTGCCTGGCGGCGTTCGGCGGCGTGTGGACCGTTATCGCCAAGGATCATCCCTGGAAATACTGGTCCATCTGGGGATCGTTGCTGATTATCGCGGTGACCTATTTCGGCGTTCAGATTTCCGTCGTGATCAACAATTTCCGGCGGCCTTTCGGCGATCTTCTGCAAAATGCCCTTTCGAAACAGCCGGGTATCGAGGTCTGGGATTTCTACAGTCTTCAAATCGTCTTCGCCAAGATCGCTTTTCTCAGCATGGCCGTTTCGATCCTGACGGATTTCTTCACCAGCCATTATATCTTCCGCTGGCGAACCGCGATGAACGACTTCTACATGTCGAAATGGGAAAAGCTGCGTCACATCGAAGGTGCGTCCCAGCGCGTTCAGGAAGATACGATGCGGTTCTCCTCGACGCTCGAAGGGTTGGGCATCACGCTGATCAATTCGGTGATGACGCTCGTTGTGTTCCTGCCGATCCTGTTTGCGCTGTCGTCCTATGTCTCTGAATTGCCGATCCTCGGCGAAGTGCCGCATGCGCTGTTCTGGCTGGCGATTGTCTGGTCGGTGTTCGGTACGGTGCTTCTGGCGACGGTCGGCATCAAACTGCCCGGCCTGAACTTCCGCAACCAGCGTGTGGAAGCGGCTTACCGCAAGGAGCTCGTCTATGGCGAGGACCACGCCGACCGCGCTCAGCCGCCGACAGTCAAGGAACTCTACTCCAATGTGCGGAAGAATTATTTCCGCATGTACTGGCACTATCTCTATTTCAACGTCGCACGATATTTCTACATTCAGGCCGATGCGGTGTTCCTGCTTCTGATGCTCGTTCCGACCATCGTGGCGGGCAAGATCACCTATGGTATCTACCAGCAGATCGCCACGGCCTTCGGTCAGGTCAGCAATTCGTTCCAGTATCTCGTCAATTCCTGGACGACGATCATCGAGCTGCTTTCAATCCACAAGCGTCTTGTGGCCTTTGAGGCTGCGATTGACGACAAGCCCCTGCCGGATATCGATGAGCGTTATCTGAAGCGGGAAGCGGAAGCCGGTGAACTGGCGGCCAACAAGCCCTGAGTAAGAAAAGGCGGCCCCTCGGCCGCCTTTTGCACCTGTTGCTTCGGTCCAAGGAAGAAGCCCGAGGATGATCCGCGGTCGAGTTTAACCTTCGGTCTTCTGCTTCTTGCGCGCCTCGATCACCGGCATGGCTTCGGCATAGCTCACACAGGCGACATCGGTCTTGTGGCAGACCTCGCGCAGCAGCCGCTCATAGGCATTCCAATAGGCGCCGCCATTCATCTTCACGAAGTGAAAGCCCATCTGCAGGGGAATGCGCTCGCCATTATACTGCCTGTCAAAAGCGGTGCGGAAGGCGGCATAGGCGCGCTCCTCGAATTCCTTCGAACGATCCGGCGTCTCGGTGCCGATGGAGTGGCGGATGAAGAGATTGTAGTCCATGGCGATGATCGGGCGGTTGCCCGGTCCTTCGGGAACGAGGGGCAGGCCGAAATGTTCGATGCCTTCGCGCTCCACCGGCCATTCCGGCCCCTTGGTGATGCTGGTGGCGTCATAAACGAAGCCGTGTTTTTTCTGCGCGGCGGTCAGCGCCGGGCCCTGTGAGAGATAGGGCGCACGGAAACCGTTGATGTTCTTGACCATCTCGCGCCAGCCTTCGGGCTCTTCGCCCTTCTTGCCGATCATCTGCCAGGCGTTTTCCAGGGTGCTGGTGAAGGTGGTGAATTCGCCGTCCCATTGTTCCGCGGTCCACTGGCCGCCATCGAAATGGCCGCAGGTGTGGTTGCCGATCTCGTGACCTTCGCGATAGGCGGCCCAGATGTTTCTAAGCCTTGTCTCCACCTCTTCCGGCGACTGGCCGAAACCGACATTGGAACGGCCGGCCTTCTGGCCGGGACCCTGATAGGTCTTGGCGCTGGTCTTCCTGTCCATCACCAGCGTGCAGGCGAGGAAATAGGTGAAATGCGCGCCGACCTCCTTCGCCGTCGCCCGGCTTCTTTCCCACAGCGTATTGTCGCCCGCACCGTCGAAGGACACGATGACGAGCTGCTTCGGCTTCTGCGCCTCTTCGGCAAAGGCGGGAAGGGCGGCGAGAAACGACAGGGAAAAAGCGGTAAATGGGCGAAACATCAGTTATCCGTCATATGAAACACCGTGGCCTTTTGCGGGTGGAATAAGGCGAAGCTTTGAATAGTCTGGCGTTTTCATGACTTTCGGCCTAATTCCTGTTCTCACTTGCGGTGATAGGGCCGCTTCGTTCCACCGGGGGACCGTGTTCCATGCTTTTTCTCGCACTCTGTCTTGCCTTGTTCCTGCTGACGCATCTTTTGAAGGTCGTCGCACCGCAATTTCGCGCCCGTATGATCGCGACGATGGGCGAAGGCCCTTTCAAGGGCGTCTATTCCGTTGTCAGCCTCGTCACGCTCGGCCTTGTCATCTATGCCTTCGGCGAAGCAAGGCAGGAGACGGGCATGTTGTGGTATCCGCCGGTCTGGATGAGCCATATCGCCGTGACCCTGATGCTGCCCGCGATGATCTGTCTTATCGCCAGCCTCATACCGGCTGGCCACATTGCGACGAAGACCAAGCATCCGATGGTCCTTTCCGTCAAGATCTGGGCGCTCGCCCATCTTCTGGCCAATGGCGAGACGTCTTCGATCCTCCTCTTCGCATCGTTTCTCGCCTGGGGCGTGGTGATGCGGATTTCGCTCAAGCGCCGGGAACGCGCGGGTGAAAAAGTGGTCCGAGACTTCGTTTCAAGCCGCTATGATCTGGTGGCCGTTGTCGGCGGCATCGTTCTGTGGGGTGCTTTCATCCTGAAACTGCACGAATGGTTGATCGGCGTTCAGCCCATCGCCATGTAGGAAATCAACGTTTCCCCCTTACATATCAGGCAAAATAGGCTAGAAGGCCGACCATGACCCGGTTGGCCTGACTTTCGCTGACCCGGGTAAGCGGCTTGGTATGTCCGCGAACGGATGGATCGGCGACGATCTCCGCGCGGGTAACGGAGAATTTGATGGCAAACGAAAATGATACCTTTATCCGCGAAGTGAACGAGCAGATCCGTTCCGAGCAGCTGTCGCGCTTCTGGGGCCGTTACGGTATCGTGGTCGTCGGCGCCGCCATTCTCGTGGTTGTGGGCGCCGCCGGCGCCGGTATCTACGAATACTGGAACACCAGCCGCGCTTCCAACTCCGGCGACCAGTTCCTCGTGGCGCTGAAACTTGCCTCGGAAAACAAGACGGATGAGGCGCTGAAGGCCTTCGCCGATCTCGAAACCTCCGGTCACGGCAATTACCCTGTTCTGGCGAAGTTCCGCTCGGCCACGCTGCTTTCGCAGAAGGGCGATGCTGCCGGCGCCATCGCCGCCTTCACCGCCATCGGCAACGACACCTCCGCACCGCAGGTCTTCCGCGATACCGCCAAGGTGCGTGCGGCATGGCTGCTGGTGGATAACGGCACCTATGACCAGGTCGTCGCCCTTGCGGAGCCCTTGAGCACCGATGGCCAGACCATGCGTGCGTCTGCCCGCGAGGCTCTGGGTCTTGCCGCCTATAAGGCTGGCGATTTCGCCAAGGCCAAACAATGGTTCGAGCAGATCATCAGCGACACGCAGGCGCCGCGCAACGTGACGAACCGCGCGCAGATCATGCTCGACAACATCACCGCTTCGGGCAAGGCTGCTTAAAGCGGCTGCGCCACGCAAGATCGCTCCGGCATTTCTTCGCATTGCCAAAGCGATCCAACTCTTTATTTTACGCATGTCTTTTGCCCAAAACAGGTAACGTTTTGGGCAGACTTGCTCTAGGGAACCAAGATCAATGAGCTTCACCGTCGCCATAGTCGGGCGCCCCAATGTCGGCAAGTCCACGCTTTTCAACCGTCTGGTCGGAAAGAAACTGGCGTTGGTGGACGACACGCCGGGTGTCACCCGTGACCGCCGCCCCGGCGAGGCGAAGCTGGTCGACCTGCGTTTCACCATCATCGATACCGCCGGTCTGGAGCAATCCGGGCCGGAAACGCTTCAGGGCCGCATGTGGGCACAGACCGAAGCGGCGATTGACGAAGCCGATGTGACGCTGTTTGTCGTGGACGCCAAGGCGGGCCTGACACCGGCTGACGAGACGCTGGCCGAAATGCTGCGCCGTCGCGGCAAGCCGGTGGTGCTGGTGGCCAACAAGTCGGAAGCGCGCGGCTCCGATGCCGGTTTCTACGACGCCTTCACGCTGGGTCTCGGTGACCCTTGCCCGATCTCGGCCGAACACGGCCAGGGCATGATCGACCTGCGTGACGCCATTGTCGGGGCAATTGGCGAAGACGCCGCTTTCCCGCCTGAGGTGGATGAGGCGGAGACGGATATCGTTCTGCCACGCGGCGAGCCGGGCAGCGAGGACGAAGAAGATGAAGAGCCGGTTTATGATGAGACCAAGCCGCTGCGCGTCGCCATCATTGGCCGGCCGAATGCAGGCAAGTCGACGCTCATCAACCGTTTCCTCGGTGAAGACCGCCTGTTGACCGGCCCGGAAGCCGGCATTACCCGCGACAGCATCTCGGTCGAATGGGACTGGCGCGGCCGCACCATCAAGATGTTCGATACGGCCGGCATGCGCCGCAAGGCCAAGGTGACGGAGAAACTGGAAAAGCTCTCGGTCGCGGATTCGCTGCGTTCCATCCGCTTTGCGGAAACCGTCGTCATCGTGTTCGACAGCACCATCCCGTTCGAAAAGCAGGATCTGCAGCTGGTTGACCTCGTCATCCGCGAAGGCCGCGCCGCTGTGCTTGCCTTCAACAAGTGGGATCTGGTCGAAGACCCGCAGGCCTATCTGGCCGATCTGCGCGAAAAGACCGAGCGGCTTCTGCCGCAGGCGCGCGGCATCCGCGCCGTGCCGATTTCCGGCCAGACGGGCTATGGCCTCGACCGGCTGATGCAGAATATCATCGATACCGACAAGATCTGGAACCGCCGCATCTCGACCGCCAAGCTGAACCGCTGGCTGGATTCGCAGACGACGCAGCATCCGCCGCCGGCCGTTTCCGGCCGCCGCCTGAAGCTGAAATATATGACGCAGGTAAAGGCCCGCCCGCCGGCCTTCATGATTTCCTGCACGAGGCCGGAAGCCATTCCCGAGAGCTATACGCGTTACCTCGTCAACGGTCTGCGCAAGGATTTCGACATGCCGGGCGTACCGATCCGGGTGCATTATCGCGGGTCGGACAATCCGTTCGAGAGCAAGGCGAAGAAGAGGCGGTAATCTGACGCGCGGCGTCGCGGCGCATTTCTTCTCCCCGTGGGGGAGAAGGTGGCCCGAAGGGTCGGATGAGGGGGAACCCTCTCCGTATACTGCCAGCCTAGCCCCCTCATCCCACTGCCGCGACCTTCTCCCCGGCGGGGAGAAGAAACAAGGGGCACCAGCTCGCTCCAATTTCACTGTCCGGTTTTGAAGAGTAAAAACCATGTTGATCAAGCAGACCGACTATTTCAGGATTTACCGGGTCATCAACAGCCTGCTCCTCAGCCAGAATGCCGATCCTGCTTCGGCCTCCATGTATTTCAGCACCTTCGGCGCGTTCATTCTGCAGCAGCATTACAAGGTGAAGGCGGTGCCGAAGGGCGGGCTCGCGGCCTATAATCTCGGCGGAACGGTTTTGCTGTTCGCCGATCATCGCGAAGACGGTTATGTGACTGGCGCGGGCGAGAATTTCCACTGCTGGGTGGAGGCGGATGGATGGGCGATCGATTTCATGGCGCCCGCTTTTTCGCAAGGGGCCGATACGCTTGCGGTACCGGCAAAGATGTTCCAGCGGCCGCTCTCGGCCATGGCGGCCTCCATCAACGATCTCGGGCAATCCGGCGATTTCTTTTACCGCTCCGAGCCGGAAGCCACGGCCAAGCGCTTCGCCGACTGGCACAAACAGGCGATGATCGGCGATATGGCGAGCGTTGCCGCCAGCTGGTTCCGCAAATCGCCCAAACAGATGGCGGCGTCGCTCTCGGTAACCGATCGGGATGGTAAGCCGCGGACCGTACTGCTGTCCGGCCAAACGCTTGCCGGAGCGTGGTGAAGGCAGGTTACGCGGTACGGCGTCGATCCCGAAGGTTTGGTAGGGAAAGGCCTTTTGATTTATAAGGGCGCCGGTGCTACGCAGACTGAGCTGCAACAGGGACGGGATCGACGTGCTCCTATGGCCGATGACACCATTTCTATAAGCTTCACGCCCGACCCGAAACATGTCCCTTCCTATGTCTACGGCTATCAAAATCAGGCTTATGAAAATTACAGCATGATTTTCGACAAGTCCTGGGCTCGCCATTTTTCCTCAGCGCGAGTCAAGCTGTCGATATTTGCGGGGCTGGCTGCGGCTTTCATCTATTCCATAAGCCTGCCGTGGTTTCCGGGCGTCTGGCCGGTGGTCGGTTATTGGGTGTTCGCCCCCGCACCGATCGTGGCTCTCGCCATCTGGTTTATTATCTGGCAGGGCGCGAGACGGGAGGCGAAATCCTATTATGAGGTTCTCGCTCACTGGAATATCGCCCACGAGCGAATGTATTCGCCTCACACCCAGGTCGAGATCGGGCCTCAGGGCTACAAGCAGGTCACACGGCTGGACACCGTGCAGCTGAGCTGGGCGCGCTATCATCTCGCAATCACGCCACCGGATAGTCTGGTGCTGGTTTTCCATGGGACGGTGGTCGTGATACCCAGCAGTGCCTTGCCGATCGCGCCAAAGGATGTTGTCGAGAAGATCAATCACTGGTGCACAGCCCAGCAAAAAGAGCTTCTGCCTTTATCCTGAAGCGGCATCTCGAGGGATGTGGCGGGGTATCATCCGCAAAAAGGACGGCCAGCGTGTTCTCGCGGCAGCCGCCTGACGTCAATCAGCAGCCCGACCCCGTTCTAAAGATAACGGCAGTCGCGTCCTGATCGCCTTGTGACATTCCCGCTCGGTTTCGTCCACTGTTCCCAAAGAAAATCTCGGGGATTGCCTTCACGCCAGTTGGGAACGGGATAACTGCGGCAGCGATTTCCCGGCGGCGTGGATGACATTGTCGAGAAATTGCCTTGAAGCCTTTTCCCAGCTGTAGCTTTTGGAGAGCGCCAGCGCCGCCTGTGGCGAACAATGAAGCGCCGCCAGGCAGGCATCGCGAAGATTGTCGTCCAGCGCGCCGGCGGCGGGGTTGCCGCCGAGAATGTCGATCGGTCCGGTAACGGGGAAGGCGGCCACGGGCACGCCGCTTGCCAGCGCTTCCAGAATGGTGTTGCCGAATGTGTCGGTCTTCGAGGGGAAAACGAAGACATCGGCCTGCGCATAGGCGTCGGCTAGGTCCTCACCGGTCTTGACGCCGGTGAACAGCACATCAGGATATTTTTCCTGCAATTCATGGCGGGCCGGGCCGTCACCGATGACGATCTTCGAACCCGGCAGGTCGAGGTCGAGAAATTCCGGCAGGTTCTTCTCCACCGCCACACGTCCCACCGTCATGAAGATCGGCCTCGGCAGGTCGAAAGGCAGCTTTGCCTTCGGGCGGGGATGGAAAAGCTCGGCGTCGATGCCGCGGCTCCAGCGCTTCAGGTTGCGCACGCCGCGCGCTTCCAGCTCGGTCTCAAGGCTCGGGGTGGCCACCATGCAGGTGTTGCCGCCATTGTGGAACCAGCGCACGAAGGCATAAAGCCAGCTTTCCGGGACGGGGAAACGCGCCGCCACATATTCGGGAAAGCGTGTGTGATAGCTGGTGGAAAAACGCATGCGGTTCTTCACGCACCAGCGCCGCGCCATGAAGCCCAGCGGCCCTTCCGTCGCGATATGCACGAAGGAGGGCTGGCTTTTTTCGATCTCCGCCGCCACACGGCGATAGCCGGCGACGGAGAGGCGAATTTCCGGATAGGTGGGGCAGGGGATGCTGTAAAAACTCTGCGGCGTGACCATGCGCACATCCACACCCAGCCGCGCCAGTTCGGTGTTGGTATTTTCTATCGAGCGAACCACGCCGTTGACCTGCGGGTGCCAGGCATCTGTGACAATCGTGATTCTCGTCATGAAACACTGATCCTGCTCATCTGCGCGCGGGCGAATCCCCATTGCCCGGCTTCTGTCCGTATATGCGGCGTGCGTGTTACAGGATCATGTCAGGGCTTTTGACGGCGGGGAAGCGGCTGAGAGGAGGCTCTCCGCCGCGTAGACGCACGTCGGCCGGTTTCCGGTGACAAACACAGGAATGAGGGGCAGAGAGGGGTCTATCCCACCAGCGGAAGCAGATCGGGGCTGATCAGCGCGCCGTGGTGACCGATGACGGTTGCCGCCGCCCTTGCGGCGAAGGTGGCCGCTTCCTCCGGGGAACTGCCGGTCACATAACGGGCGAGGAACGCGCCGTTGAAACTGTCGCCGGCGCTTGTCGTATCCACCACGTCCACGGCCTTTTCCGCCGGGGCGTGGCTGCGGCTGCCGCCGAAATCGAGCGTCGCACCCTTGGCGCCGTCCTTGACCACGATGTTTTCGACGCCGAGTGAACGATAGCGGTCGATGGTCGCTTCAACGGAAGCATCGCCGAAATGGCTCGCCTCGTCATCGAAGCTCGGCATGACAAGCGTGGCGGCGCGCGCACCGTTGGAAATGGTCTCGAGCATGTGGCCCTTGTCTGCCCACAGGCGCGGGCGGATATTGGGGTCGAACACCACCAGCTTGCCCGCCGCCTTGGCGCGGCGCAGTTCCGCCAGAAACGTATCGACATCATGCGCGGAGGCGAGAATGGCGAGCGTGATGCCGGAGAAATAGACAACATCGGCGCTTTCGACCGTTTTGCGCAGATGATCCGCGTCCGCCGCCAGCTGTCTTGCGGCGGCGGCGTTGCGCCAGTAGCTGAAGGTGCGCTCGCCGTCCTTCAGGTTGATGAGGTAAAGGCCGGGTGTGCCACCCTTGATACGGCGGATTTTTTCCGTGCCGATGCCGGCATCGGCAATGAAGGAGAGCATGTCTTCCGAAAGCGGATCGTCGCCGAGTGCGGTGAAATAATCGACCGACCAGTCTTCCGGCAGGCAGGCGCGGGCATACCAGGCGGTATTGAACGTATCGCCCGCAAAACCCTTGCGCAGCAGCCCGTCGCCGGCCTGCGACAGTTCCACCATGCATTCGCCAATCGACAGAAACCGTCCGCCCACGCTGTCATCCTCCCGTTTTTTCCAGCCATGCGGCTTACGACGAGTGCGCGCCGCTGACAAGGGCGGTTTTGGCCGTTTGTGCATGTGCGAAGTTCCGGTTTACGCGGCCGCGTCGGCTTTATATTCTCCGCTCAAACCATCAGGAGATCGCCCATGCCGCTAACCCATGCCCCGGTCCACAAACCCCAAGCGCAATCGGACTGGTGGAAGGGAGCGGTGATCTATCAGGTTTATCCGCGCTCGTTTCAGGATACGACCGGTGACGGCTATGGCGATCTTGCCGGGGTGACGAAACGTCTGCCCTATATCGCCTCGCTCGGTGTCGATGCCATCTGGCTCTCGCCCTTCTTCACCTCGCCCATGGCCGATATGGGTTATGACGTTTCCGATTATTGCAATGTCGATCCGATGTTCGGCACGCTTGCCGATTTCGACGCCCTGATGACCGAGGCGCACCGGCTGGGCTTGAAGGTCATCATCGATCAGGTCATTTCGCACACGTCAGATCAGCATCCCTGGTTCGTGGACAGCCGTGCCAGCCGCACCAACAGCAAGGCCGACTGGTATGTCTGGGCCAATCCCAAGCCGGATGGCACGGCGCCGACAAACTGGCTTTCCGTGTTCGGCGGACCGGCCTGGGAATGGGACGGCGTGCGCAAGCAATATTACATGCACAGCTTCCTCGCCTCGCAGCCGGACCTGAATTTTCACAATCCCGAGGTTCAGGATGCTCTTCTCGAAACCGTGCGCTTCTGGCTGGATCGCGGCGTGGACGGTTTCCGGCTCGATACCGTCAACCACTATTTCCACGACAAGCTTTTGCGCGACAACCCGCCGCTTTTCGACGAGGAAAGTTTTGGTCTCGATGCGTCCGACGTCAATCCCTATGGCATGCAGGATCATCTTTACGACAAGACCCGGCCGGAAAACGTGGCTTTCCTGAAGCGCTTCCGCGCGCTGCTCGATGAATATGAGGGCCGTGCAACGGTGGGTGAGGTGGGTGACGGGGCTCGGTCGCTGAAAACCGTGGCGGCCTATACATCCGGCAACGACAAGCTCAACATGTGCTACACCTTCGATCTCCTGGGGCCGGATTTCAGCGCCAAACATTTACGCGGTTCGGTCGAGACCTTCGGCAAGGTGGTAACGGATGGCTGGGTCTGCTGGGCCTTTTCCAACCATGACGTGGTGCGACACCTCAGCCGGTTTTCCGAAGGCGCTGAAGAACAGACACGGGTTGCGAAGCTCGCCATCTGTGTCCTCGCCAGCCTGCGCGGCTCCATCTGCCTTTATCAGGGCGAGGAGCTGGGTTTGACCGAGGCCGAACTTGCCTTCGAGGATTTGCGCGATCCCTACGGCATCCGCTTCTGGCCCGCCTTCAAGGGCCGTGACGGGTGCCGCACGCCGATGGTGTGGGAGACCGGCAAGCCGAATGCCGGTTTTTCAAGCGCTGAAAAGCCCTGGTTGCCGGTGCCCTATGTCCATGCCATGCAGGCCGTGGATGCGCAGGAGCGCAAGCCGGATTCGGTTCTGAACCACTATCGTGCGGTTTTGTCTTTCCGCAAAGGTCACGGCGCGCTGCGCGATGGGGACATGCACTTCATCAAGACCAATCTCGATGTGCTGGCCTTCACGCGCCAGAAGGGCGACGAAAAACTGCTGTTCGTTTTCAACCTGACGCGCGAGGCCCTGGAATTTCCGATACCGAAAGGCATGCGGGTCACGGATATCCTGCCGATGCCGGGTTTCGCGCCGCTGTTCGATGCGGGGATTGTCAAGCTCGATGGGCTGGATGTGTTTTGCGGGACAGTTGTATGAGCGGTCCATTCGTCATCGGAAACGCTGCCGACTATCGGGATGACTGGTGTCTTTTGCGACACCGCCTGTGGCCGGATACCACGCCTGACGAACATAGGGCGGAGTTGCAGGACGTCTCCGACGCCGGGGCTGGATTTATTGTCCACGATCCGGCGGGAGCGGCCATTGGTTTTGCCGAGGTCAGTCTGCGGCGGGATTACGTCAACGGCTGCGACACGTCGCCCGTGGCGTTTCTCGAGGGAATTTATGTCGAGGAGACGTTTCGCAGACAGGGCGTTGCCGCAGCGCTCGTGGCCGAAGTAACCCGCTGGGCCATCAGCCAGGGCGTCACCGAACTCGCATCCGATGCCGATATTGCAAATGTCGATTCCCATCGCATGCATGCGGCGCTGGGATTTGAGGAAACGGAGCGGGTGGTTTATTTCCGCAAGCTTCTGCCTTCGGATTGAGGGGCAGAGGCACAGTAGATGCTTCCCTCATTCCTGTGCTTGTCACAGTAATCTAGCCAGCCCAAGTCGTTGGGCTGAAAAGACTCTCTCGCCGCGCAGACGCGCGTCGACTGGATTCCTGCGACAAGCACAGGAATGAGGCTGGCGTTTCATGCGTGTTTCCCGTCTTCCGCCGAGGCATTTTCCGCCAATCAGATCAGCGCAAACCGATCCACATCCACCATGCCCATATCCGAAATCTTCAAATGCGGAATGACGGGTAGCGGCAGGAAGGCCACTTGCAGGAAGGGTTCTTCCAGCGTCGTGCCGAGCGCATAGGCTGCTTTTCTGAGTGTGTGCAGCGTATCGCGAACGGTCTCATAGGGTTCGAGGCTCATCAGCCCGGCCACGGGCAAAGCGATCTCGCCGGTGACCCTGCCGTCTTCCACCACCACGAAACCGCCCTTGATTTCGCCGAGCCGGTTGGCGGCCAGCGCCATGTCGTCCTCGTTGACGCCGACGACGCAGATATTGTGGCTGTCATGGCCGACGGTGGAGGCGATCGCGCCCTTCTTCAGGCCGAAGCCCTGAACGAAACCATTGGCGTGGTTGCCGTTCCTGCCATGGCGTTCGATGACGGCAACCTTGATGATGTCGTTCTCAAGATCGACGGTGGTCTGGTTGCCATCCGTCGGCAGCTTGTAGCGGCGGTGCTCGGTAATGATCTTGCCGGGAAGCACGCCCATGACCGGGCTTTCGCCCTCCGTGACCGGCACGCCGAAATGGGCCGCCAGCACCGGCCTTGCCTTGACGCTGTCGAGACCGACGGGGGCGACCGGTTTGCGCGTGGCAAACAGGGCGTCATCGACGATCCGGCCGCCGGAAAGCACCATGCTGGCCTTGCAGTTCTGCAGGCTGTCGACGACCACGAGATCGGCGCGCCAGCCCGGTGCAACGAGACCACGATCGCGCAGACCGAAGGCCTTGGCGGCGGAAATCGAGGCGGCGCGGTAGATGGCGAGCGGCTCGACGCCGCTGGCGATCGCCGTGCGGATCATATAGTCGAGATGGCCCTGTTCGGCGATATCGAGCGGGTTGCGATCATCGGTGCAGAGCGCCAGATAGGGCGACAGTCGCTCGGTTATGATTGGCATCAGGGCGTGCAGGTCCTTCGAGACCGAGCCTTCGCGCACCAGAATATGCATGCCCTTGCGGATTTTCTCCAGCGCCTCCGGGGCGCTGGTGCATTCATGTTCGGTGCGGATGCCGGCGGCGAGATAACCGTTCAGCGCCGTTTCGGACAGAAGTGGCGCGTGCCCGTCGATATGCTGGCCCTGGAAGGCCTCGAGCTTTGCCATGCACACCGGGTCCTTGTGGATGACGCCGGGAAAATTCATGAATTCGGCAAGGCCGATGACCTTCGGATGATCGCGGAACGGCAGCAGCTTTTCGATCGGCAGATCGGCGCCTGATGTTTCCAGATGGGTCGCGGGCACGCAGGAGGAGAGCTGCACGCGAATGTCCATGATGGTTTCCATGGCGCTGTCGAGGAAGAACTGAAGCCCTTCCTCCCCGAGAACATTGGCGATCTCGTGCGGGTCGCAGATGGCGGTGGTAACGCCATAGGGCAGAACGCAGCGGTCGAATTCGTGCGGTGTCACCAGTGACGATTCGATGTGGAGATGCGTATCGATGAAACCCGGAACGACGATTTTTCCGGAAATGTCGATTTCCTGTCGGCCCTTGTAGTTCTCGCAGGTGCCGACGATGGTGTCGCCACAGATGGCGATATCCGACGCGACGAGTTCTCCGGTAACGAGGTCGAAGAAGCGTCCGCCCTTGAGAACCATGTCCGCCGGTTCACGGCTCGTACCCTGGTCGATGCGCGTTTCAAGTCTGGAATTCATGCGGGTTTCTTCGGCTCCTGATTTGCGTCGTATGCGATAGTTTTCACTATTTACATTCTAAGGTTGTTTCTTGGTCTATCCGGATTGATTCTTTGAGTTTTAAATATATCCAGAGTAAAAAATTTTCATATTTGTGTTATCTAATCTTTCAAGGCCCAGGTTTAGGCAAGTTGGGAAGGCTTGACTTCACCTTTATAGTTTAGCCGGTTGCGCGCCGACATTTTTTTGAATTGCGGTTTCAGGTTATCATTCCCGGGAAGGAAAATAAAAGCATCTAATGCTCAAACGAATTTCCACCCAGCAACTGACGCTTGGCATGTTTATCGAAGCGGTCGAAGGAACGCTTTCGAACCAGGGATTTTTAAAGCGGCACCGCTTTCTTTTGCGGCATGAGGAATTAATGCGTCAATTGAAATTGAGCGGCGCCGAAAGCATCGTCATCAACACGGCCAAGGGGCACGACACCGAAGGCAGCAAGCGTTCTGCAGCCGTTTCACCGCCATTGTGCAATTGCCCGGAAACCGTGGCTGCCGTTACCCATGCCGTACGCTCGGCCGCCGATACCATTGCCGAAACCTTTGCCTCCGCTGAAGCCGGCGGCAGTGTCTCGCTGAAGGGCATGGCTGCGGCGGCGGGCAAGATTTCCGATGCCGTGCAGTCGAACCCGGCGATTTTCATCGGCGTCACCCGCCTGAAATCGAAAGACGAAACAACGTTTGTGCACTCGGTCTCGGTCAGTGGCCTGATGATTCTTTTCGGTAATTATCTCGGGCTCGACAGGGGAACGGTCAATCTGCTCGGCATCAGCGGGTTGCTGCATGATATCGGCAAGGTGGAAATCCCCTCATCGATCCTCAACAAGGCGGAAGGATTGAGCGCCAGCGAGCGGGAGATCATCAATCTTCACCCGGCATTCGGCCGGGATATATTGTCGCGCAACGCGCAGATGCCATCAATGGTGCTTGATGTCTGCTTCAATCATCATGAGCGGATGGATGGCGGCGGTTATCCGAGTGGCCGTGCGGGCAGCGAGATCAGCCTTTACGCCCGTATCGCGGCGATCTGCGACGTCTATGACGCCGTGACCTCGGTCAGGCCCTACAAGAAGCCATGGACGGCGAATGAAGCGCTGACATGGATGCTGCGCCGGGAGGGGCATTTCGACATGCAGCTTCTGAAAAAGTTTGCCCTGTGTATTTCGGCCTCGCTGCCGAGGGGTTAGCTGCCGAAGATGATCGCCATGTTGAGGCTGTCGATGTGACGCCCGTCGATCAGGACGGCGTCGCGCGCTCGGCCTTCATGCACAAAACCGATCTTTTCATAAAGCGCAATTGCTCTCGCATTGTCCGCATGTACGCTTAGCTCGACACGATGCAGCCCGCATTGACGGGCGGCATCGAGTGTCCGCCGCATCAGCCGCGCGCCAAGTCCCTTGTCACGATAGGCGGGCAGGATGCCCATGCCGAGCGTGCCGCAATGGGCGCGGGTTGCTCTGCTCTGGCGGCGAATATCGCACCAGCCGGCCACCTCGCCATCCGCAATCGCCACGAATTGCGGATGGTCGTTTTCGATCATGTCGAGAACGAAGGCGCGAACCGAATCGAGCGGCGGCGCCTCCAGGAAGCTCAGATATTTCCGCTCGCGCGATACCGCATCGAGAGCACGGTGAAAGCTTTCAACGTGCTCCGCCCGAATGGGTTCGATGCTGATGGCGTCGGTAGCCACCATCATGCCGCCTTCGTCTTCGCCTTGCGGGTCAGATGCACCACGACATTCTCGATCATCCGCATGCCGGCGTCCTGGCCGAGCGTCATGATCGATTCCGGGTGGAACTGAACGGCGGCAACGGGTTCCTTGGCGTGTTCGATGCCCATGATCGTGCCGTCCTCGCTTTCCGCTGTGATGATGAAATCACGCGGCAGGGTGGCGGGGTCGGCGAAGATCGAGTGGTAACGGCCGACGGTCACTTCCTTGCCGAGACCGGAGAAGACGAGGCCGGGTTCCAGCACGCGGATGCGCGAAGGCTTGCCGTGCATCGGCACCGCAAGCTGGCGCAGCTCGCCGCCATAGGCTTCCGCCAGCGCCTGAAGGCCAAGGCAGACGCCGAAGATCGGCAGGTCACGGGCGCGGGCGGCCTTGATCGTCGCCTTGCAGTCGAAATCCGTCGGGCTGCCGGGTCCGGGTGAAAGTACGACCAGATCTGGCTGGAAGCGATCGAACACGTCTGCGGCGACAGGCGTTCTGACGGTCGAGACGGTCGCGCCCGTCTGGCGGAAATAATTCGCCAGCGTGTGCACGAAACTGTCCTCGTGGTCCACAAGCAGGATCTTGACGCCGGTGCCAACCTTGGCGGCATCGCGCTTGGTGGCAGCGGAGTTGGTGCCCTTGGCATCGCGAATGGCTGATATCATGGCGGAGGCCTTGAGTTCGGTTTCTGCTTCTTCTTCCTGCGGATTGGAATCGTTGAGCAGCGTCGCACCGGCGCGCACTTCTGCGATGCCGTCCTTGATGCGGATGGTGCGCAGCGTCAGGCCGGTATTCATGTCGCCGTTGAAGCCGACCATGCCGATCGCGCCGCCATACCAGGCGCGCGGGCTCTTTTCATGGCCTTCGATGAAGCGCATGGCCCACAGCTTTGGCGCACCGGTGACGGTGACGGCCCATGCGTGGCTGAGGAAGCCGTCAAAGGCGTCCATATCGTCGCGCAGGCGGCCCTCGATGTGGTCGACCGTGTGGATGAGGCGCGAATACATCTCGATCTGGCGACGGCCGATGACCTTCACCGAACCCGGCTCGCAGACGCGGCTCTTGTCGTTGCGGTCCACATCCGAGCACATGGTCAGCTCGGATTCGTCCTTTTTCGAGTTGAGCAGTTTCAGGATCTGTTCGCTATCAGCAATCGGGTCGTCACCGCGCTTGATGGTGCCTGAGATCGGGCAGGTCTCGATGCGGCGGCCGGAGACGCGCACGAACATTTCCGGCGAAGCGCCGACCAGATATTCCTGATGGCCGAGATTGATGAAGAAGGAATAGGGCGAGGGATTGATCGCCTTCAGACGGCGCGAAATCGCTGATGGATTGCTTTCGCAGCGTTCCATGAACTTCTGGCCGGGAACGACCTCGAACAGATCGCCGCGGCGGAAGCTTTCCTTGGCCTTCACGACAAGTTCGGAATATTCGCCGGGACGGTGATCGCCCTTGGGCGGGATCGTATCGGTGGTCTTGAACGGCTCGGGTGTGATTTCGGAGGACTTGCCGTCCGTCGTCACGCCGGCCTTTTCGAAATCGTAACGGTCGATCCAGGCCTTGGCGGAATAATGGTCAACGACGAGGATTTCATCGGGCAGGAACAGCACCATGTCGCGCTGGTCTTCGGGCCGCGCCAGCGACAGCTTGATGGCGTCGAACTGGAAAGCGAGATCGTAACCGAAAGCGCCGAACAGGCCGATTGCCGAATCCGCATTCGAATAGAAAAGGTCGACGATGGCGCGCAGCGCAGTGAAGACGGTCGGGATTTTCGAACGTTCTTCCTCGGTGAAGACGCGGTCCGGCTCGTTGACGGTGAGATCGAGGCGGCGCGTGGTGGAAGCGCCAAGCGTGAGATCGGGCGTCGCCTTCAGCTTTTCGGTGATGAAGCCAAGCAGCACTTCGCCACGGCCATTATAGGCCTCGATCCACATCTTGCGGCCAAAACAGGAGATACCGAGCGGCGGATCGATGATGGCCGTATCCCAGCGGGTGTAACGGCCGGGATATTCATAGTTGGACGAGAAGACCGCGCCGCGATGGGAATCAAGCTTTTCGATATAATTATCGATGGCGTTGGCATAGTCGGCGGGCCGGCGTTTTCGGCTGACCTTGATGCCGCCTTTCGTCTCGTAGGTTTCCGCTCCGTCATCCTGAATGATCGTTACCATTTCTTTCGTACTTCCTGTTGTTCAGGCCCGATGACAGGCGGCAAAATAACAAAAAAGCCGCCTGAAAATTCGGGCGGCTTGGACTTTGTCTGAAGACATGACTGGTCAAGGCCGCGAAAAGCTGCCCCACCACCAGTTAGCAATGTTCTTAGACACGATATTCATGGGAAAATTGTTAGCGTGCACGATCCGCCTTGGCAAGCGGATTTCGGCAAGGGAGTGAACCTTACCGGCCGCCGCTGCGTTGCTCTCCTGCCGAAACGGTCAGGAGTGCCCCGAAAAATGCTTCATCGTCTGTGTCTTCTGGTAGCCACCCTCGCATTGATTTCCGCCTCTGAACCGCCGGCGCAGGTACCGGTGCCGCAGCCAAAACCGGGCGAGGGGCAATCCTCCACCCCCTCGGAAAAACCATCGGACGAGACGCCGCAAAGCCCGGCGGAAGCGCCGAAACCGGCCCCTAAACCGCAGCGCCCGGAAGAGCAGAAACCGGACGCGAAGCCGCAGGCTTCGGAGGAGCAGAAAACGGATGATGAAAAGACACCCGCAGATAAAGGTTCCGATGACGCCAGAAAGGAAGGCGAGGGCAAGGACGACGGGGAGCGTAAGAAGCCCGGTGACGAGGCGGCCAAACCCGACGAGAAACCACCGGAGCCGGTGAAACCGGAAGATCCGGCCGCACTTCAGGCATGCCTTGGCGCGTTGAAGGAGATCGGCGCTGAGTTCAAGCAGCTTGAGCCGATCCGCGATGCGGAGCAGGGGTGCGGCATCGAAGCGCCTCTCGAGCTTTCCGTGGTCCTGCCCGGCATCAAGCTGGAACCATCGGGAACCATGCGTTGCGAAACCGCGCTTGCGCTTTCCCGCTGGACCAAGGAGATGATGTTGCCGGCGGCGGCTCTCGCTTTGCCGGAGAAAAAGGTGACGGCCATTGCCAATGCCTCGACCTATATCTGCCGCAACCGCAACAGCGCGGAAAACGGCAAGATTTCCGAACATGCCAAGGGCAATGCCGTGGATATTTCCACCATTTCCTTCGACAAGGGTGAGCCGCTGGTGATGAAGCCGCGGGTCGAGGACGGGACGCCGGAAGGCGCTTTCCAGCGCACGATTACGGCCGCCGCCTGCCTGTTCTTCCGCACGGTTCTTTCGCCCGGCAGCGACGCGACCCATCAGGATCACCTGCATCTCGACGTGCTGGAACGCAAGGGCAGCTATCTCTATTGCCGCTGACAAAAAAGGGGCGACCCGAAGGCCGCCCCGACTGGAGATGATATTTCCGCCCGGATTTAGAATTTCTGGGTCAGGGAGATTTTGAAGGTGCGGCCTGCTTCCGTATAGAAATCGACCGGCTGGTTGACGGTGCTGACGGAATTCGGGTTCACGTCGCGGACGCCGACCCCATTCCAGTATTTCCTGTCAAACAGGTTGTAGATACCGGCCTGGATGCGCAGGCCCTTGGTCTGTTCCGGCTCCCACCAGCCGGTCAGGTTGAAGACGCCGTAGCCGGGGGCATCGAAGGTGTTGGCCACCCTGTCGTCACGCATGCCGGACGAGAAGACGCCGGTCAGTTCCGTACCCCAGACATCCTGCGCATAACCGACGCCGAGGACGGACTTGAACGGCGCGACCGTGCGAATGAACTCGTTGGTATCGGTGTCCTTGCCATAGGCGTAGGCAAGCGAGGCATGGGCGAAGAAGCCGTTTGCGAGATCCTTGCGGACCTTGGCTTCGACACCGGAGATTTCGACATTGTTACGGTTGCGATAGGTGAAGAGCGATCCGTTGCCCCTGCCGCCGAAGCCGGGGAACAGGGTGGTCGAGGTCGTGTATTGCTCGATGAAGTTCTTGTACTTGTTGTGGAACAGCGTCAGGCTTCCCGTCAGGTCGCCGGAGGCATAGTTCGCGCCGATTTCGAAACCATTGCTGGTCTCGGGGTTGAGGGCGGAATTGCCGACAACGGCGTAACCGGAGCTGATGTTGGAGAAGTTCAGATACAGTTCGTTGATCGTCGGGGCACGATAGGCCATCGACCATTGTGCGAAGAGCTGCAGTTCCGGCGTGACGTCGTAAGTTGCAAGAAGCTTCGGCGAGAAGCGCGAGCCGCTGTTGCCGCTCGGCAGGCCGAAGGTTCTGTAGCCGCCATTGCTGGAAACCGAACCGTCAGGGTCGTAGTCGTAGGAATCGAAGCGCAGGCCAGGGGTAAGACGGAAGCCGTTGCCGAAGGCGATTTCGTCATCGAGATAAAGGCCGAGGCTCTTGCCGCTCACGTCAGGCATGTCCGATTGCGAAGACGAGGTCGATCCGGCCGTATTGGCGAACAGTTCCTGGCTGAAATCGGTCGTCATGGCGTTGCCGCCGAAGCGGACCGTGTGCTGCACGCCGCCAAGCTCGAAACCGGATTCGAGGCCGCCGACGATGCCGAATGCGCTATTGCGCATGCTGTCTTCGCGAATATAGAGCGAATTGTTGGTCAGGCGGTCGCCCGCGCCGGACTCCTTGGAAAGGCGCGTCCAGTAAAGCGAGAGATTGGCGGCGTCGATCACGCCGTCGGTCGAGGGCGCCTCGTATTCATAATCGAGCGATACGCGGTCACGCTCGGTGTCCTCGTAGCCCCGGTAGTCGCCGATTCGGTAGGTCGATCCCGATACGCTGACGCCCTGCAGGGTCTTCATGTCGCTGCGGTCTCTCAGCGAATAACGCTCGGCCGTCAGTCCGATGCGGTGACCGCCTTCAAGATCCTGGCGGATCTTGAACATCAGGTTGCTTTCATAGGTATCGGCGGGGTTGGGCTTGGTGCGGCGCGTTCCGTAGACGTCGGCCGTACCCTTGTTGTCCGTCTCGTTGCCGCGCTTGTAGGAACCCTGGAACAGGACCGAGGTGTTCTCGATCTTCTTGGCGACGGCGATCGATCCGCCGACACTTCTGTCTTCGCTGTCATAGGTGGTCTTGGCCACGCCACCCCAGTCCCTGCCTTCGCCGATCAGGTCTTCCGGCTCGAGCGTGCGCAGCACGAGCGCGCCGCCGAGAGCACCGGAGCCGATGCGGCTGGAATCGGCGCCGCGCACCACATCAACAGTCGAAAGCGAGGAAAAATCGAAGCTCGAATTCGTATCACTGAGAGTGGTGGTGGCCTGGCCCTGGCGGGCGAAATTGTTGAAGTAGGGAACAGGAATATTATCGATCAAAGTGACGACGCGCGCGCCGCCGAGGCCGCGAATGAACAATCCGCCGGGCCTGCCGGGCTTGGCATCCACGTAATCGACGCCCGGTTCCGTGCTATTGCCGAGGTCCTTGATGCTGGCGATGTCCTTCTTGCGGATGTCTTCCGCTGTGGTCTGGCTTGCCAGCGGCGTGTCGGCGACGGCATTGGCGCTTTTGACACGCTTGCCCTTGACCACGATCTTTTCAAGCGTGGTGGTGCCGTCCGCCTGCGAAGCGGCATCCTGTGCCCGTGCGGGGCCGGCAAGCGGCAGGAGAGAGATGGCAGTGCACAGAAGCAACGCAGACTGCGTGCGCGAAATGGACATGAAGTACCCCCAGGTAGGCGCGCGAATGGGCCACGGCGCGCGAAAGCACGCCGCGTTTGCCGCCGCGGCTGAAACTGTTTTGATTGTTACGGGCGAGCCGATAAGCGAGGACTAAAAAACATGATGATAACTGTCAACATATTATATATGACTTTTTACATCATGTTTTAAAGCATAACGGTATGTTGCAAAAATACGACGCTTATCCTCAGCGGAGTCCGGCTGGTGAATGGGTGCGAAAACGCCGCGATACGGTCAAAGTCCCGACATTGCCGCTTGCTAGGATATTCGCAGCCAGTTTACATGGCGAAACAATAAACAGATTATTAATCGGATACGGAAATGAAGTCTCTTGAACTGCTCGTCGAGCGGATCATTCTCTCCAGCCGCTGGCTGCTTGTGGTCTTTTATCTCGGGCTCGTCGCGGCGCTCGCGGTCTATGCATTTTCCTTCATGCTCAAGTTTCTGAAGGTTGCAAAAAACGTCTTCACTTACGACGAAGCGGATATGATCCTTGCCATGCTCGGGCTGATCGATGCGGCGCTGGTCGCCAGCCTGATCGTCATGGTGATGATCTCCGGTTATGAGAACTTCGTCAGCCGCTTCGACGAGGCGGATGCGGAGGTTTCGTTTCTGGGCAAGCTCGACTCGGGCAGCCTCAAAATCAAGGTCGCGTCGTCGATCGTGGCGATTTCATCGATCCACCTGCTGCAGATATTCCTCAACGCCAGCCAGTATACGGACAGCCAGCTGATGTGGTTCACCATCATTCATCTGGCTTTTGTCGTCTCGGCGGTCATGCTCGGTTTCCTCGAAAAACTGATGGCAAAGCCGAAGGACAAATCCGAAAAGCCAGTGCTTTGATCAGGATGGTCCAGCCGATATGAAGGTCGCAACCCCGTCCTGGCCATGCCGCATGTTTCTCGCTCCGGGCAGCGCGTCCCGGCGCGGCGAGGGCGCGTGAATGGCGAAGACGGAGCGTCAGGCCAGACTTTGTGACGATCTGTCGGCTGCGGCCGACAAATCCCAATGGCTGGAGGCGCTGCGGGAGGTGATGCGCGCCTTCGGTTACGCTTATGTGACCCTGCTGCGGTTACCCGGCGGCCAGAATGTTTATGCCTTGCCCACGGTCGTTGAAAGCAGCCTGCCGATCTGGGTTGTGAATGCGATGACCAAGGAAGGCGCACTTGGGGATTGTCCCGTCATCAAGCGCGGCGCGTCATCGATGATGCCGCAATATTGGTCGCTGCAGGACCCGGATATTGCCGGTGGACCGCTGCTGCATGCGGCGGCCTCGCTAAGCAGCATGGGCATTACCTCCGGTCTCATGGTGCCGGTGCACGGCATGTACGGCAACCGCCATCTGATGAATTTCGCAGGCGATCGCGATGTCCTGCCGCAAGCCTCGCTGAACGAGCTGAGCATGATCGTGCTGCATGCGCTGGAGGTTTATGACCGCCTTTGTCGCGCCAATTCCAGGGGTCCCTCGCCACTGACGAAACGGGAACTCGACGTCGTGCGCTGGACGGCGCAGGGAAAGACCTCCGTGGAGATCGCCGAGCTTCTCTCCATCTCGGAACATACCGTCAATGCCTATATGAACAACGCCATCCGCAAGCTCGATTGCGTCAACCGCACCCAGCTCGTGGCCAAGGCCATACGCCTTGGCCTGATAGACTGATCGAACCTGTCGTCCGGGGGAGGCCTCTGCCTTACCGGTCGAGAACCGAGCGAAGCTCGACGAGATTCGAGCGCACCCGCAAAACGTAAAATCCCATGGTGGCGAGGTGCGACGGCATGATCCAGCCGCTTTCCTCACCATTGGAAATGATCGCCGGCTGGATGCGCAGCGCCGCGCGGGTTTGCAACAGCGTGTCGTTCCACAGGTTGGTCAGGTTACGCTCGCGGATGACTTGCGCGAAGTCCGATCCGGCGGCGGAAAGCACGCCGTAATAACCATAGAGCTGGCCATAAGCGAACCAGAAGCGGTCGTCGGCGCGGGTGTCGAACCAGCCGCCATTATAGTTTTCCGAACGCTCGCGCAGGATCGCCGATGTCGAACCGATGTCGCCGGCGATACGGTCGATGAACTGGATCAGGTTGTCGGCGCGGGTATCGAAGACCGCCTTGCAGGCCGTGAGTTCGCCGTTGAAGGCCTGGAAGCTGCGGATGGCGGCGCGGTAATAGCTGGGGGTCGGCGTCTTCGGGCCGAAGGGATCGAGGCCGAAATACCAGGAATATTCGCTGAACTGCATGTTGCCGCGCGCTTCCTGGAGATTGTTATTGATGCCGGAGGTTCCGCGCACGCGGCCGAGCGTATCCACCAGTTCAACAGAGGTGCGGCGCACGGCCTGGTTTACACCGCGCTGGAACGAGGCCTTGTTGTCCAGAAACGGCGTGCTGTCCCAGTCCATGCCGAAGAGGCCGAGACGATAGAGCAGCATGGAGGAAATCCAGGCGTTCTGGTTGACGTTGAAATCGGTGAGATCGGCGGCGGCGTCGACGATGGCCGAACGCTGGCAAACAGGCGCGGATGTGTTCGCGGCGGCACCCGTTGCGCCGGCGGGCGAAGTCGGGCTGGCGGCCGGCAATTCCTGTCCGGGCGGCACGGTACGTTCGGCAAGCTTGTAACGGGAAATGTAATCCGGATCGAAATTGCTCCAGACCTGCGTTTGCCAGACGAAATATCCGTAAAAGCCGGCAAGCAGGATGAGAACCAGAGCGATCGGGCCCTTGATGATCCAGTTGCGGCCTTGATACCAGCCATGGGCGGCCATGAAGGGCCACAAAAGCCAGGCGACGAGAAGACCGGCGGCCCTGCCGATGGCGCTGAAGGCTGCCTGAATCCAGGCGGTGATCCGGTCGATCATGTCGTCATAGTCTCCTCTGCCCGTGGGGCTGGACGCCGGAAGAAAGAGCCTCGGTCCGGCCGCACCCTTCGGCGCTTCGTATAAACCGCGGTCATTTACTGTCTTCCAGATATGTCCCGGTCAACCGGGATACAACATGATTGCGAAACTTTTCTCAACCTGCGGTCCGCGCCGGCCGTTATGGCTTTCCACACCGATTGTGGAACAACGGCCGCCGCGGAACCGAAGGGATATGCGGTTAGAGGCCGAGCTTGGCGATCTCGTCATTCAGCCGGTCGCGCGCCTTTTTCGGCAGTTTGCCGTTCTTGACGGCGTCCAGATTGGCCGGTGCCGCATCGCCAACGACGACGAGCGCGATCATGCCCATGCCGAGATGCGGTGTGCATTTGACGACGTAGGCGCCTTCCTTCTCGACAGTCACCTTCACCGTCTCGTTCATCTTGCCCTTGAAGTCGGCGACACCCTCAGGGATCATGTCCTTCACGGCTGCCGCATCATGACCCTTGTCGACCGGGACGAAGGTGATGACGTCGCCGACGGCGGCCTTGACGGTCGCGGGTTCGAAGACCATCGCCTGGCCGTCGCTGCCCTTGTTGAGCATCTTCACTTCGATTTCGGCAGAAAGGGCGGGAAAGGCGAAAAGACCTGCGAGAATGGCGAGGCCGGCGAATTTGGCAGTTCTGTTCTGCATAATTTTGCTCCTGAGAGAAAGCACATCCACGCGAATGTGTCGCTGTCGTCTTAGCCCGGGAGCAGGGCAGCCATCTTTGCGGAAAATCAAATGCGGCAACCGGACGCAGATGCTCACTCGCCCTTGAACGTCTCCACCCAGTGGCGGCGGCAGAAGGAAACGTATTTCTCGTTGCCGCCGACATCGATCTGTGCGCCTTCCGTCACGACCTTTCCTTCATTGTCGAAGCGGGCCACCATCGTTGCCTTGCGGCCGCAATGGCAGATGGTGCGGATTTCGCGAAGCTCGTCGGCAATGGCGAGGAGTTCTTTCGAGGCCGGAAAAAGCTTTCCCTGGAAATCCGTGCGCAGGCCGTAGGTCATGACCGGAATGTTCAGTTGGTCGACAATCTCGGCAAGCTGCCAGACATGGTGTTCGGAGAGGAAATTGGCCTCATCGACGAAAACGCAGGCGACCGGCCCTTCGGCATTGTGGGCCGATACCTCGGCGAACAGGTCGGTATTTTCATCGAAGGTCAGGGCGTCGGAGGAGAGGCCGATGCGCGAGGCAACGCGGCCGACGCCCGCCCGGTCGTCAAAGGCCGCCGTGAAGATCAGCGTGCGCATGCCGCGTTCGTGATAATTATAGGACGCCTGCAGCAGCATGGTCGATTTGCCGGCATTCATCGTTGAATAATTGAAATAGAGTTTTGCCATTATCCACTCCCGGAGCACCCGCGTATGAATGCCCCAACCTCTTCAATCGGCACACCATGCCTCACAAACCGGTCCCGGTTCTCCAGCCGATGTTGCATCCTGCGTCTTTTGACGAGGAAGACGCGGATTGAAAAGTATGGCCGTGGGAAAAACACAGATTTCTAAGGCCTGCCCTTTTTCGACATGGCACCGCTGAATACCGACATTTTCACCATTTTGTCGCAAACGGTGGGCCAAAGCACGCAAATGCACGCGAGTTGATTGTGTCCGGCAGATATTGATAATGGCAAGGGAACGAAAAAACAGGGAGCAAGCGATGTTTGCAAATAGAAGTCGCTGTCTGGTCTTGGCCGCAGCAATCTCCTCCATGACGTTCAGCGCGGCCAGCGCCGCCGAACCGGCAAGTTGCGGCACAGTGCGTTTTTCCGATGTGGGCTGGACCGACATCACCGCCACAACGGCGACCGCCACCGTCCTTCTGAAAAGCCTTGGCTATGAAACCGACGTCAAGCTTCTCTCCGTCCCCGTTACCTACACGTCCCTAAAAAACAAGGACATCGACGTCTTCCTCGGCAACTGGATGCCGACCATGGAAGGCGATATTGCGCCTTATCGCGAAGACAAGTCTGTCGAGACGCTTCGGGAAAACCTGACCGGCGCCAAATACACGCTGGCGACCAATGCCAAAGGCGCCGAACTCGGCATCAAGGATTTCAAGGATATCGCCGCCCACAGTGCTGATCTCGGCGGCAAGATCTATGGCATCGAACCCGGCAATGACGGCAACCGCCTGATTCTCGACATGGTGGCCAAGGACAGTTTCGGACTGAAATCATTCGAGGTGGTCGAATCGTCCGAGCAGGGCATGCTCTCCCAGGTGGCGCGTGCGGAAAAATCCGGCGAGCCGATCGTCTTTCTCGGCTGGGAACCGCATCCGATGAATGCGAATTTCAAGCTGACCTATCTGACCGGCGGCGACGAGGTCTTTGGCCCCAACCTCGGCGGCGCGACGATCCATACCAATGTCCGCAAGGGTTACGTCGAGGAATGCCCGAATGTCGGCGCTTTCCTCAAGAACCTGCAATTTTCCCTGCCCATGGAAAACGAGATCATGGGCAAGATCCTGAATGACGGCCTTGAGGGCGAGGCGGCTGCAACCGCCTGGCTGAAGGCCAACCCGGCGGCGATCGAACCCTGGCTCGCCAACGTCAAGACCAAGGACGGCAGCGCCGACGCCCTGCCCACCGTAAAGAAGGCTCTCGGCCTTTAAACCGCAAGACTATGCATGACTGCATCCGGCCTGCATGGCAGGCCGGATCAGCGGGAAATAACGATGCCCATGCATGACCTTGCCTGTGAATTTTCAGACATTGAAGGTCATGTGCCAGCACCGCGTCCGGCAGTTCCGCTGCCGGCCGTCATTTCTGCATTGGAGCAATTCCGGTAAAACGGGATGACGATGCTCCATTTCTTTGTTGTCTGCGCAATTCCGGACGCAAAACCGCTACGCACTTTTGCTGGAATTGTTTTAGTTCACGAAAGGTCTTTTCTTACCGTGGAATGGCTCAGCGCTCCTGAAAACCGCCTGCCCGTCGGCCGATATGCCAAGGAGGCCATTGACTGGCTGACCGGCAATCTCGCTTTTTTCTTCGATTGGCTTTCCTTCATTTTCCAAAGCGTCATCAACGCCCTGCTTTATGTACTGCAGGCGCCGCATCCGCTGGTCATCGTCGCGATCTTGACGGCGCTTTCGGCCTGGACGCGCCGCTCCGTCGGCATGCCCATCTTCACCGCGCTCGGGCTGCTGCTCATCATCAATCTCGGCTATTGGAAAGCGACGACGGAAACGCTGGCGCTGGTCATCGCCGCCAGCGCCGTGTGCATGATCATCGGCATACCGCTCGGCATATTGGCGGCCCGGCGCAAGTGGATCTATGCCGGCATGCGCCCGGCGCTGGATCTGATGCAGACCATCCCCACTTTCGTCTATCTCATTCCGGCGCTGGTGCTGTTCGGTCTCGGCATGGTTCCGGGCCTCATCGCCACCGTCATCTTCGCCATTCCGGCTCCCGTGCGCCTCACCCGCCTCGGCATCGTCTCGACGCCGCCGTCGCTGGTCGAGGCGGCCGTCGCCTTTGGTGCGACGCCTTCGCAAGTATTGCGCAAGGTGGAGCTTCCCTTCGCCGCACCGCAGATCATGGCCGGCCTCACCCAGACGATCATGCTGTCGCTGTCGATGGTGGTCATTTCCGCGCTGGTGGGCGCCAATGGTCTCGGGGTGCCTGTCGTGCGCGCCTTGAACACCGTCAATATCGCCATGGGCTTCGAAGCGGGACTGTGCATCGTCATCCTGGCGATCGTTCTCGACCGGCTTTTCCGCCTTCCCGGCGCGGAGGATGATCTATGAGTGACGCCATCATCTTCGGAAATGTCGATATCGTTTTCGGCGACCGGCCCGATGCGGCGCTGCCGCTGATCGACAAGGGCAGCACGCGGGACGAGATCAATACCGAAACCGGACTGGTTCTCGGTGTCGCCAATGCCTCGCTCTCGGTCAGCGAAGGCGAGATACTCGTGCTGATGGGGCTTTCCGGCTCCGGCAAATCGACCCTGCTCAGGGCCGTCAACGGGCTTGCGCCCGTGGTGCGCGGCAATGTCGGCGTGAAGACCAAGTCCGGCTATGTCGATCCCTATCGCTGCCCGGCGAAATCGCTGCGCGATCTGCGCATGCACACGGTTTCCATGGTCTTCCAGCAGTTCGGTCTTCTGCCCTGGCGCAATGTGGCTGACAATGTCGGCTTCGGGCTTGAGCTTTCCGGCGTGCCGGAAGCCGAGCGCAAGCGCATGGTGGCCGAGCAGCTGGAACTGGTCAATCTCTCCGCCTGGGCCGACCGCAAGGTGGGAGAGCTTTCCGGCGGCATGCAGCAGCGTGTGGGGCTGGCGAGAGCGTTTGCCACCGGCGCGCCGATCCTGTTGATGGACGAGCCGTTCTCGGCGCTTGACCCCCTCATCAGAAGCCGCCTGCAGGACGAGCTTCTGGAATTCCAGAGCCGGCTGAAGAAAACTATCCTCTTCGTCAGCCACGATCTGGACGAGGCCTTCCGTATCGGCAACCGTATCGCCATGATGGAAGGCGGACGCATCATCCAGTGCGGAACGCCGCAGCAGATCGTCAAGCAGCCGGCCACGCAATATGTCGCGGATTTCGTGCAGAACATGAACCCGATTTCCATGCTGACTGCTGCCGATGTGATGAAGCGGGGCGTGGACGAACGCAACGGCCAGATGAACGTCGCCGCCACCGCCCGTCCATCATCGCCGCTGATCGATATTCTCGATGCGCTGTCAAAAAATTCCGGAGCGATCGGCGTCGTCGACAATGGCGCGATCATAGGTACGATTTCCGCAGATGAAGTCGTGGCAGGGCTGACGCGTCACCGCAAAAAATAGTGATTCGCTCGTCTGAAGAAAGAAAGGGCCTTCATGGAGGGCCCTTTTTCTGTTTCTACAAGATCTTTGCAGTGCAAGTTATACCTTCACACGGTAGCAAAGAATATTTTTGATATCACAAGTTATGCATGAAAATAATTACTAATGAAAATCATATTGCAAACTTAGAGAAAATTGCGCAAAGTTAATCTAGATTTTTTAGCTCGCTGCTAAATTTAAGGTGGTAATAGATTGTCACCCCAAAATCCGGCGCCGGGTGTTAAGATTGAAGCGCTCAACTTTTGATCGTTTATTGCTTATAAATACTGCTGCTAATACATGTTTTTATCCTTAGACTGTGAAAAAACGAGCAAAAAGCTGATAATTTTATCACAATATCTTAAGTAAATAACCGATGAAGAATAGTCTTTGAAAGGGACACGATATAAGCAAGATTTAGGTATATACAACGTATCAACCGAATTATAAAAACACCTTTTGGAACACCTATAATAGCCACCATGACCGTCTTTTTCGACTGTCATCAGGAGACTTGAGCGTATGGATAACCAATCTCTGTCGGAACATAGCATCGCCGCTGCAGACTTGCTCTCAGCCATGGCGAATCCAAAGCGCCTGATGATCTTGTGCACGCTGGTGGATACGGAAGTGCCGGTTGGTGTTCTCGCTTCACAGGTTGGTCTCAGCCAGTCCGCTCTCTCGCAGCATCTTTCGAAGTTGCGTGCTCAGCGACTAGTGAAGACACGACGCGATGCGCAGACCATCTACTATTCCAGCAACTCCGAATCCGTGAAAAAAATCCTCGCCTCCCTCGAGGAAATTTATTGCCAGGCGCAGAAGAGCAGCAAGACCGCAGCCTGATCCCACGGCCGTGTTAAGGTCCGGCAGCATCACTCCATTGAAACCGGCGCACGACGCCGGTTTTTTCTTTTCGTCGGCTTTCGCTGTAGTGCATCCCTGCACGGGATTGAGGGCTGGTATCGGCGTGGTATTCAGCCCGTCGCAGCAGATTGTATCTGCTGCTTGAGGCGGCTTGCCGCAGCCGCATATCCGCCGTCCGCGCCATCCACGAAATGCATATGGTCCCTGGAAAGCGGAGACGGCACGATACAGGTCATCAAGGCGGCATCCTGTTCGTGCAGGCCGTAATAACAGCTTCCCGATAGGCGACCCTGTTCGAGCCGCGTGCGAATTTTTTCGAGCCGTGAGGCGTCGATATCCACCGTCATCTTCAGTCCGTCATCGAATTTTCTGAAATCAGTATTGCTTGCGACCGAGCGCCGATAGCGCACCGCATTGAACGGTCCGAACGACAGCCCCGTCACGCTGAGAAGATTGACGAGCAGGGACTCGCCGAGAATGCGAAACGAGCGGCGCATCTTGCCCCAGACATCGTGATAGGCAGCCCCGGCCCGGGCTTCCAGACCGAGACCCTCACCCACGAAACCGAGTTTTGGGCCATCCTCCGGCACGGGGTGGCCGTGTCTTGCATCCTGCTCGGCGAGATCGACGAGATCGATGACCAGCTGGCGGAATGCAGACATGTCCCGCGACGGCCCCGGCACGGCAATGATCGATACCACCTTGCCGCGGGTGGCGGGGATGGGGTTCCAGCGACAGGAAAGTCCCGTCAGGTCCGGGCGCTCGCCTGCTTCGGCTGCGGGCAGGGCATATTGTCCCTCCTTCATCCGGGCTTCCGCCCAGCTGTTGCCGCCCCCCGAAAACATGGCGTAGGAAACATCCTCGCTTGCCTGAAAGCGGGCGACGCGAATATCGAAACCATTCTTGCGGATATCTTCGACGGGGACCAGGGCCACGCGCATGGCAAGATCGAGGTCATCCTTCACCCAGCGCTGCACATTCGAAAGTGCTGCGCGCGCCACAGGCAGCCCCTGGGGCGGCACGGCAACGGCGGCGCCGTCGCCGCCGAAAACGAAGGGCAGGTCGTGACGTCCGAGACTGTTCGAAACGCCTGAAATGACCGCCGCACCCGCCATGTTGACGGCCTTGTATCGGCCGGTGCCGACTGCTGCGGTCGAATCAATGATATCGGCGATGGCCAGCCCCCATCCCGGCGGCAGGGCGCGATAAAGCGCCGGGTCGGCCACGTCTTCAAAATGCCGGAAGACGGGAAGGCCCGCCAGAAATTCTTCATCTGCTGCGATCATGGCGTATTATCCTCCAGCGGCGGCCAAACGCCAAGCGTTTACGGAAGGTCGATTTGTCCGTTCAGACGGCGCAATCACGGCCGATCCGGCGAATGATTTACCGCTAATAGACCTAATCCAGCAAAGTGACTTGCATAAATCATCAAACCTTCCGTATGAGTTGAGTGGAAGGCTCGGAATTCAAAAATGGAACGAGTTTTCGCCGGGAGGCGTCCGATAGTTTCATTCGGTCGGCGCCCATGGCGCTCACCGGGTCCGCGACCCCCTTTAAGGAGACACCAGGATGAAACTGAAGACATTGACCAGCGTGACGCTCGCAGCGTCCTTCGCATTCGCACCCCTTGCTCATGCCGAAATCATCATCGGCCTGATTGCGCCGCTCACCGGTCCTGTCGCCGCCTATGGCGACCAGGTCAAGAACGGCGCCCAGACGGCAGTCAATGAAATCAACAAAAAGGGCGGCATCCTCGGCGAACAGGTCGTGCTGAAGCTCGCTGATGATGGCGGCGAGCCCAAGCAGGGCGTTTCCGCTGCCAACCAGCTTGTTGCCGAAGGCATCCACTTCGTCGTCGGTCCGGTGACGTCGGGCGTCGCCATTCCGGCGTCGGATGTCTTTGCCGAAAACGGCGTGCTGATGGTGACGCCGACGGCGACCGCGCCGGGCCTGACCAACCGCGGCCTTGCCAACGTCTTCCGCACCTGCGGCCGTGACGACCAGCAGGCCGAGGTTGCGGCGAAATACGTTCTTTCCAACCTCAAGGACAAGAAGATCGCCATCATTCACGACAAGGGCGCTTACGGCAAAGGTCTGGCAGACTCCTTCAAGGCGACGCTGAATGCCGGTGGCGTGACCGAAGTTCTCTATGATGCGCTGACACCAGGCGAAAAGGATCTCGGCGCGCTGACGGCTCGTCTGAAGTCCGACAATGCCGACATCGTCTATTTCGGCGGTTACCACCCGGAAGCAGGTCTTCTGGTACGTCAGCTGAAGGACATCGGCTCCAAGGCTGCCGTTATCGGCGGTGACGGCCTGTCGAACAGCGAGTTCTGGAACATCGGTTCGCAGGCTGGCGAAGGCACGATCTTCACCAACGCTTCCGACGCGCTGAAGAACGACGACTCCAAGGCTGCTGCCGAAGCGCTGAAGGCTGCCAACATTCCGGCGGAAGCCTTCACGCTCAACGCATACGCTGCTGTTGAAGTCCTGAAGGCCGGCATCGAGAAAGCCGGAAGCGCCAAGGATTCCGAAGCGGTCGCCACGGCCCTGAAGAGCGGCGACGCTTTCCCGACGGCAATCGGCAAGGTCACCTATGGCGAGAACGGCGACCTGACGTCGCAGGCCTTCTCGCTGTTCAAGTGGCAGGACGGCAAGATCGTCGCAGCCGAATAAGCTGACTGTACCGGCCGCACCTGTTGCGGCCGGTTTCATTTTATGGGTCCGAAAAGAGGTTGAGGCAGCATGGGTGATGCCGGGACACAAAACGCTGGAGACATCAACTTCGAGCGGATATTCCCGATCGTCAGGATATTCGACGAAGCCAAGGCGCGGGAGTTCTATGTCGATTTTCTCGGTTTCGAGGTCGATTGGGAACACGGCTTCGGCGATAATTTCCCGCTCTACATGCAGGTTTCACGGGCCGGAATGGGCCTTCATCTCAGCGGTCATCACGGTGATGCGACGCCGGGCTCCAACATTTTCGCTACCATGCGCGGCGTTCACTCCTATCAACAGGAACTGGCGGCGAAGGATTATCGCTTCCTGAAACCGGGTGTTGAAGAACTGCCCTGGGGCGATGTGATGGAAGTGACCGATCCATTCGGCAACCGCATTCGTTTCTGCGAGCAGAAGAGCGAAGAGTGATGCTTTTGGCGTGAGCGCAATGCCCTTGACCTTGTGCTCCGTTTGAACGATAGAACGCTCAAATAGCGAACCGCGCGCACGGAGACCCCGTGCGCGCGGTTCGTGCGTTTTGGCAGTCGGTCATGCAATTCGTTCGCATCCGCACGGGGGCAAAAATGAACAGTGAAGGCAATGCGCTGGTAAGGAAGCTCGCATTCTGGAGCATTCCGCTTTCTTTCGGTGTGCTGGGCCTCAAACTCGTGGCCTGGTGGGTCACGGGCTCGGTCGCGCTTTTATCTGACGGTCTGGAATCGACCGTCAATGTGGTCGCGGCCTTCATCGCCTATTTCGTCATTCGCTATGCGCAGAAGCCCGCGGATGACGACCACCAGTTCGGCCACCACAAGGCGGAGTATATTTCTGCCGTCGTGGAGGGTGTGCTGATCGTGGTTGCCGCGCTCCTGATCGTACAGGAGGCCTGGGGTGCTCTTTTCAATCCGAGGCTGCCGGAAGCGCCGGTTCTCGGTCTGGTCATCAATGCGGCCGCAGGCGTCATCAACGCCATATGGGCGACAATCCTGATCCGTGTCGGCAAGAAATATGCCTCACCAGCGCTCGCGGCTGACGGCCATCATATCATGTCTGACGTCGTGACCTCGGCGGGCGTTCTCGTCGGCCTCGTTCTGGCGCTTTTGACGGGTTACGCCATTCTCGATCCGCTGCTCGCCATTCTGGTGGCCATCAACATCCTCTTCCAGGGCTCGAAAGTCATTCTGCATTCGCTTGGCGGCTTGATGGACCGTGCGGTGGAGCCGGAGGAGGACGAGGCGATCAAGAAGGCGATCGCGGAAAATTCCGGCGGCGTCATCGGCGTGCATGATCTTAGAACCCGCCGCGCCGGTTCGGCCGCCTTCATCGATTTTCACGTCGTCGTTCCCGCCGTCATGACGGTGCGGGAGGCGCATGATATTTGCGACCGCCTTGAAGATGCCATAAGGGACGTCATACCGGGCGCCAGCCTTGCCATTCACGTCGAGCCGGAAGGCGAAAAGGCGCATGGCGTCAAAGTGATTGTTTAAATAAACAGGAGTTTTCCATGTCCGTGACGGATGTTTCCGGCCTGTCGCAGCTGGGCACGAAGGTCGATACGCCAGAGAGCCCGGAAAAGGCCGTTCTCGAAAAAGTGCCGAACGGCAATGCCGGCACCGATTATGTCGTGCGCTTCACCGCGCCCGAATTCACCTCGCTTTGCCCGATGACCGGCCAGCCGGATTTCGCCCATATCGTCATCGATTACATTCCGGGCGATTTCCTGGTGGAATCGAAGTCTCTGAAGCTGTTTTTGCAGTCCTTCCGCAACCACGGCGCATTCCACGAGGATTGCTCGGTCTATATCGCCAAGCGGCTGGTAGAACTGCTGCAGCCGAAATGGCTGCGCATTGGTGCTTACTGGTATCCGCGCGGCGGCATTCCGATCGACGTGTTCTGGCAGACCGGACCGGCGCCTGAAGGCGTGTGGCTGCCGGATCAGGGCGTTGCCACCTATCGCGGCCGCGGCTGATCCGGCTGTTTATGTGATGCAAGGTTCAGGCGAACGAACCGTCGTCGCCTGAATCAACATCCGCATCATCGGCGCTGTCGTCGTAATCGGCCTGCTGGATATCGTCATCGTCGTTATTCTGCGGGTTGGCGCTGTCGCCGTAATAGTTGTTGATGACGGTTTCCTCGACAGGTGCGTTACCCGCGGCATTGCCGCCGCCGAAGGGCGAACCAAGGCCAAGCGACGACATGTGGCTGCCGAAAATGCCGCTCAGCGAATTGGCTAGCAGCATGCCGCCCGCCACACCGGCAGCGGTGCCGAGCGCGCCCTGCAGAAACCCACCGCCTGAACGTCCGCCTGCGGCGGCCTGGCTCCATGGGCCACCGGGCTGCTGCTGATTGGCTGCCGCTCCCCAAGGGCCGGCCGTCTGGCCGGCGGTATCGTTGCGCCATGAGCTCGGCGCGGCCGCAGGGGCCGGTGCCGGTGCGGGTGGTTGCGGCTGGCCGGTGCCGAAGATGGAGCTGAGGAAACCGCCCTGCGCCGCCGCCTGAGGGGCGCTATTACCGCTTTCCAGTGCGTGGATGCGGTCTTCGAGCTGTTTGATATGGGCTGCCGCCGCTTCCAGACCTTTTTCCTGAACGATCACCGCCTGGGCGAGATAATAGGGGGCTGCGGGTTGATCGCGCACGGCGTCTGCGATCAAAGTTTCCGCCTCGCGGTCACGCGGGGTGGCGGATGCGGTTTTGGTCCTGTCGAACAGGGCCTTGAGAAGCTGGCTTTCTTCCGGTGACATATGCTGCCTCCTTACCGTGAAGCGTAAATCCACGATAAGGAGGTAGGCCAGAATTCAGGCTTTTCAAAGCGGTCCAAATTTTAAATTTCGGTAATGATCTTCAGCCACCAAAGGCGAGCGAGAGACCCGCAATCGCCGTCAGCGCGCCGACGGTGCGGCTTGCGGCTGAGCCGAAACGGGCAATGCCGAGGCCGAGCGCGATGCCGGCCGCATGCAGGATGGCGGTGGCGATCATGAAGCCGATGCCGAATTGAAGCGCGCCGGCGCTGCCGAGTTCACCGCCATGGGCATGGCCGTGGAAAAGCGCGAAAGCGCCGACAACGGCCGCTGCCGCTGCCGTGGGAAGCCTCGCCGCCATCGCAACCAGCAGGCCAAGGCCGATGACGGAGGCAAGAATGGCGGGTTCGACGAAGGGAAGGTCGATGCCGTAAACCGCCATCAGGAAGCCTGCGGCCATGGTGCCGACGAAAGCGGCGGGCACGATCCACAGCGCCTTGTGGTCGTTTCGGGCAAAGGCGATCTGCGAGGCCCAGATGCCGACGGCCACCATCGCCAGAATGTGGTCCGCGCCGAAAAACGGGTGGGAGACGCCGGCCATGAAGGAACCGTGTTCTTCCGGGTTCAGATGGGCGAAAGCGGGCAGGGTGGTGAGGCCGAGCGCGGCGGCGGCGAGGCTTAGTCTTTTCAGCATGGTTCCCTCTTGAAATTGTTGCCGTCAGCGGCGGGATCTTGGGCTTCCCGCGGCGGGCGGCGCTGCAATGAGGCGCTGACGATATCGCGAAGGCTAAGAGGCTGTCCATGCGTCATCTGCCGGGGGTGGTGTTTATTGTTGGCGGGCAAACCTTGCCTTTTTCTCTCATTGCCTTACGTAACAAGTCGCACTATGTCCGAAGGGCATGCACGAATTTTGCTGGAGAGAGCCGTTGATGAACGAAGACGAAGACGACAAGAGCAAGGAACTGCCGATCGGCAAGGAAACGGAAGCGAATCTTTTCAAGTCGCGTTCGATCTTCATCTATGGCGGCATCACGCAGGAACTGGCGCAGAAGGTCTGCACGCAGCTCGTGGCTCTTGCCGCCGCCAGTGACGACGACATTCGCGTTTACGTCAATTCGCCGGGCGGTCATGTCGAATCGGGTGATTCCATCCACGACATGATCAAGTTCATCAAGCCGAAGGTCTACATCATCGGCACGGGCTGGGTCGCCTCCGCCGGTGCGCTGATTTACGTCTCGGTGCCGAAGGAACGCCGCCTTTGCCTGCCGAACACCCGCTTCCTGCTGCACCAACCCTCCGGCGGCACGCGCGGCATGGCATCCGACATCGAAATCCAGGCCCGCGAAATCATCAAGATGAACCAGCGCCTGATCAAGATCTTCTCCAAGGCCACCGGCCAGAGCGAAGAAAAGATCGCCAAGGACATCGATCGCGATTACTGGCTCGGCGCGGAAGAGGCCAAGGATTACGGCCTCGTCGGCAAGATCGTCGAAAGCCAGTCGGAACTCTGAGTTTTCGATTTTCATTTGAGAAAGCCCGCATCGGTCAAAACCGGTGCGGGCTTTTTTCGTTCAGGCCGGCCTTACTTCATCATGTCGCAGGCCTTCATCATGTCGGCCTTTTTCATCTTGTCCATTTCCATACCGGTCTTGTCCATGCAGTCCTTCTTGCTGGCCATGGACATGCCATCCTTTTTCATGGTCTCGGCCTTCATGGCGTCGCTATGCATGGTGTCCTTCTTCATCGTATCGGTTTTCATGCTGTCGGCATGGGCGATGCCTGCGAAGGAAAGAGCGGAGAACAGGGAAGCGGCGGCAATGGCGGTAAGAATGCGGGTCATGAAGGGTCTCCTCTGGACGTCGTTGCATGTCCGCCGGCATTGTGCCGGGGCTCACGATTGTCCATTCGGGCGCGACCCGCCGCCCGTTACATCTTCACGCGCTTGTGACGACAAGTTCGGGCGAGATTTTTTTAAAGCCACTATGTAACAATATCCTGCCGACTGCGAATAACCCGATAGTGACGATGACAGGCAGCCCTTCGGAAGAGACATTAAAAATGCTGATGCTGCGTTCCCTCGATGGGGACGAAGGCGCCTACCGGCATTTGCTTCATGCCCTGAGGCGGCTGCTGATCGCCTATTTCGGCCGGCGCATGGCGGCCGCCTCCAGAGGCGATGTCGAAGATCTTGTGCAGGAAACCCTGTTGTCGCTTCACGCCAAGCGGGAGACCTATGACCGTGCAAGACCGTTCACGGCGTGGTTCTTCTCGATAGCGCGCTACAAGCTCATCGATCATTATCGGGGCAGGGGCGCCCGAATGCTGGCGGAAGTCGAACTCGATGAGACGCTGGAGGCGGAACCCTCCGTCGATGCGGTCATGGCCCGCATGGATGTGGAGCGGCTGCTCGACGACCTGCCGGAGCGGCAACGCGATCTCATTCGAAGAGTGAAACTCGAAGGCCAGTCAATTGCCGAAGCGGCGGAAAAATCCGGCCAGACCGAGCTTGCGGCAAGGGTCGGCATTCACAGAACGCTGAAAGTCCTGGCGGCGAAGTTGCGGGGGGACAGGTGAGGAAAACGGAAGACATCATCGAACAACTGGCGGGTGATCTGAAACCTGTCCCCGCTTTCGCGCTGGAGCGCAGGCTGGCATTCGCGGCATTGCCCGCGCTCGGCCTTTCGCTCGTGCTGATGGTCGTCATTCTGGGGCTTCGCGTCGACATGAGCGAGGCCATGACCGAGCCGGGTTTCTGGGTCAAATCCGCCTATAATGCCCTACTGGCCCTCATTGCATTTTTTGCCGTCATGCGCCTTGCGCGGCCGGAAGGCGAGAGGGGTTGCCTGTTTGTGTGGCTTGCGCTGATTTTTGCCGCCATGGCGCTGATTGCGCTCGTCCAGCTTGGATTTGCCGTGCCCGGCACCTACAGCACCCTCATTCTCGGATCATCGGCGCTGCATTGCCCGTTTCTGATCGTTGCTTTCGCGCTGCCGCTGTTTCTGGCGAATTTCGCGGTTCTCAGGCGGTCGGCCCCCGCTGATCCCACGCTTGCGGGTTTTGCCGCCGGTATCGCCGCGGGTGCGGCCGGAGCATGGGTCTATTCGTGGTTCTGCACCGAAAACGGCATGGCTTTCGTGTTGATCTGGTATTCCCTGGGCATTCTGTTGGCCGGTATCATTGGCGCTTTCGCCGGTTCACGTCTGCTCCGCTGGTAAAGCAGGTATCCCTCTCGGTTGCCGATGCCGGCCCGGACATTGTCCAGAGCCGGCATTCTGTTCCGGTGGATTTCACTGACCCAGATTGGCGGGAATTGCGAATGCCGCAAACTGGGTGAACTGCTTGCCCGTGTTGAAATTGTCGTCGGAGGCGATGACAAAAAGCTGCTTGCCATCCACCACAGGGCCGAAGGCGAAGCTCTCGATATTGTCGATATCCAGGCCGAAATCGCCTTCGTTGATTTCAAACCAGGGTGATTTGGACACGGCGGCCACGGATGCCGGATCGATCTTGTCCTTGCCGAGAATATTGTCGGCGCGGGACATGTCGGCGATGAAGAAGCGGATGTGGTTGCCGACGCCGGAGGCAAAATTGCGCTCGACCGCGACAAAACGGCCATCCGGCAGGGCCGCGATGGCGGAAAGGCCGTTGTCGTTATATTTCGGCTCGGCGGCTGTTGGTGTCTTCGAGATTGCCTCGGTGACATAGACGTGCTCGGCGACCGGCTTCAGCGTCGCCGTGTCGATGACGAGGATGCGGGCCGGGCTGCCCGCCTGCGGCGTCGCCTTGGGGCCGTCCTGGGTGAGAGCGTTTTCGGTGGCGGCGATCAGCCGGCCGGGCATCAGGGCCAGGCCTTCAAAAGCGAGGTTGTTCTGAACGCCCTTGGTCTTCGCATCGTTGACGAGATAGGCGTCCGGCAGTTCCAGCCGCTTCACATTGCCGCCGTCGATATCCGAGACGTAAAGCGCCGGCTGGTTCTTCAGGTCGCGTTCGGAGGACCAACAGAGCTTGCCGCCCTTGCGGTCGAGCGCGATGCCTTCCGCATCGATGCTCTTTGGCGCAAAAGCCGCGCCGGTCTCGTCTTTCAGTTCATGGGTGGCGGCGATGTTGAGCGTGGCGGCGCCTTCCGTTACGGCCAGTTCCAGCTCGTAATAACGGGCCGGACCTTTTTCCACGCGATCATCGGAAATTGCAAAATAACGGCCCGTTTCGCTGTCAAAGGCGAGATCGGAAATGCCGCCGAAGGTAACGCCATTGATGGAGAGGCCCGAGGGAATGACGATCTGGCCAAGGAAGGCCGGCGCAGGCGGGGTCTGGGCAGCGGCGGGAAGAGCCGCGAAACAGCAGGCGGCAATAGTGACGATGCGGAGCATGGCGAGGGTCCCTGTTGTGGCGGATGACCTGTTGTGATGCGGGCAGGATTAGCGCCTCGCCGCTAAACTTTGATGACGTTTTCCATGTCGCCGTACCTGAAGTCTGGTGGCCCATCTTGCCAAGCCGCGTCTTTTTTGATCCTGAATATAACCACGCTTCATCCAAGGCGTGTCGCCATCCCCGGATTCGCGCATCACGCTTCAATTTTTCTGCCTGTCGCCAATGCAGACCGCTGCGGTTGTTTGCGACAGGCCGCAGGCCGCAGAGTGCTTCATGCTGAAAGATTTTTCCGTCCAGAGCCTGTTCATGGGCTGCCTTACCGCCTTTGTCGGCTTTGCCAGCTCCTTCGCTGTTGTGTTGCAGGGGCTGAAAGCCGTCGGTGCGACGGATTTCGAAGCGGCGTCGGCGCTGATGGCGCTTTCGGTGGCGATGGGGCTTTGCGCCATCGCTCTTTCCGTCACAACCCGGCTTCCCATCAGCATCGCGTGGTCGACGCCGGGCGCCGCGCTGCTTGCCACCACCGGCGTCATTGAGGGTGGCTTTCCGGCAGCCGTTGGCGGGTTCGTCATCTGCGCCATTTTGATCATCATCGCAGGCCTGTTCAGGCCACTTGGAAAGGCGGTTGCCTCCATTCCCGCGCCGCTTGCCAATGCCATGCTGTCAGGCGTCATCATCGGCCTGTGTTTCGCGCCGATCAAGGCAATCGGCTTCAACCCGGCGCTCGGATTACCCATCATCCTTGCCTGGATCGTTGTTGGTGCCTTTAAACGGCTGTTCGCCGTGCCCGCGGCCCTTGCCGCCTTCGTGCTTGTCATGATCTTCGGTGTCGATATTCCCGAGGGCGCGCTCGATAGCGTGGCGCAATCGCTGACACCGCCGATTGAGTGGGTAACGCCCGTCTTCAGCCTGCACGCCGTCGTCTCCATCGCGCTGCCGCTCTTCATCGTCACCATGGCTTCGCAGAATATTCCCGGCATCGCGGTGCTGAAGGTCAATCACTACGACCCGCAGCCCGGACCACTTTTTGCAGCGACCGGCTTTTTCTCGCTGCTTTCCGCGCCCTTTGGCGGCCATGCAGTCAATCTTGCCGCAATCACGGCTGCGATGTGCGCGGGCGAGGATGCCCATCCTGATCCAAAGCGGCGTTACTGGGCGGCGATCATCGCCGGCGTCGGCTATATCATCTTCGGCCTGTTGGCCGGCGTGGTCACGGCCTTCGTGGCGCTGGCGCCGCCCATCCTCATTCAGGCGGTGGCGGGGCTGGCACTGGTCGGCGCCTTTTCCGGTTCCGCAGTGGCGGCCTTCAAGGAGCCGGAAACCCGCGAGGCGGCGGCCATCACTTTCCTCATCACGGCCTCCGGCCTCTCCTTCGGCGGCGTTTCCGGTGCCTTCTGGGGGCTGATCGGCGGCGGGCTGATGATGGCGTTGCAGCGGGTGGTAAAGCGTGGTTAGGCAGAAAGGCTTGAGAGCGGCAGGCAGGGAAAATAACCAGCGCGCAGCACAAGATCACTTGTCAGACCGCCAGCCGCTGTTTATACACGACGCCATGAGCAACAGCATCGCAACCATTTACGGCATGAGCGCGCAGATTTCTGCGAAGGCCTCGCCGTGCGGTGCACTCTCGCTTCTTAGCCTCGACCTTACACGCGGTTGCCGGGTCCAGTGAGGAGCGCCCGGCGGCCGAAAGCCCGCTGGCGCAAACGCTCCTCATCTCGAAATCTCATTTTATACTGGATTTAGGCTCTAAAGGGCCGTGCATCCGCCGATGGCGCAAGACGCCCGCGGACTGCGCAAGGAGGAAGCGAAATGGACGGCAAGATCACCAATATTTCCAAGGGCATGTCGGACGCGAGCGTGAAGTATCGCCCTTACCCGACCATCAATATTCCTGACCGTACCTGGCCGGGCAAGACTATCGACAAGGCGCCGATCTGGTGTTCGGTGGACCTGCGTGACGGCAACCAGTCGCTGGTCAACCCCATGGGTCACGACCGCAAGGCCCGCATGTTCAAGCTGCTGCTCGAAATGGGCTTCAAGGAAATCGAGATCGGTTTTCCTTCCGCCTCGCAGACGGACTTCGATTTTGCCCGCTGGTGCGTGGAAGAAGGCAATGTACCTGACGATGTTTCCCTGCAGGTGCTGGTGCAGTGCCGCCCGGAACTGATCACCCGTACCTTCGAGGCGCTGCAGGGCGCCAACAAGCCGATCATCCATTTCTACAATTCCACCTCGGAATTGCAGCGCCGCGTGGTGTTCGGCAAGGATGTGCACGGCATCAAGCAGATTGCTGTCGATGCCGCCAAGATGATCACCGACATGGCCGCCAAGGCCGGCGGAGGTTTCCGCTTCGAATATTCGCCTGAGAGCTTTACCGGCACCGAGCTGGAAGTGGCGCTGGAAATCTGCAACGCCGTGGTCGAGGTGGTGAAGCCGACGGCGGACAACAAGCTGATCCTGAACCTGCCCTCGACGGTGGAAATGGCGACACCGAACATCTATGCCGACCAGATCGAATGGATGTGCCGCAATATCGACAACCGCGAAAACGTCATCATTTCGCTGCATCCGCATAACGACCGCGGCACGGGCATTGCCGCGACCGAGCTGGCTCTGATGGCCGGTGCGGATCGCGTCGAAGGCACGCTGTTCGGCAACGGCGAGCGCACCGGCAACGTCGACGTCGTGACGTTGGCGCTGAACATGTATACGCAGGGCGTCGACCCCGAGCTGGATTGCCGCGATATCGAACGCATCAAGGCGGTCTATGAATATTCCAACGAAATGACGATCCCCGAGCGCCATCCTTATGTGGGCGAACTGGTCTACACGGCGTTTTCCGGCTCGCATCAGGATGCGATCAACAAGGGCATGAAGGCGATCAAGGTCGCCAATCACCCCGTCTGGGAAGTGCCCTATCTGCCGATCGACCCGAAGGATGTCGGCCGCTCCTATGAGGCGATCATCCGCATCAACTCGCAATCCGGCAAGGGCGGCATCGCCTATATTCTCCAGCAGGATTACGGCATCAACCTGCCGCGCAACCTGCAGGTGGAGTTCCGCGAGGATATCCAGCGCATCACCGATGAAGAGGGTGTGGAACTGCCGGCCAAGCGCATCTATGAGCGCTTTATGGAGCGTTATGTGACGCAGCCGAATGCGCGCATCAAGTTCGTTGATCACCACACCTATCCGGCCGGCGATTTCAAGGGCGTGCGCATTGTGGCCGCCGAGATCACCGATAATGGCGAGGTGAAGCGCATCGAGGGCAAGGGAACCGGTCCGATCGACGGGTTCATCAATGCGCTGTCGGTTTATCTCGGCATCGATCTCTCTGTGAATGATTATTCCGAGCATTCGTTGCAGCATGGCTCCAACGCATCTGCCATCGCTTATGTCGAGATGGAGCATCCGGGCGGCAAGCTGTTCGGGGCAGGCGTCAACACCAATATTGTTGGCGCGTCGCTGGAAGCGATCGTGTCGGCGGCCAACCGGGTGCTGGAAGAGCGGGCTAAGTAAGTGGGGTTTGAGGGTGGGGTTTACCCCCCTCTGCCCTGCCGGGCATCTCCCCCTCAAGGGGGAGATCGGCAAGACGCTTTCCCGCAGCTTCATTCTCGGGCTTTGATATGGGCAAGACCTAGCCTCAGGTCGATCTCCCCCCTTGAGGGGGAGATGCCCGGCAGGGCAGAGGGGGGTAGAGCCCTCCTCCGCTCCACGCCCGCGGGCTTTATTCCCTCGGTAGAGAAAATCCCAACGGCCGCCCGTTTTCATAAAACACCCGCACATCTTCCAGCGCCACACCCGTCGCCGTCTCATCGAGGCTGTGGCGTTCGCAGGCGACATTCCACGTGCCGGGCCCACCGGAAATGTGGAAGAGATTATAGGCCGCGCGCGGTTTTTCACCGCCCGGTCCCTGGCTGGCCGAGGAAATGCCGACGACCGGGATGTGGTCTTCCCCGTGGTGGGTGTTCAACCAGTAAACCGTGTTGAGATGGGTATGACCGTGCAGCACGAGTTCCGCACCGCCGACGCCGAGTGCGGCCGCGAAACGGCGAATGCCGATCATGCGTTTGTGGGTGGGAGAAGCGCCGCGGATGGGCGGATGATGGATCATCACCACGCGGAACAGCCCCTGTTCACCGGCTTTTTTTAAGAGTTCCGCCGTGGCGCGGGCCTGCCGGTTGCCGAAATAACCGGTGGCCGAAAAGGGCGGCGTTGCAATCGAGGTGGAGCAGCCGATCAGCGCCACGGGGCCGCGCACGCGCATATAGGGGAAAATCTTGCGGTCGTCGTCCCATTCCGCCGGGTCGCCATCGCCACGCACGTATGGATACCAGGCCTGCATGGCCTTGTCGTGCGCGCCGGAAACATAGGCGTCGTGATTGCCTGGCACTACCGAGGTTCTCTCAGGGTCGCCCACTTCCTCAAGCCAGTCGGCGGCGGCGCGGATTTCGATGCCCGTCGCAAGATTGACGAGATCGCCGGTAATAGCCAGATGATCCGGTGATTTTGCCTCGAGATCGTCGAGCAGCTTTTCCAGCGTATCGGTGAAGAGATGCTTGCGGCGGTTGCGGTGCCAGTTGACGAAACCGGTAATCCGTTTCGATGCAAGTTCTCGGAAAGTGAGTTTTGGCAGTGGCCCTAAATGGACGTCTGAAATATGGGCAAGTTTGAACATGGCGGCAGAGATAACCTATGATATGCCGCGCGTCCAATGAAAGCCGGCAGGCGGGGAGAAACCAGGGTGAATGACGAAACAACCGGGCGGCAGGCCCGTCCGTTCCATATGCGTGTCTTCATCCGCTTTCTGCATTTCGTTTTTCTGTTCACGCGCGGCGCAACTCTTGGTGTGCGTGCGGCTTGCTACGATAAAAAGGGCAGGATTTTTCTCGTGCGGCACACCTATCTTCCGGGCTGGTATCTGCCGGGCGGCGGGGTGGAGCGCGGCGAAACCCTGCTCGCGGCGCTGCACAAGGAAATCCGCGAGGAAGGCAATCTCGAAGCGGCCTCAAAGCCGGAGCTTTTCCACGTTTACCTTAATCTGGAAGGCAGCAATCGCGATCATGTCGCGCTTTATCGGCTTGATGTCACCCAGACCAAACCGAAAAAGCCGGATCATGAGATTGCCGAGAGCGGCTTTTTCGATCTTTCAAATCTGCCCGAAGGGGTGACGGCGGCAACCCGCCGCCGCCTTGCCGAACTTGCCGGCGAAGCGGCGATTGCCGACTACTGGTAGCGGCGTATTTCGTCAGACCAGCGTCTCGCGTCCATGCGCCATGGTCAGGTCCAGCTCCGGACCGACGGGCACGATGCCGGTCGGATTGATGGTGCGGTGGCTGCGGTAATAATGTTCCTTGATGTGGCGCATGTCGACCGTGTCAGGCAGGCCCGGTGTCTGGTAAAGATCGCGCAGGTAACCCGTCAGGTGCGGATAGTCGTGGATGCGGCGGATATTGCACTTGAAATGGCCGACATAAACGGGATCGAACCGCACCAGAGTGGTGAACAGACGCCAGTCCGCTTCCGTCTGCTCCGCGCCGAACAGGAAACGGCGGTCCTTCAGGCGATCTTCCAGCATATCGAGCGTTTCGAAGACCTTCACGGCATTCTGCTGATAGGCGTCCTGTGTCGTGGCGAAGCCGGCCTTGTAGACGCCGTTATTGACGGTGTCATAGATCACGTCGTTCAGCGCATCGATCTCGGCGCGCAACGCTTCGGGATAATAATCCTCCTGCGAGCCGGTGAGATCATTGAAGGCGGAGTTGAACATGCGGATGATTTCCGCCGATTCATTGGAAACGATGGTGCCGCGCTTTTTGTCCCAGAGCACCGGCACGGTGACGCGCCCGGAATATTTGGGGTCCGCTTTGGTATAGACCTGCCAGAGCGTGGAGGAGCCGAACAGGTGATCCTCGGTCGCGCCCGGCGTGCGTTCGCCCTGCGGCTTGAATTCCCAGCCGTTTCCCAGCATCAGCGGATCAACGACGGAGACCGAGATCAGGTCGTCCAGCTTTTTCAGCTTGCGGAAGATCAGGGTGCGATGCGCCCAGGGGCAGGCGAAGGAGACATAGAGGTGGTAACGATCTTTCTCCGCCTCGAAACCGCCTTCTCCGGAAGGGCCGGGTGCGCCATCCACTGTGATCCAGTTGCGGAATTGCGAGGCGCTGCGCTTGAAATGCCCCTTGGTTTCCTTGGTGTCGTACCAGACGTCCTTCCACACACCTTCCACCAGCATGCCCATGATGATCTCCTTGATTGTTTCCTTGGCGGCGATACTACCCGTTTCGCTCAATCCCGCGAACCCGCAAGGCATTGAACAATGCGTTTCCGGTCCCGCACAGGCTGAAAGGAGGAGCGTCGAGATTTGTTCTGGACGGGGGGTGATTTTCCTGATAATTGCGATTTTCACAAATCTGAGGAAATTGCAGGCTATGATCGAACCACGGATGCTCCGACGACGCTGACGCTCCTGAACGCCCTTACCGGCGCAGCCGTCATCTATTGTCGCATCCGCATTCTGGAAGTTTCGGTCTCTTCATGTCCAAGCACGATCTTGTCTACCTCACCGAGGACGCGTCGCACGACGCCATCATCGAAGTCATCAACGAAGAAGCATTTGGTCCCGGCCGGCACACCCGTGCGGCGGCGCGCATCCGTGAGCAGGGTCCGCATGACCGGTCGCTGTCCTTCGTCTGCGCTGATGATGGTGAGACGATCGCTTCGGTGCGCATGACGCCCGTCCTGGCCGGCGGGGTGAAGGGCCATATGCTTGGCCCGCTTGCGGTTCGGCCTTCGCACAAAAACAAGGGCATCGGCCGGGAACTCGTCCGGATCGCCATTGCGGCCGCAAGGCGGAAGGGCTCCGAGGCCGTCATCCTGATCGGCGATCCGCCCTATTACATGCCGCTCGGTTTTGAGAAGGTCGCTTATGCGGCGCTCGATTTTCCGGGACCGGTTGATCCGAACCGGGTGCTGGTGGTGCCGCTTGGCGACGACGTTCATCAGCGGTTGAAGGGCAAGATCGGCTGGCGCAACTGCGAGGCCGTGATGCCTGCCGCAGCTGCGGAAGATGAGGGTTTTGAGGAGCCTCTTCGGGTTTACGGCTGAGGGTCTTTCTGCAAGGCAGCTTTGCCTTTTCTCGCCAGCGCTTCTGTCTTCCCTCATTCCTGTGCTTGTCACAGGAATCCAGCCGACGCGCGTCTGCGCGGCGAGAGGACTCTTTTCAGCCCAAGGACTTGGGCTGGCTGGATCCCTGTGACAAGCACAGGGATGAGGGCGGAGGCGCAGGGGTTCGCTTATCGTTGCGCCGAGCATTTCGTTCCAACCGTGCGCACCCCTCCACAGAATTCAATTTCGTTTCCTCCCCCCATGCGATAGCAAGTGAAAGTCGATTTCTGCAGAGGGACGGGGCATGACGGCAATCACCATGAACGATGCGCTGGAGCGCGCGGGCGCAGGCGCCTATCAGCGCAGGCTGATGGGCATTTTCGGCCTCGTCTGGGCGGCGGATGCCATGCAGGTTCTGGCCGTCGGCTTCACCGCCGCCTCGATTGCCGCAACCTTTGGCCTGACGGTGCCGCAGGCGCTGCAGACCGGCACGGCGTTCTTTTTCGGCATGCTTCTCGGCGCTGCCGGTTTCGGGCGGCTGGCGGATCGTTACGGGCGTCGCCGGGTGCTGATCGTCACCGTGGCCTGTGATGCGCTGTTCGGTGTGCTTTCGATATTCTCGCCTGATTTCACCATTCTGCTCGTTCTGCGCTTTCTTACCGGGGCTGCCGTGGGCGGCACGCTGCCGGTGGATTATGCGATGATGGCGGAATTCCTGCCCGCCAAAAATCGCGGGCGCTGGCTGGTCTTTCTGGAAGGCTTCTGGGCTGTCGGGACACTGATCGTGGCGCTGGCCGCTTGGGGCGCCAGCCTTGCCGGCGTCGCTGATGCCTGGCGTTACATTTTTGCCGTGACGGCCTTTCCGGCCGTCCTCGGTCTCGGCCTGCGCTTTCTGGTGCCGGAATCGCCGCTTTACCTCTTGCGCAGCGGTCGGTCAGAGGAAGCAAAGGCTGTCGTCAACCGCATGCTGGTGACGAATGGCCGCGCGCCGCTCGATGCCGGAACCGGGCTTTTCCAGCCTGACGTGGCCAAGGGGCAGGGGATATTTTCACCCGCACTCCGGCAGCGCAGCATCATGATCCTTGCCATCTGGTTCCTTGTCTCCGTCTCCTATTACGGTGTCTTCACCTGGATGCCGGCGAAACTGGCCGGAGACGGTTTCGGCTTCGTGCGCGGTTACGGTTTTCTGGTGCTCGTGGCGCTGGCGCAGATCCCCGGTTATGCGCTTGCCGCCTATGGCGTTGAAAAATGGGGCCGCAAGCCGACACTGATCGGCTTCTGCCTGCTCTCCGCGCTCGGATGCCTGCTCTTCACGCTCGCTTCGGCCGGCGCAATGATTGCCGCTTCACTGCTTATTATGAGCTTTGCGCTGCTCGGCACCTGGGGAGCGCTTTATGCCTATACGCCGGAGCTTTATCCAACCGAATCCCGGGCGACCGGCATGGGGGCCGCGGGCGCCATGGCGCGGCTTGGCGGCCTGCTTGCGCCGTCTCTGCTTGGTTATGCCATTGCGCAGGGTTTTGGTGTCGCAATCGGCATTTTTGCCGGGCTGCTGGTGCTGGCCGCCATTGCGGCCACGATGATCAATGCGGAAACGCGGCAGGTAGCGCTGACCTGATTGCCGCTCAGGGGTGATGGCCTGATCCGATCCACGATCAGGCCATTCCGTTCTGCAGTTAAAGCGTCGTGTAATTGACCGGAAGCCAATCATAGTTCGTGCTGTCGGTGCGCACATGGCCTATGCCGGGGAAGGCGATATGGGCGCCTGCCACCAGATATTTGCCTTCCACCGCCTGCCGGAATGCCAGATCGCGGGCGGCGACGGCAGCCTTCTGGTCGACGTCAAATTCGATCGCGACATCAGGTTCATCGAACTGGAGGATATCGCCATGGGTGATATCGCCCCAGAAGACGATTTTCTGGCCGTCGCTTTCCAGAACGATGCCGCTGTGGCCCGGCGTATGGCCGGCATAAAGGATCGAGCCGAGGCCGGGAACCGGCGCGGCACTATCACCGAATGTCTCGAACTTGCCGGCATCGATATAGGGCTGGATGCTTTCCTTCGCTTCGGCATAACCCTTCTTCAGCGCTTCGGGCGCCGCCTTGGCCTTTGCCTCATCAAGCCAGAAAGCGGCTTCGCGCTTGTTGACGTGCAGGGTCGCATTGGCAAAGACGCGTTTGCCATCCGCAGACAGCCCGCCGGAGTGGTCGGTATGGATATGGGTGAGGATAACATCGTCTATCTCCCCCGCCTTGTAGCCTGAGGCCTCGATATTGGCGACGAGCCGGCCGAGGCTCGGGCCGAGATAGGTGCCGGTGCCGGCATCAATCAGCACCAGCCTGTCGCCGGTGTTGACGAGAAACGCGTTGACCGAGGTGGGCGTTTCTTCCGGCAGGAAGGCATCCTGCAGCACCTTTGTCGCATGTTCCGGTGTGGTGTTGGTGTAGATTTTGGCAAGCGGCAGCGCGATGACGCCGTCCGAAAGCGCGGTGACTTCCACCTTGCCGACCATCAGCCGGTAAAAGCCGGGTGCCTGTGTGGCGGCGAGCGGCGCCTTGGCGAAGGCGAGGGAGGGTGCAACGAAGGGGGCGGCGATGATGGCGCTGGCGGCGCCTTTGAGAAGTGAGCGACGTGACGGCATTGAGGGCTCCTGGGTTGGGGAACGTCTTGAAACTTTCCGTACTCCAGCTAAGTGTAGAGAGGTCAGTAATCAAATCGATGTGACTTATGCAAACTATCGATCATTTCAATCTCCGTTCTTTCGACCTCAATCTTCTCATTGCCTTCGATGCGATGATGGAGGAGATGAATGTCACGCGCGCTGCACGCCGGCTGAAAATCCAGCAGCCGGCCATGAGCCATAATCTCTCCACCCTGCGGACCCTGTTTCAGGACGAGCTTTTCATCCGCGTGGGGCAGGAGATGAAGCCGACGGCGCGGGCGCTCAATCTGGCCGGGCCGGTGAGACAGGCGCTCAGGCAGGCGCAGGCGGCGGTGCTGACGGCGGATGTGTTCGATCCGGCAACGGAGCGCCGCACATTCCGGCTGGGCATGTCGAGCGAGGTGGAACTGTTGCTTTTGCCGGATCTGACGGCGCGGCTGCGGGAGATTGCGCCCGGTATCCGTATTCTCGCCCGCAACGGGCAGGAGCAGGAAATCACGGCGATGCTGGATACGGGTGTGATCGACATGGCTGTCGGATGCACCTATTCGAAAGAGCAGCGCCACCATTGCGAACCGCTCTATTCTTCCAGCGTATTCTGCTGTTTCAACCCAGCTTTACTCGATCTGCCCAATCCCGTGGGACTGGACGCCTACGTGGCGGCCAAACATGCGGTCATATCGCAGACGGACAGCCTGCACGGCTGCATCAAGGATGCGCTGGAGCTGAGCGGATTGGAAATCGACGTCGTTGCCGCCGCGCCGGATTTTCTTTCGGTACTGGCAACGGCGCGATCCTCGGCGGTGCTGGCCACCGTGTCCTCGCGTATCGCGCTGCGTTATGCGCCGTTGCTGGGGCTGGAAATAAGCCCGGTGCCGGTGGCGTTGAATTTCCCACCCGTCGCCATGGTCTGGGCCCTGCAGACCGACGCGGATGCCGGGGCCGTGTGGCTTCGCCAGCAGATTCGCGAGGCTATGGGCCGGACGGTGGATGGTGAGGTATCGGGGATCGCGGCTTAGCAGCTTTATGCAATTTAGAACCGCTTCTCCAGCCAGGTGATCGACTGGCCGCTGGAAAGGGGGCCAAGCGAGCCGATTTTGGTGAAGCCGTAGCGTTCATAGGTTCTCAGGGCATCCGGGTTCATCGTGTCTATATAGGCGCCCATGCAGCCGCGTTTTCTGGCTTCTTCCTCGGCCATTGCAAGCAGCTTGGGGCCCGTGCCCTGACCGCGCATGGTTTCCGGTATGAAAAGAAGCTGCACGTAAAGCCAGCCGCGGGCGGTATGGCCAACCAGACCGCCGGTAACAATGTATTCGTCGTCACGGATGGTGATGATGAGTTCGCGTTTGTCGCTTTCGCCGAAACGGGCGAGATTATAGGCCACCAGCGGATCGCGGATGGCCTTTTCGGCTTCTGGATCCGCGACGTCGCTCAAAATGAAATTCATGGTTTCTCTCCAGACGCCGGGGTGGCGACCGCTTTCGATTTCCAATCGGAGACGGGAAAGCCCGGCGCTGCGCCGGGCCGAAACGCCCTTACCGGCCCTCACGCCACCAGAGCGCGGAGAAGGCGAGCAGCAGGGCGGCAAGCCCGGCAAAACCGGCAAAGAGCGGCAGGGTGTTGACGCCTTTCAGCACCGTCTCGTCGGTCATGCGTATCAGCATGCGATCCTCATCGGCAACCCTGATATCGCCGCGGACGGGCAATATATCGGGCAGCGCGATACGGCCGGAATTATCGGCGACACGGTGCACGCTGCCCTTGGTGGCGTCTGCCAGCGGTTTCAGCGTTTCGGTCGTCGAAATCATCGCCTTGAATTCCGGTGCATCCACCGCGCCGACATGGACGAGGGTGGTGAAATCGCCGTTCTTGATTTCGAACAGGCCGGTTTCATCCATGCGGCGCTCGATCCTGTAAAGACCGGGCTCGGCGCTGGTGAAGGCCATGTTTTCCGTTTTGCCGGAAGGGAAACGCACGCTCGCCTGACCGGGATCGTCGCCAATGGTCTGGCGGGTGATCTGCAGGGTGCGGCCGTTGGCGCGCGCCGTCAGCGCCTCTTCTTCAAGCTCCGGCTCCTTCATCAGCCAGTGGGCGATGCGGCGGTAAAGCGCCACATGCGGGCCACCACCTTCGTAACCGCGCGCCCACAGCCAGCCCTGATCCGACAGCAGCATGGCGACACGGCCTTCGCCCTGCCGGTTCAGCACCAGCAGCGGGTCCTGTCCGTCGCCCAGCATCACGGTCTGGCCCTGCGGCGGGTCGACACTGATGGTGCGGAACCAGCGGCCCCATTGCGGCGGCTCGTTGCCCGAGCCTTCCAGCCCGCGGGTGACGGGGTGTTTCTTGCCCGCCTCCGAAAGACGGGGGTAAAAAGCGGCCTGATGCACCTGACCCGTCGGCTGCGCCGGCAGCACGGAGGCTAAAGGCGTCATGGCGATCGAATCCTGACCGGCATGTTCCGGCCCGGCGGCGATCAAAAGCGCGCCGCCCTTTTCGACATATTGGGCGATGTAGTCGTAATAAAGGATCGGCAGCACGCCGCGATGCTGGTAGCGGTCGAAGATGATGAGGTCGAAATCATTGATCTTCTCGACGAACAGTTCGCGGGTCGGGAAGGCGATCAGCGAGAGTTCGTTGATGGGCGTGCCGTCCTGTTTTTCGGGCGGGCGCAGAATGGTGAAATGCACCAGATCGACCGAGGCGTCGGATTTCAGGAGGTTGCGCCAGGCGCGTTCACCGGCATGGGGTTCGCCGGAAACGAGCAGCACGCGCAGGTTCTGTCGTATGCCTTCGATGAGGTGAACGGCGCGATTATTGGCGGCCGTTACTTCGCCCGGAAGCTCGGCGACGGAAAACTCCATGACATTGTTGCCGCCGCGCGGAACCTTGAAGCTGAACGGCGTCGGCTGGCCGGGCGTGGCCTGCAGCGTGGCGATTTCTTCGCCATTCATCTTCACGGTCACTTCCGCGGAACCGCCGCCGGCGGGGCGGCCGTCATCGAAGACGCGCAGTGTCAGCTGCTGCTCTTCATTGACGATGCCGAAGCGCGGAGCGCGGACTATTTCGATACGGCGGTCGAACTCATCGGCCTTGCCGGTGATCAGCCCATGCACCGGCGCGCGGAAGCCCAGCGCCTGTTCGGCATTGGGCAAAGCGTTGGGAATATCGTGAATCTGGCCGTCGCTGAGGAAGATCGCGCCGCCGACGCGGGACGGCGAGACATCCGAGACGGCGGAGGAAAGCGCCGAGAAAAGCTGTGTCGAGGGGGAATCGCTCTCACCATTGTCGCGGACTTCAACAATACGCGGTTCGATGCGCGGGAAGCGCGAGAGCCGGTCTTTCAGCGTCTCCAGCGCCGTATCGGTCATCTGCGGCCGGTCCTGTACGTCCTGGCTCTGCGAGCGGTCGACGATGACGGGGACGATGGTGGAGAGCGGCTCGCGCTCCTCCTGCGTCAGGAGCGGATTGGCGATGGCGGCAAGCAGCGCGGCGAGCGCCAGCCCGCGCAGCCATGCGCCGCGCACGCCGCGCCACAGGCCGATGAAGGAAAGGGCGAGGGCTGCGATCGCCAGAATGGCGATTACGATCCACGGCAGGAAGGGGGCGAAGGTCAATGTCATGTCACTGCCCCAACCGTTCGAGAAGTGCGGGAACGTGGACCTGATCGGCCTTGTAGTTGCCGGTCAGCATATACATCATGATGTTGACGCCGGAGCGGAAGGCGTGTTCGCGCTGCATCTCGTCCGGCGGCACGGTGGGCAGAATCGGCGCGCCCTGCGCATCGACGGCCCATGCGCCGGCAAAATCATTGCCCGTGATCATGATCGGCGTCACGCCATCGCCGGAGGAGGAAAGGCCCGACGTGGTCTTGGCCGCGCCCTGCCGCGATTCCACCCAGAGCGGCGAGCCGTTGTAACGGCCGGGGAAATTGGTGAGCAGGTAGAAGGAGCGCGTCAGAACATGGTCTTCCGGCACGGGCTCCAAGGGCGGAATGTCGATATTGGCGAGGATCGCCTGCAGGCGTTCGCCGTTAGGGCTGGTCGCGCCGGTGTCGAGCGAAGAGAACTGGTCGCGCGTATCGAACAGTACGGTGCCGCCGGCGCGCATGTAGGCGTCGATACGCGAGATGGCGGCGCTTGAGGGCATCGGTGCCGTGGCGGAAACCGGCCAGTAGATGATGGGATAGAAGGACAATTCATCCTTGGAAATATCGAGACCGACCGGCTGGCCGGGCTCCAGCGTCGTGCGCCAGGTCAGGAATTCGCTGAGACCCTGCAGGCCCTGCTCGGAAATGCGGTCGACATCGTCTTCGCCGGTGCGGACATAGGCGAGATGCGTGGTGTCCAGCCGTTCGAAGATCTGCTCGTCGCCGGGTTTCGGATCGTCGGCGCGCGCGTCCGTTGGCGACATGGTGGCAAAGGCGCCAAGCGCCAGAAGCAGGGTGGCGGCGGTGGCGCTGCGGGCTTTTGGCAGGCGGGCGAATGCGCCGTTCATGAAGAGCACGATCAGGCTATCGGCAATCAGCATCAGGAAGGCGGCGATGAAGAGGGCGGGGCGCAGGGATTTTGCCGTTTCGCCGATCAGCGCTTCGCTTGACGTGCTGATACCGGCGGCCGACGTGTCGAGGGGGCGCAGCGTCGCACCAGCGGCTAAGAGATTGAGAGCCACGAAACCATCCTCTGTGCCGTAAAGGCCGGGGGGATTGTCGAAACCGGTGCGGGGCGGCTGGCCGGCGCGCATTTCGAGCGGCCGGGCAGTGCCGATTTCGGCCGACAGTGCGCCTTCGGCCGTGAGCAGCCGGAAGGGCGGCAGGGCGGCCGCCGGGGCATTGGCGTTGGCGGAAGCGCCTCCCGCCTTCGACAATTGCACGATACGGCGCAGCATATCGACGAAATGGCCTGAGATCGGCAGGTCGGACCAGCTCGCCTCGGCGCTGACATGGAAGAGCACGATGCGGCCTGCCTCGACGTTACGGGTGGTGACGAGCGGCGTGCCATCGGCAAGGCTGGCCCAGGTGCGCTCAGCCAGATCCGGTGTCGGTTCGGCCAGAACCTGGCGTTTGACGAGAATGCCATCGGCCTTCGGCATACCGGCGAAGGCGCCAAAACTCGGGAAATCGGCAAGCGGCTGCGGCTCGGCCCAGGAGAGCGCGCCGCCGAGCGCACGTTCGCCCTGCCTGAGTGTTACCGGCACCAGCGGATCGTCGGCTGGGGCCGCGGCAAGGCGCGGTCCGGCAAAACGGATCAGCGTGCCGCCGCCGGCCAGCCACCGTTGCATCGGCTCATAGGTTTCCTGCGGCAGGCGGCCGATATCAGCCATGACGATGACGGAGGGGTTGGATTGCAGGATTTCCGGGATCGCCTGCGCCAGATCGGCCTGCCGCTGCGGAATGAGATCGGCAAAAGGCTGCAGGGCGCGGCTGATGTAATAAAGCGGCTGCAGCAGCGGCTGGAAATCATTGCCGGTTTCGCCGGCCAGCAGCGCCACGCGGCGGCGGCGGAAGCCGTCATCGAGAAGATGCACCGCACCCGCCGTCGAGACACCTTCGATGGAAAGGCGGGCGAAATCGTTGCGCAGTTCGAAGGGCGCTTCCACCGTCGCCGTCGTCTCGGCCTCGCCGGGCGCGAAGCTGGCGGTGCCATTGGCGAGAATGCGGCCCTGGCTGTCCTGCGCATTCACGGTCAGCCGCGCGGCTTCGGCGGTATCCAGCCGTGAAAGCGTGACGCTCATGGAATCGGCATTGTTGGTGGCGCCTGATATGGCGGTGATCGCCTTGCCGTCGCCCTTCACGATGCGGAATTCGGCGGGCGAGAGGCTGGCAAGCGTTCTCAGCGCGCTTTCATCCTGCGCACTCTGCACGCCATCGGTGATATAGGCGAGCGTGCCGGGGGGCGTACCGTTCAGCGCTTCGGTGATGGCCTCAGCCGTGCGGATACGATCGGGAACCAGCGGCTTCGGCTTGGCTGCGGCGAGCTTGTCCAGCGCCACGGCTGTCGTTCCCGGCACGGCGTCATGTTCGGCGTCGGCGGTGAAAACGATGGAAACCGGGCGTTCAGCCCGTTCGGCATCTCCGATCAGAGCTTGCGCGGTTGCCACGCGCCGCTCCCAGTCGGGCGCGGAGGCCCAGCTATTATCGACCACGAGCACCAGGGGGCCGCTGCCGGCGATGCTGCTGTTGCGCGGGTTCACGACCGGGTCCGCCAAGGCAAAAATCACGGCGGCGGCGAGCGCCATGCGCAGAAGGGTCAGCCACCACGGGCTTTTCGACGGCGTTTCCTCGCGTTTCAGCACCGTCGCCAGAATCTTCAGCGGCGGAAAGACTTCCGCCTTGGGGCGCGGCGGTGTGAGCCGCAGCAGCCACCAGATGGCGGGCAGCGCCAGAAGGCCGAAGAGGATGTAGGGGCTGGTAAACACGAAAGGCAATGCGCTCATCGATGGCCACCGCCTTGCGCGGGCGCGCCGGAAAGATACATGTGAACAGCGACGAGCGCCTCGGAAGCGAGGTGATCGGTGCGGTGGAACACGAAGTTCCAGCCGAGACGGCGCAGCGATGAGGACAAGGCCTCGCGCCTTGCGAGATAGGCGCGGGTGTAGTCCTCGCGAATGGTTTCGGCGCGGCCGGACACGAGTTTTTCGCCGGTTTCCGGATCAGTGAATTCGGTGCGGCCGGAATAGGGGAAGGTTTCCTCGGCCGGATCGGCGATTTCCACCACATGGCCACGTAAGCCCCGCCGCGCGAGCGGCGAAATCCGCTCCATCACATTTTTCGCATCATCGAGAAAATCGCCGATGAGGACGATATCGCTCGCGCCGCGGATCATGCCCGTTTCCGGCATGCCCGTGGTCAGCGGCGCATGCATGATGGCGGCGGCCAGTCGTTCGGCGGCATTTCTGGCCGAGACCGGCTCCATGATGCCGGGGCAGCCGATGCGCTCGCCCGAGCGCGCAAGGATTTCCGCAAGCGCCAGCATCAGCACCAGCGCCCGGCTTTCCTTGGAAACGGAGCCGAGGGTGGATTTGAACATCATCGACGGCGACATGTCGGCCCAGAGCCAGATGGTGTGGGCGGCTTCCCATTCCCGGTCACGCACATAGGTATGATCGTCGCGGGCCGAGCGTCGCCAGTCGATGCGCAACAGGCTCTCGCCTTCGGCATAGGGGCGGAATTGCCAGAAATTCTCACCGATGCCGCGCTTGCGGCGGCCGTGCCAGCCGGCGGTGACGGTGTTGGCGATGCGTTTTGCCTCGACCATGCAGTCCGGCACCAGTGCGGCGCGCTGGCGCGCACGCGCCAGAACTTCGCTACCCGGCGTCTTGTCTACGATCTGGCCGATGGATGCCACATGCAGTCCTTTCGCGAACGTGCGTTCAGTTCTTCGCCTGCTCCACGAGGGCTGCGATGACATCGCGCACCGACATGCCTTCGGCGCGGGCCGCAAACGTCAGCGCCATGCGGTGTTCCAGCACCGGCTCGGCGAGCGCATAGACATCGTCCAGCGACGGTGCGAGTCTGCCTTCATAGAGCGCACGGGCGCGGGCGGTGAGCATCAGCGACTGTCCTGCGCGCGGGCCCGGGCCCCAGACAACGTGTTTGTCGGTCAATTTGTTGCCATGGCCGGGGCGGGCGGAACGGACGAGCGAAAGGATCGCGTCCACGACCTTGTCGCTGACCGGCATCTGGCGGATGAGGGCCTGAACTTCCATCAGGCGTTCGGCATCGATCACGCCGCGTGCTTCGCCAGAGGCGGTGCCTGTCGTATCGAGCAGGATCTGGCGCTCCGCGGCAAGTTCGGGATAACCGACATCCACCTGAAGCAGGAAGCGGTCGAGCTGGGCTTCGGGCAGCGGATAGGTGCCTTCCTGTTCCAGCGGGTTCTGGGTGGCCAGGACGTGGAACGGCTTCGGCAGCTCATAGGTCTGGCCGGCCATGGTGATGTGATATTCCTGCATGGCCTGCAGAAGAGCGGACTGTGTGCGCGGGCTGGCGCGGTTGATTTCATCGGCCATCAGCAATTGCGCGAAAACCGGGCCCTTGATGAAACGGAAGGAACGGCGGCCGTTTTCGTCCTGATCCATGACTTCGGAGCCGAGAATATCCGACGGCATGAGATCAGGCGTGAACTGGATGCGGTTGGCGTCGAGGCCGAGCACGGTGCCGAGCGTGGTGACGAGCTTGGTCTTGGCGAGGCCGGGAACACCGACGAGCAATGCGTGGCCGCCGGAGAGGATGGCGAGAAGCGTGTTCTGCACCACTTTTTCCTGGCCGAAAATGACCTTGGAGACTTCCGTGCGGATGGCCGCAATGTCGGAAAGCGCCTTTTCGGCCGAGGCGACGATGGCCTTTTCATCGAGGGTTTCGCCGGTATTCATCACGCCCATGTCGCTCTCCTCATACCTTCGCCGCTGTCACAGTCGCATCCCGGTTTGCTGGCCGCTGGCCGGGACGGATTTTGCGCTGCATATAGCTTATTGCTCTCTTGGCCGCTGACAAGCGCCATTCGAATGACTATGTCGTGACTTAGTATTTCCTTATCGGCAAAGCGAGACTCGAATATGGCAGCGGAGACGATAAATTCGGCAGGTGATGCGGCGGGGCTGGCGGCGATGATTTCCCGCGCCGCCGAACAGACTGGCGATGCCAAACGCGGGCCGGCCCCGGTGGAACGCTGGAATCCGCCCTTTTGCGGCGATCTCGACATGGAAATCCGCGCCGACGGCACATGGTTCTACCTCGGCACGCCCATTGGTAGGGCGCCGCTGGTGCGGCTGTTTTCCACCGTTCTGCGCAAGGATGAGGACGGCAAAACCTATCTCGTAACTCCTGTGGAAAAAGTCGGCATCCGGGTCGTCGATGCGCCTTTCGTCGCCGTCGAAATGAAGGTGACCGCGGGTGAGAAGGATGGCGAGCCGCTACTCACCTTCCGCACCAATGTCGGTGATGTGGTGGAGGCGGGGCCGGAGTATCCGCTGCGGTTTGAAATTTTCGGTGAGAACCGCGAATTGAAACCCTATCTTCTGGTGCGCGGCCGGCTGGAAGCGCTGATCTCGCGGGCGGTGATGTATGATCTCGTCGCGCTCGGTGAAGTGATCGACGTTGATGGTATCGACATGTTCGCCGTACGCTCGGGCGGGATCGTCTTTCCGGTGATGCCCGCCAATGAACTGGAACGGCTTTCGCAATGACTATGACGACAACGGGCCTCAAGGCTTTTACCGCTAGCGATTTCCGCCGCCGGGTGCTGCAGGAAGGCGAGGGCGTGGCCGAGCGCGAAAATGGCGACCATGTGCTCAATCCGGGCGTGGTTCTCTCTGGGAACGGCATCAGGCTGAAGGATGCCGCCGTGCTGGTGCCCGTTATCGATGACGGCAACGATGCGCGGGTGATCTTCACCCAGCGCACCTCCACTTTGCGCAAACATTCCGGCCAGATTTCCTTTCCGGGCGGCGGCATCGATGCCGAAGACCGCACGCCGGAGGAGGCGGCCCTGCGCGAAACGGAAGAGGAAATCGGCCTTTCCAGGTCTTTCGTGGAAACGGTGGGGCGCCTGCCGGACTATATTTCCGGGACGGGTTTTCGCATCAAGCCGGTGCTGTCGGTCGTCCGTCCCGGTTTTGACCTGACGCTTAATCCAACGGAAGTGGATGAGGTTTTCGAGGTGCCGCTATCCTTCCTGATGGACCCGGCCAATCACGGGCGCGGCAGCCGCATCTTTCAGGGGAAGGAGCGGTTTTTCTATGAAATGCCCTATGGCGAACGCTACATTTGGGGCATTACGGCGGGCATCGTCAGGACGATTTACGAGAGGTTTTATTCATGAGCAGCCTTGCCGGGCGGGACTGGTTCGAAAAACCGGCGCTGAAGCGCATCTTTGCGCTTCTGAATGCCGATGGCGGCGAGGTGCGGATCGTCGGCGGCGCGGTGCGCAATGCGCTGATGGACCTGCCGGTCGTCGATGTCGACCTGGCGACGACGCTCACCCCTGACGTGGTGGTGGCGCGGGCGAAGGCTGCGGGGATCAAGGCGGTTCCAACCGGCATCGAGCACGGCACGGTAACGCTGGTGATCGATGGCGAAGGTTTCGAGGTAACGACGCTGCGTCGTGATGTCGAGACCAATGGGCGTCATGCACAGGTGGCTTTCGGCACCGACTGGCAGACCGACGCCGAGCGGCGCGATCTCACCATCAATGCTCTTTATGCCGATGAAAAAGGCGAGATCATCGATCTTATCGATGGGCTACCCGATATCGAAACCGGAACCGTGCGCTTCATCGGCGATGCGGCGATGCGGATTTCGGAAGATTACCTGCGGATTCTGCGCTTTTTCCGCTTTTTCGCCCACTACGGCTCCGGCCGTCCTGATGCGGACGGTCTCAGAGCAAGTGCGCGGGCCAAGGACAAGCTGGGTACCCTTTCGGCCGAACGGGTATGGAGCGAGCTGAAAAAGCTGCTTTCCGCGCGCGATCCCTCCCGCGCTCTTTTATGGATGCGGCAATCGGGTGTGCTGACGGAAATTCTTCCCGAGACCGAGAAATGGGGTATCGACGCCATTCACGGGCTGGTGGCGACGGAACAGGCTCTTGGCTGGGCGGTGGACCCGATGCTGCGGCTTTCCGCCATCCTGCCGCCCGATAGGGACAGGCTGGTCGCCCTTGCCGCGCGCCTCCGGCTGTCAAAGGCCGAAGCTGCCTATCTTACCCATTGGGCTTCGGCACCGGCGGCTGACCCCGAACTGAAGGAGACGGCGCTTGACCGGCTGCTTTACCGTCAGGGTGTCGAAGGTGTGAAGACACGGCTGAAGCTTGCGCTTGCCGCCGCCCGTGCCGATGTTTCGGCTGGCGACACGGCCATGCAGAAGGTGGCGCGGCTTTCGACCCTGCTGGCGCGGGCGGAAAAATTCCACAGGCCCGGATTCCCCCTGAGCGGCGTGGATGTGATGGCGGCAGGCGTCGAGGCTGGCCCGAAGGTGGGCGAAGTGCTGAAAAGCCTTGAGGAAAAGTGGATCGACGTCAATTTCTCCCTTGACCGGGCAGCGCTGACCGCCCGGCTGAAGGATATGCTGGAAAATTGAAGTCGCAGCAACGAAGGCGTTGCGGCTTACGCCGCATTCGCTTCGTCGCGGATGCGGGATTTGATGTTCTCGATCATGTTTTCGCGGATGACGGTTTCGCCGTGGGCCGAGCGCATGTGCTCCACCGTGCGGCGGACGACTTCAGCGTCGTCATCTGCGCGCGTATGCCAGGCACAGCCGGGCACGAGCGTTCCGCATTCAAAAAGTCTCATGGTATTGCCTCCCTGTTTCAGCGAAGGACAGCATTGAAGTGACATGCTGTCCTTCGGTCATGAAACGAAAGTTCGCCGCTTATGTTCCAGAGCAGCGTCCTTCAACCCTGTTCGGGCCCCTATTCGGGCCCCCTATTCGGGCATTGCCCAGCACTGGAACACAGAGGATGTGCCAGCTGCCGGAATTTTTGTACGAGGCATTTCGTCATTGGCTGCCCGCCGTGCCGTTTTTTGTCCGGCAAGGGAGCGTTTCACCTGTTCGACATAAAAGGAATGCGGCAGTTCACGATCACCCGTGGCACGCATTTCCGCTGCCAGGCGGTCGATCAGATCAGGGGTATCGATGGAATGCAGCGCTTCCTCGACGGAAGCAGAGATAGGCATGCTGTTCGAAGTAATCATGACGATAGCTCCTCCAGTACGTCTGCGGGAGGAGACTACCACTGCCTTGATTTTTCCATAAGTCCTAATTTGCGCTATTTGCGACAAAATGGCTGATGAGCGTCAAATTTGCGTGAGGTTTTTTAAGGCCAGCGCACCACCGGCGGCAGCGAAGACAGAATCGATTCGACATTGCCGCCCGTCTTCAGGCCGAAGATCGTGCCGCGGTCATAAAGCAGGTTGAATTCCACATAACGGCCGCGGCGGATAAGCTGCTCGTCGCGGTCCTCTTCCGTCCAGTTCTGGTTGAAATTGGCGCGGACGATTTTCGGATAAACGAGATTGAAGGCGCGGCCGACATCCTGCACGAAGGTGAAATTGGCGTCCCAGCCGCCTTTTTCCTCATCAGGGTGCAGCCAGTCGAAAAAGATGCCGCCGGTGCCGCGTGGTTCATTGCGGTGCTTCAGGAAGAAATACTCGTCGCACCACGTTTTGTATCGCGGGTAATCGGCAACCGGATGGCGGTTGCAGGTGATTTCGAAGGCGCGGTGGAAAAGCTGGGTGTCCGGGTCCTGTTCCGTCCGCCGACGACCGAGAACCGGTGTCAGGTCCGCGCCGCCGCCGAACCAGTGGCTGGTGGTGACGACCATGCGGGTATTCATATGTACCGCGGGCACATTGGGATTGACCGGATGGGCGATGAGGGAGAGGCCGGAGGCCCAGAAGCGCGGGTCTTCTTCCGCACCCGGTATCTGCTTGCGGAACTCGGGCGAAAACTCGCCATGGACGGTGGAGGTGTGCACGCCGACCTTCTCGAAGACGCGGCCTTCCATCATCGACATCTTGCCGCCGCCGCCTTCGCCATTGTCGCGCAGCCAGTCTTTCTGCACGAAACGGCCGGGCTCCTGATCGGAAAGAGGGCCGGTAAGATCGTTTTCCAGGGTTTCGAAGGAGGCGACGATGGTGTCGCGCAGATGCTGGAACCAGGCTTCGGCTGTGGCCTTCTTGTCTTCGATGTCCTCGGGCAAGCCCTTCGGCAAGATTGGCCGTTCCATATCTTCTTTCTCCTGCGGTGAAGTCTGTTCCCGCCGCCTCTAGCAGGTGTTTGCGCCGCGCACAAATACGACTCGCCAAGGCGGCGCGCCGACACTATCTTTATCGATGTAGGTGCCAGAGGTGAATATCATGACGAAATTTGCCGGACCGCCGCCCCTTGATGGGCTGAAGCGCAGGATCGCCAATCATCGCAAGGAACGCGAAAGCGCCGGCGGTGAACAAAAGCGTGACGGCATGTTCGTGCGCCAGACCTTCTGTCTCGGCCGCGAGGAAGCCCGCGCCAAGGCGCGCGAATGGTTCGACAGCTTTCCCAAAGCGGCCTATTGGACGGAAGTGGAAAGCTGGCGGCAGCTTGAAGGCGACCGCATCGAATTCACCATGCGGCGGCTTCCCTCGGCCGATTGAGTTAGGCGCGGGGTTCGGCGTAACGCAGGCGGCTTTCGATCAGCACACCGCTTTCATCCAGAATGGGATGCGCCACCGAAACGATATGGGCGTTGATGCGCTTCAAATCCCGCAGCATGTCGAGATGCAGCGAGCTGGTCTGCATGCTTTCCGTCAGCCCGTCGCGCAGCCGCTCCAGATGCCGGTTGGAGGACTGTTTTTCGAGGCGGCGTATATCCACCTTGCTTTCCATCAGCCGGCGGGCGAGATCGAAATCGCCGGTCACCAGAATGCTCTGGGCGGCGCGCAGGTTCTCGATGGTCATGTCGAACAGGGTTTTCAGCTCCTCATAACCGTCATCGGAAAATTTGAAGCTGTTCAGCACCTTCTTGCGGATCTGCTCGCAGATGCCCTTTTCGATGATATCGCCGATATGTTCGAGATTGATCGCGTAATCGATGATGGCGATCGAACGGCGGGCTTCCTCGTCGGAAAGCCCCTTGCGCCCCAGTTGCGACAGATAGACCTTCACCTCCTGCTGGCGGCGGTCGACCTTTTTTTCGAGCAGGGAGACTTCCTGAAGCGGCGCCAGATCATTGTGCTTGAAGGCGTTTTCGGCGCGGATCAGCATCCGCTCGATGCTGTCGCCGACGCTCAGGACCTCACGGGTAGCATTGGCAAGCGCGACAACCGGCATATCCAGCGCCTGCTGGTCGAGGAAATTCGGGCCGTCTTCAGCCTTGGGATCGCCCGGCACCAGTTTCGCCATCAGGTCGGATATCAGGCCGGAGAAGGGCCAGGCCAGCGCCGCCAGAATGACGTTGAAGATGAGGTGGGCATCAACAGGCAATTTCGTGGGCGAAAGCGGCAATTGCTGCAGGAGTTCCGCGCCATAGGAGGCGAGCGGCATGGCAATGAGGCAGCCGATGGTGCGCACGACAAGATTGCCGATGGTAATGCGCCGCGCCGAGGCGGGGCCGGAAAGCGTGGCGATAACAGGCGGAATGGCGCCTCCGAGATTGGCGCCGAGAATGAGAACGATGATGAGGCCGGTGGAAAGCGTGCCGGTGGCCGCCAGCGACAGGATGAGCACCACGACCGCGAGGCTGGAAGAGGAGACGAAGGCGAGCACGGCGGAGAAGATCAGCGCGACGGGCCATGCTCCATCAAGGAGCCCGATAAAGACGCCGAGCGCCGGCGAGGCCCGCATCGGTTCGGTCGCGCCGCTTAAAAGATGCAGCGACAGAAGCATCAGGCCGATGCCGATCAGCGCTGTCCCGCCACCCTGTCTGGCGTTGGAACTGCCCTTTTTCAGTACGATGCCGGCAAGGATCAGCAGCGGCGACAGCCATTCCACCCCGGCCGCCACGATCCATGCGGTAACGGCGGTGCCGACATTGGCGCCGAGCAGCACCACCTGCGCCATGCGCGGCTTGATGAGGTCACGCTCGGCAAAGGAGGCGACGGTGAGCGCGGTCGCCGTCGAGCTTTGCAGCGCTACCGTCGCAAAAAATCCGGAAAAGAAGGAACGTGGACCGTTCTGGGTGCCGGTGGCCAGCACGCTTCGCAGTTTCATGCCGAAAGCGCGGGTAACGCCGTCCTTGACCTGGGACAGACCGAACAGCAGCAGTGCGACTGCGCCGAGAAGGTTGACGATGACAATGGTGGATTGCATGCGACGTCTCCTCACACCCGCCGGGGCATGGTTCCGGCGAGGGCGATTTTTATTGTCCGGCTAAAGAGTATAGGAGCCTCAACGCCCCCGGTACAGGCCGGGTTGCGACAGTTTTGAAGTAAAAACGGTCAAATTTTGTATTTGCCCGAAAAATTGGCGTTAAAGATGGCGCTTACGCCCATGCCGTCTGGCGCAAAGCCTCGCCGGTGATCATCGCCGCCGACATGGCGACGTTGATGGAGCGCTGTCCCGCCACCATCGGGATGATGATTCGCTCATCCGCCTTTTCATGCACATGGTCCGGTACGCCAGCACTTTCACGGCCGAAAAGCAGGATATCATCCGTGCGATAGGTGATATCAGTATAGGGCAGGGCGGCCTTGGTGGAGGCGAGGACGAGCCGGCGGCCGGTGGTTGCCCGCCATTCCTCGAAACGGTCCCAGCTGACATGGCGCGTGAGCGCCGCCGCCGCGATGTAGTCCATGCCCGCCCGTTTCAGATTGCGGTCGGAAATATCGAAACCGGCCGGCTCGATGATGTCCACGCCGAGGCCGAGACACGCGGCCAGCCGCAGGATGGTGCCGGTATTGCCGGGAATATCGGGCTGGTAAAGGGCGATCCTGATTTCGGGCATGGACTTCTCACTGCGGTTGGAGTGTCCGTCCGATTATCACGGGCACGGGGCGGGCGACAGGTGCGCTGGGGAAAAGGCCCTTCCAGACGTTGTTCCCGAGCGGATATTCATTCGCGTGACACACAGCGCAGCTACCCATTCACCAACACATTGTCAGGTCTGTCCGGACGATCATGAATGGTCGGGACAGGCCATTTCGAGCCGGATTTTCTGCACGCGACAACAGGAGGATTCCATGTCCGAACGGGTGAATTTCGTCCATCTGACCGATCTGCATGTGGGTAATCCGCAGGTGCAGGATGATGATCTTTATTCCGAGACCTCGGCCACGCTTTCCGCGACGCTCGCGCAGATCAAGGCGCTGGTGCCGCCGCCTGAATTCATCGTTGTCAGCGGTGATTTGACCAATCGGGGCGATGCCGGCAGCTATGAAGAACTCAAGCGCCTGATGGCGCAAGCCGAACTGGATGTGCCGGTGCTCTTCGCGCTCGGTAATCACGATCGTCGTGATGGGTTTTATCCGGTCATGCTCGGCCGCCACGAGAATCTGGATGAACCTTACGATCATGCGGAAGTCATTGCCGGCATCCACATCATCGTCATGGACACCAGCGTTCCCGGCAAGGTCGGCGGGGCTTTCGAGCCCGGGCAGATCGAATGGCTTGAGGATGAACTCGAAAACCACCCCGAACTGCCGAAGCTGCTGGTGATGCACCATGCGCCGGCGCTTGATTTTGACCGTCCCGATGCGGAGTGGGAATCCCTCTCCTTTGACGATACCGAGATTCTGGACGAGCTGCTGTTCGAGCATGATGTCGTCGGTATTCTGGCGGGCCACATCCATTACGACCGCATGTCGCACTGGCAGGGCATTCCCGTCGTGGTCGGCATCGGCCAGCATTTCGCCACCGACCCGCTATGGCTGCATGAGGGCGTGCGCATGGTGTCCGGCGCGTCTTTCGCCATGGGCACGATAAGGGATACGGGCCTCACCGTCACTTTTGCGCCCCAGCCCAGCGATCGCCGGGAATTGAAGCGTCATACGCAGGCCGGAATGGCCGAGCTGATTGCGGACTATGAAAGCGGCGAAGCGCAGGACGCAGCCGAATAAGGCGACGTCGGCATCGTTTAACGGGCGGAGACCTTGCGGGTCATCTCCGTCCGTTCGCCATATTGGATGCACTTGCGTGTTTTCTCGCGTATTCGGTGTCTTTCCGGCTGGTCATTGCTTATTTTTTGCGCTACAAGGCCATGTCTTCAACACCAGCCAAGGGAGGTTTTCATGCCAAATGACATTCGTATTCGCCTCCAGGCCCCAGTAGTGCCGCTGCTGGCCTAGGTGTTACTTTGCGGCTTGGCCGCGTTTCCCATATTTCGACTCACCATGTGGCTGTTGCGGCCATGTTCAAAGACTTTTCCGTTCCGTCGTGAGCCATATTTGTGTCCGCTCACCATGTCACGATGGAGCGATTGATTGCCGGAGCTTGGCCTATGTTTGGCTGGTTTGAAAAACGCCTCGATCCCTTTCCCGCTTCGGCGCCCTCTGTGGCGCCAAGGAAGCTTTTGCCGTTCCTGTGGCACTATGTGAAGCCCGCATGGCCGTGGCTGCTGCTGCTTGGCCTGATGTCCATGGGCATCGCCATCGCCGAAGCCATGCTCTATAAATTCCTCGGCAGTATCGTCGACTGGCTTTCCACGGCCAATCGCGAGACTTTTTTTGCCGATGAGGGCTGGCATCTGATCGTCATGGCCGGGCTGGTGCTATTCCTGCTGCCGCTGATGGGCGCGATCCATACCATGACGATGCACCAGACGCTTGCCGGCAATTTCGGCATGATCGCGCGCTGGAAGATGCATCGTTTCCTGCTGCGCCACTCCATGAACTTCTTCGCCAACGAGTTTGCCGGCCGGGTTTCGACCAAGGTGATGCAGACGGCGCTGGCGATCCGCGAAGTGGCGCTGAAGGTGATCGACGTGTTCGTCTACGCGATCAGCTTCGTCGTTTCGATGCTGTTTATGGTTGCGGCGGCGGACTGGCGGCTGGTCATTCCGCTGCTGGTCTGGCTCGGCATCTATATGGGAATTCTTGCTTATTTCGTGCCGAAACTCGGCCGGCTGGCGCAGGAACAGGCCGATGCGCGCTCGATGATGACGGGACGGATCGTCGACAGCTACACCAACATCTCGACGATCAAGCTGTTTTCCCATGCGGGCCGCGAGGAAAGATATGCGCGTGAGGGCATGAACGTGTTTCTTGGAACCGTTCACCGCCAGATGCGCAAGATTTCCGGCTTCAACATCCTGATCGACCTCAACAATGCGGTCGTGCTGTTTTCCACTGCAACGCTCGGTCTTTATTTCTGGATGCAGGGTTCGGTCACGGCCGGTTCGGTTGCCATCGCCATCAGCCTTGCCATGCGCGTCAACGGCATGTCGCAGTGGATCATGTGGGAAGTCACCTCGCTGTTCGAAAATATCGGCACGGTCTATGACGGCATGTCGATGATGACGAAGCCGCACGATATCGTCGATGTTCCCAAGGCGCCTGAGCTTGCCGCCCCGCAGGGCGCCATCCGTTACGACAACGTCCGCTTCCACTACGGCAAGAACAAGGGCGTGATCGACGGGCTGACGCTCGATATCAAGCCGGGCGAGAAGGTCGGTCTGGTCGGGCGCTCGGGTGCGGGCAAGACGACGCTGATGAACCTGCTTCTGCGCTTCTACGATCTGGAAGGCGGCAGGATCACCATCGACGGCCAGGACATCTCGAAGGTGTCGCAGGACAGCCTGCGCGAGCTGATCGGGGTGGTGACGCAGGATACCTCGCTGCTGCACCGCTCGATCCGCGACAACATCGCCTACGGCCACCCCGAGGCCACCGACGAACAGGTGATTGCGGCGGCGAAGCGGGCAAATGCCTGGGACTTCATCGAGACGCTTGTCGACATGCACGGTCGTCAGGGCCTCGATGCCCAGGTGGGTGAACGTGGTGTCAAGCTCTCCGGCGGTCAGCGCCAGCGTATCGCGATCGCCCGCGTCTTCCTCAAGAATGCGCCGATCCTGGTGCTGGACGAGGCGACATCGGCGCTCGACTCCGAAGTCGAGGCGGCGATCCAGGAGAACCTGTTCTCGCTGATGGAAGGCAAGACGGTGATTGCGATCGCCCACCGCCTTTCGACGCTGACCGAGATGGACCGGCTCATCATTCTCGACAAGGGCCGGATCGTGGAAGCGGGCAGCCATGCGGAACTGGCGGCAATGGGCGGCATTTATGCCGACCTGTGGCGGCGCCAGTCCGGCGGCTTCATCGCCGACCATGAGGCGGAAGTGGCCGCGGAGTGAGGAAAAGCGAGAGGGCGGGGAACATTCCCCGCCCTTTGTCAAAGGTCTGCCGTCATGCCGGCCTTGGCCGCATCCAGCCACGGTGCGTCTGCGCCGTGGGAAAGTGGTCCTCTACGATCAAGGACCGATCGTGTCGGACTCCGAAACCGGGTAAGGGCATGCGAATGGAGCTAACATCACCGCAAGAACCCACCCCTTCCGAGTATACGACCGAGTGGCGTGGCACGTTCGAGAATGCTGAAGTCAATGCCCTTCACGCGGAATGCTTTGAGCATCGAATCTTCGCTGATGATTGGTGGTCACAGGTCAATCGCTTCAGTCTCGGCTGGGTATGTACCCGCCATTTGGGGAAGCTCGTCGGGTTCGTTAACATCGCATGGGATGGCGGGGTTCACGCATTTGTTCTCGACACCATGGTGTCGTCTGCTTTCCAACGCCAGGGCATTGCAAAGGCGCTGATAGGGGAGGCGGTTGATCGGGCGAAAGATACCGCCTGCGAGTGGCTCCATGTGGATTTTGACCCGCATCTCCGGCAATTTTACTTCGACGCCTGCGGATTCCGCCCTACGGACGCTGGGCTCATCGCCCTGAAATAGCAACATCGCCTGGCGTCCGTTTTCACTCCCGCCCTTTTCCATTTCGCGAATGTTACCGAAATATAATCTCTTCCCGCAGCCTCCGCGGCTGTTCCCGCTCCGGGAATCCGCCTATATCCGCATCATGGTTATTACCCGCATCTTCGAGTTTTTCGAGAACTGGATAAAGCCCTTCGCCCGCAAGGACGATTTGCGGCCGCCTGAAAGCACGTTCGCCTTCATCTGGTTCTATATCTCGCAGGCCAAGGCGCCGTTTTTCGCCATGCTGGTGCTGGGCGGGCTGACGGCGGCCATCGAGGCGGCGCTTTTCTGGTTCGTCGGACGTCTCGTCGATATTCTCGCCACCGTGAAGCCGGAAGAGGGTTGGGCAGGGCTGCTTGCGGCCCATGGCGGCGAACTGGTCGGCATGCTGGTACTGATCGGCATCGTGCGTTTTATCGTCACCATGGTGACGGCGTTGGTGGACCAGCAGATCATCACGCCCGGCTTTTACAATCTGGTGCGCTGGCAATCCTATATGCACGTGGCGCGGCAATCGCTGACCTTCTTCCAGAATGATTTTTCAGGCCGCATCGTCACCAAGGTCTGGTCGGGCGGGCAGGCGGCGGGCGATCTCGTCACTTCGCTGATGGAAAGCGTCTGGTTCGTCGGCATTTATTCGGTCTCCATGCTGTTCCTGATCGGTGGGCTGGACTGGCGGCTTGCGGTCGTCGTCCTCGTCTGGGTGGCGATCTTCTCGCTGCTGGCGCGTTATTTCGTGCCGCGCATCCGCTACCATTCCAAAGAAACGGCGGAAGCCGCCTCCATGCTTTCCGGCCGCATGGTGGATGCCTATAGCAATATCCAGACGCTCCGGCTGTTCGGGCGCGACGATGCCAATGACCGCTACATGCGGCAGGGCTTCGATATTTTCCAGCATGCGACCATGACGTTCACGCGCTTCATCACCGGCGTGCGGGCTTCCATGGCGCTGCTGTCTGGCGTGATGATCACTTCCATGGCGGCGCTCTGCATCGATCTGTGGCTTTCCGGCAGGATCAGTTCGGGTGCGGTCGCCTTCACGCTGGCGCTGGTGCTGCGCCTCAACTTCCTGCTCGGACGGTTGATGACGCAGTTCAACGGCATCATGCGCAATTTCGGCACGGTGCAGAATGCCGCCGAGCTGATTTCGCAGCCGATTGGTCTCGTCGATAGGCCTGACGCGAAGGCGCTGGAGGTCAAGAAGCCGAGCATCCGCTTCGAAAATGTCAGCTTCCATTACGGGCGGGCGAATGGCGTAATCGACCATCTTAATCTCGATATCAGGGCGGGTGAAAAGGTGGGCATCGTCGGGCGCTCCGGCGCTGGAAAATCCACCCTCGTCAATCTCATCCTGCGTTTCTACGATGTCGAAAAAGGCCGTATCCTGATCGACGGTCAGGATATCGCCGGGGTGACACAGGAATCGCTGCGCGCCCATATCGGCATGGTCACGCAGGATACGTCGCTGCTGCACCGTTCTATCAGAGACAACATCATGTTCGGCCGCACCGACGCGACCGAAGCGCAATTGCAGGAGGCGACGCGCCGCGCCAAGGCGGACGACTTCATCGCAAGGCTCGAGGATCAACGTGGGCGCAAAGGGTTCGACGCGCATGTGGGCGAACGCGGCGTGAAACTTTCCGGCGGCCAGCGCCAGCGCATCGCCATTGCCCGCGTGATGCTGAAGGACGCGCCGATCCTCGTGCTCGACGAGGCGACTTCGGCCCTCGATTCGGAGGTGGAAGCGGCGATCCAGAGCAATCTGGATGAGCTGATGCAGGGCAAGACGGTTCTGGCCATCGCCCACCGCCTGTCGACCATTGCTGCTCTCGACCGACTGATCGTGATGGATCAGGGGCGCATCGTGGAACAGGGCAGCCATTCCGATCTGGTCACGCAGGGCGGTCTTTATTCGGAACTCTGGGCGCGGCAGTCGGGTGGTTTTCTCGCTGCGGACGAGGCGGCGCAGTAAGGCCTTCGACTATTTCCCGATCATGAAATCCGCCATCAGGCCATAATGATTGGAACCGAGGCTATCGGGCAGGCGGGTGATTTTCATGAGCGTTGCCGGTTCGCGGGCGAAGATGTGGTCGATGGCGATGCCGAAGCGACCGGCCTCCGTCGGCCATGTGGCGGGTTCGAAGGTGGCTTTCTTCAGGTCGTTGGCGGCGAGAAAGGCGCGCATATCGGGCGCTATGCTGGACGAGTTGAAATCTCCGGCGAGAATGAGCAGGCCGGTGACGCGAAAGAGGATTTCGCTGACTTCATCCAGTTCATCGCGATGATAATCGTCGAAATAGGGCTTGGTGATGTGGCCTGCGGCGAGCGTCAGTTCCGTGCCGTCGAGGTCGATATGGGCGATGGCAAACCGGTCGCGACGCAGATCGCTGAGACTGTGGAAACGGCCTTCCTGCAATGGTCTTTTTGACAGGATGACCAGATCGCATCCGGATGTGCCTGTGTAACAGCCCAGCCTGTGCGGGTAGGTTTGCTGCAGACGGGGCAGAACCGATTGCAATGCCGCCGCCTCGAAGAGATAGACGGCATCCGCGCCCGATTCGAGAATTTTGTCGGCAATCGCATCCGCATTGGCGGCATTGTCCATCAAGACGTTGAAGGATAGCAGCCGAAACGGCTTTGCATCAGGCGCAGCGGTGGCGGATGTGGAAAATTCCGTCAGCATCGCCACGGCATGGATGGCGAGCGCCAGCGACCAGACCACAAGCAGAGCCGAAACCGCATCGCGCGTCAGCCAGAAGACTAGGCATGACAGCAGGATACAGGCGAGCGCGATGTGAAGCTGGAAACTGGTGACGAAGGCGAGAAGCCAGAAATCGGTGATGTAGCGCAGGCTGGCGATAAACAGAACGGCAGCCACTGCCGTGGAGACCATGCAAGAGAGCTTCGCCGTCATCCGAATCCCTGCTTTCCGAGCTCTCCCTTGAAGTCTCCTAACATGGGGCATGGATGCGCACAATGTTGCCCGCCTGCCAAGGGCGGCGAAAAAATGCGAGCCAAATCGGCCCCCTCCGGCAGAATTACGGCAGCTTTGTGTGCTTTGCTCTTGCCAAGTCGGTCAATATTTTGCGATCAAACAGAGTGACGCGGTTTCTTAATGCCGCAGTTGTGTCCAGGACGATGGGACGGAGTTTGTCCTGGATCAAATCATAGCGGGAGGACTCATGCGATTTACGGCAAAAACAGCGCAGAGGATGGTGTAGCGGTGAGCGAGCACGTAACCAATCACGACGCTTCGGGTGAACCGACCCGTCGCGATTTTCTTTACCTAGTGACGGGAATGGCGGGCGCCGTCGGTGCCGCCGCAGTTGCATGGCCTTTTATTGACCAGATGCGTCCCGATGCATCGACGCTGGCGCTCGCCTCCATCGAGGTGGATGTCACGGCGGTCGAGCCGGGCATGTCGCTCACCGTCAAATGGCGCGGCAAGCCGATTTTCATCCGCAACCGCACGGAAAAGGAAATCGAGGAAGCCAAGGCCGTCGCTCTCGGCGATCTGAAGGATCCCGTGGCGCGCAATGCCAATGTTGCCCCCGATGCGCAGGCGACGGATATCGACCGTTCCGCCGGCGAGGGTAAGGAAAACTGGATCGTCATGATCGGTTCCTGCACCCATCTCGGTTGCGTTCCGCTCGGCCAGGCCGGCGATTTCGGCGGGTGGTTCTGTCCCTGCCATGGCTCGCACTACGATACGGCGGGCCGCATACGTAAGGGTCCGGCGCCGGAAAACCTCGCCATCCCGACATTTGCATTCACATCCGATACCGTGATCAAGATCGGATAAGGGGACAGTTATTCATGAGTGGTCATTCCAGTTATCAGCCGTCCACCGGCATCGAAAGGTGGATCGATTCGCGGCTTCCCTTGCCGCGCTTGATCTATGACAGCTTCGTTGCCTATCCTGTCCCGCGTAACCTGAACTACGCCTACACCTTCGGCGCGATGCTTTCCGTGATGCTGATCGTTCAGATCCTCACCGGTGTCGTGCTGGCCATGCATTATGCGGCCGAAACGACGGTTGCCTTCAATTCCGTCGAAAAGATCATGCGTGACGTCAACCACGGCTGGCTGCTGCGCTACATGCATGCCAATGGCGCGTCGTTCTTCTTCATCGCAGTTTACCTGCACATTGCCCGCGGCCTTTATTACGGCTCCTACAAGGCGCCGCGCGAAATCCTCTGGATTCTCGGCTGTGTGATCTATCTCCTGATGATGGCGACGGGCTTCATGGGCTACGTTCTGCCCTGGGGCCAGATGTCCTTCTGGGGCGCGACCGTCATCACCGGCTTCTTCACGGCTTTCCCGCTCGTGGGTGAATGGATCCAGCAGTTCCTGCTCGGCGGCTTTGCCGTGGATAATCCGACGCTGAACCGCTTCTTCGCGCTGCATTACCTGCTGCCCTTCATGATCGCGGGTGTCGTCGTCCTGCACATCTGGGCGCTGCATGTGACCGGCCAGACCAACCCGACCGGTGTGGAAGTGAAGAGCAAGACCGACACGGTTCCCTTCACGCCCTATGCGACGCTCAAGGATGCGCTCGGCGTTTCGGTGTTCCTCATCGCTTATGCGTGGTTCATCTTCTATATGCCGAACTTCCTCGGCCACCCTGATAACTACATCATGGCGGACCCGCTGAAGACGCCGGCGCATATCGTGCCGGAATGGTATTATCTGCCGTTCTACGCCATGCTGCGCGCCATCACCTTCAACATCTGGATCATCGATTCCAAGCTCGGCGGCGTTCTCGTCATGTTCGGCGCGATCATCGTGCTGTTCTTCCTGCCCTGGCTCGATACGTCGAAGGTTCGTTCCGCCGTCTATCGTCCCTGGTACAAGATGTTCTTCTGGCTGTTCGTGGTGAATGCCATCATGCTCGGCTGGCTGGGCTCGCGCCCGGCGGAAGGCATCTACGTCATCATGTCGCAGATCGGCACGCTTTATTACTTCGGTTTCTTCCTCGTCATCATGCCGATCCTCGGTCTGGTCGAAACGCCGCGGCGTATTCCGAATTCGATTACCGAGGCCGTTCTTGCAAAGAACGCCGCCAAGACGGGTGCCGCGCCTGCGGCCACAGAAGTCTGAGCGCGAAGGAAGGATGACGACAATGAAGAAGCTTGTAACAAGCATCGCGCTTTTCGCCGCCATCGGCTGTTCCGTCACCGTCGCTTCGGCGGCGGAGGAGAGCCATGATCTCGCCACCAAGACGGAACATGCGATTGCCGGGGGCCACTTCCCGGTGATCAAGCCCGAAGAGCAGAGCTGGTCCTTTGCCGGACCCTTCGGCAAATATGACAAGGGCCAGCTGCAGCGCGGCCTGAAGGTCTATAAGGAAGTCTGCTCCGCCTGTCATTCCATGAGCCTCGTTTCCTTCCGCACGCTGGGGGATCTCGGTTATTCGGACGAGCAGGTGAAGGCTTTCGCCGCGGAATATGAAGTCCAGGACGGTCCGAACGCCGACGGCGAAATGTATAATCGCAAGGCCGTGCCATCAGATCATTTCCCTTCGCCGTTCCCGAACCATGAGGCGGCCGCTGCCGCCAATGGTGGCGCTGCGCCGCCCGACATGTCGCTGCTCGCCAAGGCGCGCGGGGTGGAGCGCGGCTTCCCGCAATTCGTCATCGACATGATCCCGATCATCGGTGGTTATCAGGAAGGCGGCCCGGACTATATCCACGCGCTGCTGACCGGATATCAGGATCCGCCGGCCGGTGTTGAAGTGTCGGAAGGCACGCATTTCAACCCGTATTTCGTCAGCGCGGCGTCGCTGAAGATGGCGCCGCCGATCAGTGCCGATCAGGTGACCTATGACGATGGCGCGCCGCAGACCGTGGACCAATATTCCAAGGATGTCTCCGCCTTCCTGATGTGGGCCGCAGAGCCGCATCTGGAACAGCGCAAGCGCACCGGTTTCATGGTCATGGTGTTCCTGTTCATCTTCACGGCGCTGATCTATCTCACCAAGAAATCGGTCTACGCCAACAAGGAACATTGATAGGTATTCAGATGCCTGCCAATCATCGGCCCCCGCGGTCTTCCGCGGGGGCCTTTTCATGTGTTCAGGGGAGATGGTGGGAAATGACAAAAATTCGCAGCGGCGGTTGCCTGTGTGGCTCCATCCGTTTTGAAGTGACGGGCGAGCCCGGCAATCCACACACCTGCTCCTGCGATATCTGCCAGCGGCATTCCGGCGCCCCCAGCCTTGCCTGGGTGGAGTTCGAGAGGGATGCGGTGACATGGACGGGACAGGGCGGCGCGCCCTCGACTTTCCGATCCTCCGACTATTCCAGCCGGGCTTTCTGCCCGGTCTGCGGCAGCACGCTCGGCGCCATTGATGACGCACCGACCGTCGCGCTGGTCTCGGGAAGCTTCGATGACAGAGATGATGAGGCGTTGCGGCCCCTGTCGCATTCCTTCGAGGATGTCTGCCCGGCCTGGGCGCGGATCAAGGGAATGTCACCCGCGGATTGAGCGCCGGTCCTTTTTAGTTGGTCCGCAGCCGTCAAGTTGATAGGGTAGTCCGAACCTTCTGATCCACTTCCCTTGTCTTAACTGGAAATACCATGACCGTTATCGCTTCGGAGCTTTCCGCTGCCATCCGTTCCATTCCCGACTATCCGAAGCCGGGCATCATCTTCAGGGACATCACGACACTGCTCGGTAATCCACGGGCTTTCCGCCGCGCGGTGGACGAACTCGTGCAGCCCTATGCGGGAACGAAGATCGACAAGATTGCCGGCATGGAAGCACGCGGCTTCATTCTGGGCGGGGCGGTGGCGCATCAGCTGTCGGCCGGTTTCGTGCCGATCCGCAAGAAGGGCAAGCTGCCGCACACCACCGTCCGTGTCGCCTACAGCCTTGAATACGGCGTCGACGAAATGGAAATGCATGTGGACGCGGTACAGCCGGGCGAAAAGGTCATTCTGGTTGACGACCTGATTGCCACCGGCGGCACCGCTGAAGGCGCGGTCAAGCTTTTGCGGCAGATGGGTGCGGAGATCGTTTCCGCCTGCTTCGTCATTGATCTGCCTGATCTCGGAGGCCGCAAGAAGCTGGAAGACCTTGGTGTCGAGGTCAGGACGCTGGTGGAATTTTCCGGCCATTAAGGTGAAAGACTGATCAGGGCTGCTGCGGCAGCCCGCTCTTTTCATCCCGTCTTCCGTAAGGCAATCCAAGTCCAGCGGACGCCCAGAGCGCGGTTTCCTGCCTTAATGGAGGCGACTTCTGCCTGGCGGATCAGCGTGAAACCGAGACGGGCGGCTTCGCCTGTCGTTTCCGCCGGTGAAATGGCAAAGGCGCGGCGACCTTCGGGGGCGGGGCCGTGGCGCAGCGACATGATCAGCAAGCCGCCCGTCGCCGTCATTTCCGCAAGTCTCTCCATCGCGGCTTGCCTTGCCTCGTAGTCGACGTGGTGCCAGACGCCGCACAGGACGACCAGATCGAAGACGCCCCGCAGACGGGCCTTTGCGAGGCCGGGCAAGCTGTCATCCAGCCACGTAATCTTGTCCGATGGATGTAATTGCATGCCGGGTTCGCGAAGCTCGCTGACGGGCTCGACTGCCAGAACATCGTGACCCTGCGCTGCGAACCATGCGGCGTCGCGGCCGGTGCCGCTGCCGATATCTGCGATCCGGCACGGTGTCGACGGCAGCAGGTCGATGACGGGCGTGTAAATCTCCCGGCAGTCGAGATTATCGAATCTGGAAATCAGCTCCGGCGTTGCCGCCTCGGCATAACCCTTGAGAATATCATCCATATTGACCTGCCCGCCGTGATGCCTGCTTTGAAGCTATCGCGGCGGGGTGATATGGGCCAGCCCCTATTCGAACTCCAGCACCCCGCTGCGGAAGGTCAGCACCGTGTCTCCAGACTGGTTCACGCCCTCATTGAAGGTCGTGTTCAACCAGATGCCGGCCCTTGATTCCAATGGGCGGGTGTCGAGCAGGGTGACGAAGTAGGTGACATCGTCTCCGGCGAAGACCGGTTTTTTCCATTTGAGTTCGCGAAAGCCGGGGGAGGGGCCGAGTTTTGGCGGCTCCAGGCCCTGTTGCTTCAACCTTTTTACCTCTTTCATCCAGTGAGAGAGAAAACATTTCATCCAGCCTGCACCGGTGTGCCAGCCGGAAGCACAAAGCCCACCGAAAACGCTGTTCTTGGCTGCTTCGGCATCGAGGTGAAAAGGCTGCGGATCGAAATCGCGGGCGAAGCGAATAATGTCTTCGGCGGAAAAATGCAGCGTATCGAGGGTGACGCGTTCGCCGATCGGGGAAAGTTCTGCCAGTTTCATGCCGTAACGCCTCCATTGCCGCGCATCAGGAACATGACGGTGTTTTCCCCGTGCGACACCAGAACGCCGCGCTGGTTATAAAGCTCGTGGCGTAATTTCACGAGGCCGATGCCGGGGCGCGAAGCGGAAGGGCGCTGCTCCAGCACGATGGATTTTCCCGAAAGCGTATCACCAGCCAGAACCGGTTTCTTCCAGTCGACGTAGTCGATGCCGGGGCTGCCCTGTGAGGTCGAGTCCGAGATATAGCTGTCGGCCATCATCCGCATCAGCAGGCTGCAGGTGTGCCAGCCGGAAGCCGCGAGCCCGCCGAGAATGCTCTGGCGCCCGGCTTCTTCGGACAGGTGCATGGGTTGGGGATCGAATTCACTGGCGAAAGCAACGATCTGCTCTGCGGAAATCGATTGCGGTCCAAGGGGAAATTCCTGCCCTACGGGAAAATCCTCATAGGCATAAGTCGCGACCGGCGTCATGGCGTCCTCCCTTCGCACAGTCAAGGTCGGCGCATCTAAGATGATTTTTCCCTTTACGTAAAGGTCAAATCTAGGGTGCGATCATATTCGTGAAGAGGCGTTTGGGCGAGCGGGTGCGCCTTTCACCTTCTCCCCGAGGGGGAGAAGGTCGCGGCAGCGGGATGAGGGGGCAAGGGTCGTGATATCCGGAGAGCTTGCCCCCTCATCCGACCCTTCTGGCCAACTTCTCCCCGGCGGGGAGAAGAAACAAGCCGCGATGTCCGGGCGACTACGCCCCGACCGTCCCCATTTCAACCCAGATCAGGTATTAAAGCGGAAGTGGATGACGTCGCCATCCTGAACCACATATTCCTTGCCTTCATCGCGGGCCTTGCCGGCTTCCTTCGCGCCGACTTCGCCCTTGAAGGCGACATAGTCGTTGTAAGCGATGGTATTGGCGCGGATGAAGCCGCGTTCGAAATCGGAGTGGATGACGCCGGCGGCCTGCGGGGCCTTGGTGCCGCGCTCGATGGTCCAGGCGCGGCATTCCTTCGGGCCAACGGTGAAATAGGTAATGAGGTCAAGCAGCTTGTAGCCGGCGCGGATCAGACGGTCGAGGCCCGCTTCTTCGAGGCCGAGGGCGGAGAGGAATTCCTTCGACTCTTCATCGGGAAGCTGTGCGACTTCGGATTCGATCGCCGCGGAGATGACGACGGATTCTGCGCCCTGGGCTTTCGCCATTTCGGCAACGGCCTTGGTGTGTTCGTTGCCGTCGACGGCGTCGCTTTCCGCGACGTTACAGACGTAGAGAACCGGGTGCGCAGTCAGGAGGTTGAGGCCCTGAAGGATGCGCAGTTCTTCGGCATCGAGCGTGGAGAGCAGGGTGCGGACCGGCTTGCCTTCGTTCAGAAGCTTCAGCGAAGCTTCCATCAGCGGCAGCTGCGCCAGCGATTCCTTGTCCTTGCCGGTGGCGCGCTTGCGGGTCTGTTCCGTGCGGCGCTCAAGGCTTTCGAGATCGGAGAGCATCAGCTCGGTCTCGATGGTTTCGGCATCGGCCACGGGGTTGATGCGGCCTTCGACGTGGGTGATGTCATCATCCTCGAAGCAGCGCAGAACGTGAACCACGGCGTCCACTTCGCGGATATTGGCGAGGAACTGGTTGCCGAGGCCTTCGCCCTTCGATGCACCGCGTACCAGGCCGGCGATGTCGACGAAGGAGATGCGGGTAGGGATGATTTCCTTCGAGCCGGCAATGTCGGCGAGGATTTTCATGCGCGCATCCGGAACCGCCACTTCGCCGGTATTCGGCTCGATGGTGCAGAAGGGATAGTTGGCGGCTTGTGCCGCTGCCGTTTTCGTCAGCGCGTTGAAGAGAGTGGACTTGCCGACATTTGGCAATCCAACGATACCGCATTTGAAGCCCATGGCTTGAAACCTGTCCGTTTGAAAGAATTCGTTGAGGAGCCTTTTGCGGAAAGGGCAGGGCAAGGTCAAGCCCGCGCGCCGATTTGGGTGGGCAAAGCCCCTTTAATGGTGAGGAATTTCGGGCAGGCTTGCCGATGGCGTGGTTGCGGCGCAATATAAGCGGGTCAAGCGATCGATCTTTCGTCATCAACGGGGTTTCCCATGAACAACCGCGATGAGCGACAGGCACGAGCGGCCATGATGAGTGACAGTCCTGTCGATCTCAAGCCAAAACCGAAAGTCAAACCAAAGCTGGAGCGGCCGAAGCTCTACAAGGTCATTCTGCTGAATGACGACTATACGCCGCGCGATTTCGTAACCGTGGTCCTGAAGGCGATCTTCCGTATGAGCGAGGAGACCGGCCACCGGGTGATGATGACGGCGCATCGCTTCGGCAGCGCGGTTGTCGTCGTCTGCGAACGCGATATTGCCGAGACCAAGGCCAAGGAAGCGACCGATCTCGGCAAGGAAGCGGGATTTCCGCTGATGTTCACCACCGAGCCCGAGGAGTGAGCGTTAATCCTGCCTTATCTGGAAACCCGTCTTGTTCTGCACGAAGCCGCAGCTTTCATAAAATGCATGGACCTCCGGGCGCTGCCGGCCGGTCAGCAGCATCACCTTGTAGCAATTCGCCGCAAAAGCGACCTCGACGGCATGGCGCACGACCGCCCGGCCATATCCGCGGCCGCGACGGGTTTCCAGCGTCACCACGTTTTCGACAAGGGCATAGGGACGGGCGGCGCGCGTCAGGTTCGGAACAATCTGCAGCGTGGCGGTGGCGACCGCTTCTCCGCCTTCGGTCGCAAGAAACACGGTCAGGCCCGGCTGGGCGAGCATGGTCGCGAAAGCCGTATCTGCTTCTTCTGTCGTCATTTCCGGATCGGACGGATTGAGCGCCCGGTAAAGTTCAAGCAGTCCAGCCAGATCGCCGGCTTGGGCTTCGCGCAGGACGATGGTCTCCGAAGACATTCGTGATCTAGTCCTTCTTGCCGAACATACGCTTCAACATTTCGGCCATCGGGCCGGTTTCCGGCAGTTTTTTCGGCTGGGCGCTGTTGCGTGCCTGATGGATATGGGATTGCGCGGCGGGTTTGGCTGCCTTGGCCGGTTTCTCGGCTTCCGGCTTACTGCCCGTGGCGAGCGCCAGCTTGTTCATCAGCTGTGAATCCTCTGCTTTCACCAGCATTGCGGCGTTGTCAGCAATGGCGTCCAGAAGCGGATCGAGCCAGACGCGGTCGGCCTTGGCGAAGTCTCCGAGGACGTGACCGTGCACCCGCTCCTTGTCACCGGGATGGCCGACGCCGAGGCGCAGGCGGCGGTATTCCTTGCCGCAATGGGCGTCGAGCGATTTCAGGCCGTTGTGGCCGCCATGACCGCCGCCAGTCTTGATGCGGGCGCGGCCGGCCGGCAAATCAAGTTCATCATGAATGGCGATGATGTCTGCGGGTGCAAGCTTGAAGAAGCGCATGGCTTCGCCGACGGATTCACCCGAAAGGTTCATGTAGGTCAGCGGCTTCATCAGCAGGACCTTTTCGCCACCGATCTCGCCTTCGGAAATCTCCGCCTTGAATTTCTTCGACCAGGGCGCAAAAGAAGGCAGGCGCTGCAGCGCATCGACGGCCATGAAGCCGATATTGTGGCGGTTTCCCGCATATTGCGCGCCGGGATTGCCGAGTCCTGCGATGATCTTCATGGGGCATGTCCGCATGTTGCCAGATGATGCTGTTGTCACCACCCCGAAATCCGCCGGCTGTCAATCTTTTTATGGATTTAGGGCTTTTTATGCAGTTTGGATGGGTCAGGGGCTGACGAGATTGTAGCGGTCGAATATCCGCTGCTGCGTTCCATCGGCGATCAGCCGGTCCAGCCGGGCCTGTAATTTTGCGATGACCTCGTCGGGCACGCTTTTGTTGCAGGCAAGCCCAAGCTGTTGCCGCGTAAACGTTATCACCTCCCTGAACGTATCGGCGGGCAGGCTCTTGAAAGTGCTTTCAGACATGGGCATCAGGTCGATGCGGCCGGCTTCCAGCTTGTGAAGCGTGATCTCGAAATCCGCACCGACATCCACCTGCGGGAAACCGAGCTTTTGCAGCAGCGCTTCGGTGTAGTCGCCACGCTGGGTTCCCACCCGATATTTCCTGGCCTCATCAAGACTGGAGGCTTCGACATTCGCCTTGCGGCGCGCCACGAGGATATTGCGGTCGATATGGATCGGCGTGACCCATTTGAATTGCTTTTCCCGCTCCGGTGTTCTCGCAGCGGCAAAGACGCAATGCATGGCCTGTGTGCTGGCCAACGCAATGGCTCGCGCCCAGGGCATGACGGCGACCTCGTAACTGGTGCCGGTATCCTCGAGCACGATCTTGAGCTGGTCGAAATAGACGCCGCGCACGCTGCCGTCGCTCGCCTGCAGATTATAGGGTGGGTAGACCTCGGTCGTCAGGAAGAGCTTGGCCGCGCTGGCCGGAGCGGCGAGAGCAAGAAAGATCAGGCAAAAGCGGATCAATCCCATTGCGGCCCCCTGCCGGTTCACGCTTGCCGCGCCGCAATGCGGCTTTTCCCGGACGCGATGTCGAGGGAGGTGATCAGCCTTTCGACCGGCTGCGGGCGTGCGAAGAAATAACCCTGCCCGAAATCCGCGCCTATATCGGTCAGAAGTTCCTTCTGCTCTTCCGTCTCGACGCCCTCTGCAATGACGACGCAATTCATCTTGTGCGAGATGGCCGCGATGCCTTCGACCAGCATGCGGTTTCGCTGCCTGATTTCCATCGTGTCATCACAGATCGAGCGGGTGAAGGACTGGTCGATCTTGACGATATCGACCGGGAAACGGCTGAGATAGCTGAGCGAGGAATAACCCGTGCCGAAGTCATCCAGCGCGATGCGGCAACCGAGCTGATGGATGGCATTGAGGATCGCCCGGATTTGCGGATCGTCTTTCATGATGACGGCTTCGGTGATCTCGACGACCAGTCGTCTGGGAAGAATGCCGTGGCGGTGCAGAACACCGGCGATGCGCGTCGGCAATCCCGGTTCGAATTGCAGCGGCGAGAAATTCACGGCCACATAGGTCTGTTCCATGCCCGGCAGGCGCGACAGTCTGGCGAGATTGGCGATCGACTGATCGAGAATGACATTGCCGATGCGCTGGATGGTGCCGTTTTCTTCCGCGAGGCTGACAATGGCGGCCGGAGAAAGCAGGCCCTTGTCCGGGTGGTTGAGACGCAGCAGCGCCTCGAAACCAGCCGTCTGGCCGGTTGAGAGATCTTGAATCGGCTGGAAATAGGCTTCGAACCAGTCCTCGGAAAGCGCCTGCGAGATATCCCGCTCCAGTTCTGCATGTTCCCGGGCCCGGTCCATTATCGAGCTGTCGAAGACCTGCGAGCCGTTCTTGCCCGTCCGCTTGCGGGTATACATCGCCATGTCGGCATTCTGCAGAAGCTCTGACGCGCTGGAGGCGTGCAGGGGATAGACCGCCATGCCGATGCTGGCACTGAGACGTATGCTGTTGTTCTCGATCTCGAAGGGCGTATCCAACATGGTGCAGATACGCTCGCAGAATTGCAGGGCGCGCTCTTCCACCTTGTCGCCGGCCAGAAGAATGGCAAATTCGTCACCGCCAAGACGCGATGCGCTGTCCAGCGGCGTCAGCAGTGGCTCGAGCTTCAGCGTGAATTGTTTGAGAACAGCGTCGCCTGCGGCATGGCCAAGATTGTCGTTGATCGCCTTGAACCGGTCGAGGTCGATGAAGAGGCAGGCGAGTTCGCTGCCGTTGCGATCCGCATCGCGGATCTGCAGATCGAGAATGGCCTCGAAGCCCTGACGGTTGAAGAGGCCGGTCAGATGGTCGGAAATGGCCTGCTGGCGATTGCGCTTTTCCGACTGGCGCAGTTCGGTCACGTCGGTCATGACGCAGAGGCATGTGCTCTGATGCGCAGCATCGCCGGAATCAAGGGCCTTTTCGAGGATGAGTGCGTCCATGACGCTGCCATCCATGCAATGGAAACGCACGGTGATGCCGCTATGCGAGGTATCGGGCAAGGGGTGCGCCGTCTTGCGCTGCTGAAACAGAAGCCGGTCATCGGGGTGGATGAGATCGGCAAAATTCAGCCCGAGTATCCGGGTACGGTCGTAGCCCGTCGCCTGCACCCAATAGTCACTGACGGCGGCGATGCGGTCGTGCCTGTCGAGGGAGAACAGCATGGCGGGTGTACGGTTGTAGATTTCCGTCTTTCGCTCGTGCGCGTTCTTGATCTCCAGCTCTTCCTTTTCGAGCTGTGTCTGCATTTCGTTGAAGCTTTTCGCCAGCCGGCCGATTTCGTCCTTCGAGCGCCAGTCGACGTGATGGCGCGAACCGAGACGCCGCGTTGCCTCTATCGCGGCCGCCAGCCGCATCAGCGGGCGGATGACCATGAAGCGGTTGCCGGCGACGGCGGCAAGAACGATGGCGAGGACGGCGAGGATGAAAATCGTGATGAAGGCCAGTTCGTTGCGGCTGAGAGAGGTCAGAAGGCTGATATCGTCATAATAGACCGTGAGCTGCCCGACCGTGACGGAGCCTTTCGTGGTCTTGTAGGTCACCTCACGCGTCGTCGAGGCGGCATCCTGAATGATGTCGCTGCCGGCGGTCTGGACGATATCGAGCTGGCCGGATGTATCCTTGACCTCGACCATGCGGATCACGGGGTCGGAAACGAGGGTGCCGGTAATCTGGTTTATGGTGTCGTCATCAAGGTCCCACAGGGGGCGGGCAAGCGCCTGTGCATTGGTCGACAGCAGAATTTCAAGGTGGTTACGCTGGCTGCGAATGGCTTCGTGGTAGGAAAGCGTCAGCAAAAGCGTGAAGAGCGGGGCGACCACTGTAAGAAGTGCGCCGGAAACAATCGCGATAAAGCGACTTTCGACGGAATGAGCCATGTTCGATTGCAGCTACCCTTTGCCCCAGACTTGCTGCGCCCGCTTCGTCCATCCGGAGAGGTTTTGCGAAGGTTTTCGGCAAGAGCCTGTTTTCCCATCCCATTTCCTCAGCCCGGCCGGTGTTCCACGACAGCGCAAGGGTATCGTTTCATGGAAGTGTTAATCGACGCTGAAACGGGTTCCGTATCATGCGTGGGCGGCAAGCTTTCTGGTTTTAAAGTTCATAAAAACTAAAAGGCCCGTTCCGAAAACGGAACGGGCCTCATTCTTCAAAGCTATCGGGCCTTGCGGCCGCCGATTATTCCTCGGAAGCTTCTTCAGTCGTTTCTTCTGCGACGCCGCCAGCCGGAGCAACGATCGTTGCGATCGTGAAGTCACGGTCGGCAATAACCGGCGTGATGTTCTTCGGCAGCTTCACATTCGAAATGTGAACGTTGTCGCCGATCTTCAGACCAGCGAGATCAACGGTGATGAATTCCGGAATGTCGTTGGCCGGGCAGTGGAATTCCACCGTGTGACGAACGATGTTCAGAACGCCGCCGATCTTGATGTCCGACTTTTCTTCGTTGACGAAGTGAACCGGAACTTCAACGTTGACGAGCGTGTTGCCCGAAACGCGCAGGAAGTCGACGTGCATGGTGAAGTCGCGGACCGGATCAAGCTGGTAATCCTTCGGGAGAACCTTGATCTTCTTGCCGTCGACGTCGATGATCGCAACCGTCGTCATGAAACCGCCAGCATGGATACGCTTGGTGACTTCGTTGGTCGACAGGGCGATGGAAATGGGGGCCTGCTTGTCACCATAGATGACAGCGGGAATCAAACCGTTGCGGCGAAGTTCACGAGAGGACCCCTTACCAACTCGTTCGCGCGCCTCGGCCTTGAGCTCATACGATTCTTTGCTCATGGCAATTCCTTTCGAGGTTATATGGAGAGTTCATGCCGAACGAAGCGGCCTGAACCGGAGAGGCCAAGGGCCATCCCGCCCGCGTTGCCTCCAAGGGTGTCTACACGGGTGCGGGCGCTATAATACAAACGGAAGCCAAAGACAAGAGTGGCCCCGTTTTCACGGGTGCCGCTTTATAATTTTATTAGTATTCACTAATTCATCCGTGTGTTGCAACTTTTAATATATGCTTATCCATCCACATAAACCGGGTGAAAACTTGGCGAATGATATGGCTGCGCAGAATTCCAATTGCGTAGATGACAATGCTCAAAGTTCTCCAGTGCCTCACCATCGATCACGACTATCGATACACCGTCGCAGCGGTCTTCGTCTGCATGCTGGGTAGTTTCGTTTCGATGCGCCTTTTTTCAAAAGCACGTCTGGCAACGGGGGTGCAGAAGGTCAACTGGCTGTTTCTGGCGGGCGTCAATGGCGGGGCGGCGATATGGACCACCCATTTCGTGGCGATGCTGGGCTATGTCGCCGCGGGTGATGTAGGATACGATCCCTATTTGACCGGGCTATCGCTTCTGATCGCCATTACCACAACGACTGCCGGCTTCGGCATTTCCGCCTATGGCGGGCGCAGCGTGCTGGTGGAAGCTGGCGGCATGATCCTCGGCCTCGGCATTGCGGCCATGCATTACACCGGCATGGCGGCCTATAATGTTCAGGGCATGATTTTCTGGGATCAGGCCTATGTCATCGCCTCGCTGGTGCTAGGGGCGGTGTTCGGCGCCATTGCGGTCAATCGCATTGCCCGGCCTCTCAACCGTTTCTGCCAATATAGCGCGGTGGCGTTTCTCATCCTCGCCATTGCCTCGATGCATTATACCGGCATGGCCTCGATGTCCTTCGCGTTTGACCCGCGCATCATCATTCCGGAAAATCTGCTGCCGCCGGCCATCATGGGCGGAGGCGCCATTGCGGTGACGCTGCTGCTTCTGGCGCTCGGGCTTTCCACCTATGTCATCGACGCCCAGTCCACCCAGCAGGCGGTTGCCCGCTATCGCCATCTCTCGCTGCACGATCCGCTGACGGGCATTCCCAACCGGGCGGCATTCATCGAACATCTCAATCGTCGCACGCGCCATGTCTCGCTGGGCGCGCATACCGCGCTTCTGTCAATCGATCTCGACCGTTTCAAGGAAATCAATGACGTGCATGGCCATGCGGCGGGCGACGCCGTGCTGCGCGCCATCGCCGACCGCGCGAGTTCCGTGCTGAAAGCCGGGGAGTTCCTGGCGCGCATGGGCGGCGATGAATTCGTGGCGATGACCCATTCCTATTATACCCGCGCCGATGGCGCGGAGTTCGCCCAGCGATTGATCGAGCAGATCAGCAAGCCGGTGGAATGGAACGGGCAGACATTTTCGGTCGGTGCAAGTGTCGGCATATCGGTTCGCAATACCGGCTCCATCGATGCCGATACGCTGATGGCCCAGGCTGACGTCGCCATGTACCGGGCAAAAAGCGGTACTTCCGATACGATCTGCTTTTACGACAAATCCATGGACGAGGCCGCGCGTGAGCGTAACGTGCTTGCCGTCGCCATGCGCAGCGGCCTCGCCAATAACGAGTTCGAGCTTTATTACCAGCAGCAGAACGACACCAAAAGCGGCAGCATTGTTGGTTTCGAAGCGCTTTTGCGCTGGAACCATCCGGAACGCGGCATGGTCTCCCCGACCGAATTCATTCCGATCGCGGAACAGACCGGCTTTATCGTCGAACTGGGCGAATGGGTTCTGCGAGAAGCCTGCGTGCAGGCCGCTCAGTGGAAAAAATCGCTTGCCATCGCCGTAAACGTCGCGCCGCAGCAGCTTGCGGATAATGATTTCCCTGACAAGGTTGAGAAAATTATTGCCGAGACGGGGCTTGCGCCGGAAAGGCTCGAGCTGGAAATCACCGAAGGCAGCATTATCGCCGACCATCGCCACGCGCTCCTTACCATTCGCAAACTCAAGTCGCTCGGCGTCAAGATCGCGATGGACGACTACGGCACGGGTTATTCCTCGCTTTCGACCCTGCAGAGTTTCCCCTTCGACAAGATCAAGATCGACCGCGCCTTCATTGATGGCCTGTCGACCAACGTGCAGTCGGAGGCGATCGTTCGCTCGACGCTCATTCTGGCGCACAGCCTCAATATTCCGGTGCTTGCGGAAGGGGTCGAGACGAAGGCCCATATCGAGTTCCTGCGGCGCGAAGGCTGCCTGCAGGTGCAGGGCTTCTTCTTCGGCAAGCCCGGACCGTTGACCTCCATCGCCAATCTCGTGGACGATACGTTTCTCTCGGCCGAGGATGAAACGGAAGCGAGCGCCGGCCGGCGTTATTTCAAGGCGGTCCGATAGTCTGGCGCAGCCCGCGGTTGCGCCCGGCAATGGTGGTCGCGAAATTTTTTGTTGAAACGTGAACGCTTCCAGCGCACCATCGTCGAAAAGCTTTGGGAGGAGCGTATGCCGACAGACATCGCCCATGCGGAACGCGTGTATGAAACCGCGCGCCACCGTTCCGCCGCCGCAAGTTCTCCGATTGTCGCCTCCTGGCGTCGTTGCATGGTCAAACATCATCTTGCACCGGAGGAAAACCGCAAGCCGATCTTTCTCAGCGAGTATGAATTCCGCCGCGCCCGTGAAAGTGCGGCCGGCCTGATTGCCGAAAGCACGGATGAACTTGACCGCATTTTCCAAAGTGTCGGCAAATCCGGCTGCTGCCTGCTTTTGACCGATGCGCAGGGTGTTGCGCTGGAAAGACGCGGTGCGGCCGGCGATGACCGAGAGTTCCGAGCGCTTGGTCTCTGGTCCGGCGCTGTCTGGAGTGAGGCGAGCGTGGGTACCAATGGTATCGGCACGGCGCTCGTCGATGAGCGTTCGGTGGTGGTTTATCGCGACCAGCATTTCTTCACGTCGAATACCGAACTCTGCTGCACCACGGCGCCCATTCGTGACCATACCGGCCGGGTGACGGGCGCACTCGATATTTCCACCTGCCGCGATGATATCAACGAGATGACCTTCTCCTTCGTCACCCAGGCGGTGAAGGATGCGGCGCAGCGCATCGAGGGTAATCTTTTCCGTCGCGCCTTTCCGGGCGCGCGCATCGTTGTGGTGCCGAGTGGTTTTGGCGCGGCGCTTTCTTTGCTTGCGGTGGATCAGGACGATCTTGTGCTGGGTGCAACCCGCGCCGCACGCCTTGCGCTGAAGCTCGATGATACCCTGATCGCGCAGGGCCTGCCCGCTGCGGATATTCTGCAGGAGCAGCGCCACGACAGCGGTTCCGACCTTGCGGAAGCGGAACGCTCGGCGCTTCGGCGTGTGTTGTCTCGCACCAACGGCAACGTCACGCAGGCCGCCTCGCTGCTCGGCATCAGCCGCGCCACGCTTCATCGCAAGATGAAGAAATTCGACGTGCATTAAGGTCCAAGCGGTTGCGATCCGGCCAATCATGCCGGATCGAAGCGCCTTTGTCGCAGATGTGAGACAATGTGCGCTGCGGAACAGCGCCGCCCCTCTACCGAACAGCGCCATCTAGGCTCACCTTTCTCCCATGCGGTCCGTCGCGGATCGTTTTCATCAGGGAGGATGAAATCATGAATATTCAGGTTCAGCAGAAAGCGGGCGAAGCGCCCTTCAAGCTGAAATATGGCAATTACATCGGCGGCAAATGGGTGGAGCCGAAATCCGGCCGCTACATGGATAATCTTTCGCCGGTCACGGGCCACAAGATCTGCGAAGTTCCCCGCTCGGATGCCTCTGACATCGAGTTCGCGCTCGACGCAGCACACAAGGCCCGCGACAAATGGGGCAAGACCAGCGTAACGGAACGCTCCAACATCCTGCTCAGGATCGCCCAGCGTATCGAGGACAATCTCGATCTCATCGCGCGGGCCGAAACCTGGGATAACGGCAAGCCGCTGCGCGAGACGACCAATGCGGATATTCCGCTGACGATCGACCATTTCCGTTATTTCGCGGGCTGCATCCGTGCACAGGAAGGCACGATCGGCGAAATCGACAATGACACGGTCGCCTATCACTTCCATGAACCGCTCGGTGTCGTCGGCCAGATCATTCCGTGGAACTTCCCGATCCTGATGGCCGCGTGGAAACTTGCGCCGGCGCTTGCCGCCGGCAATTGCGTGGTGCTGAAGCCGGCCGAACAGACGCCGGCCTCCATTCTTGTCGTGATGGAACTGATCGAAGATCTGTTGCCGCCCGGCGTCCTCAACATCGTCAACGGCACGGGCCTTGAAGCCGGAAAGCCGCTGGCGCAGAGCAACCGCATCGCCAAGATCGCGTTTACCGGCTCCACCTCGGTCGGTAAGGAAATCATGCGTTATGCGGCCGACAACGTCACCAACATCACGCTGGAACTGGGCGGCAAGTCGCCGAACATCTTCTTTGCCGATGTGATGAACGAGGACGATGCCTTCCTCGACAAGGCGCTCGAAGGTTTCGCTTTCTTCGCGCTTAACCAGGGTGAGGTCTGCACATGCCCCTCACGCGCGCTGGTTCATGAATCGATCTATGACCGCTTCATGGAAAAGGCGATCAAACGCGTGCAGGCCATCAGCCAGGACGATCCGCTCAATCCGTCGACCATGCTGGGCGCGCAGGCGTCGCAGGAACAGTTCGACAAGATCATGAGCTATCTGGAGATCGGCAAGAAGGAAGGCGCCAAGGTTCTGACCGGCGGCGACCGCAAGACGCTCACGGGTGATCTGAAGGACGGTTATTACATTCAGCCGACCGTCTTTGAAGGCAACAACAAGATGCGGATTTTCCAGGAGGAAATCTTCGGTCCCGTTGTCTCCGTCACCACCTTCAAGACGGTGGAAGAAGCGCTCGAAATCGCCAATGACACGGTTTACGGTCTGGGCGCGGGCGTGTGGAGCCGCGATACGAACATTGCCTACCGGGCCGGCCGGGGCATCGAGGCGGGCCGTGTGTGGACCAATTGCTATCACGTCTATCCGGCTGGTGCCGCCTTCGGCGGTTACAAGCAGTCGGGCATCGGTCGCGAGACCCACAAGATGATGCTCGATCACTACCAGCAGACCAAGAACCTGCTCGTGTCCTATAGCCCGAACAAGGTCGGCTTCTTCTGAGTTCCTCCCCGGAAGCCGGCGACGGATCATCGCGATCAAGCCGGCGTGTTCCCAGGGGCTTCGGCCCCTGGGAGCCCGGATCGGGTTTTCAGGCAAAATAAAAGGCCGGAGGTTTTGCCTCCGGCCTTTTTCGTTGCGGCTTATGCCGCGTAACGCTGGTCCCGCTGCCGTATGGCGGCGACGGAGAATTGCCCCACCTGTTCCGTCAGGCCGTCCGCCTCGCTGGATAGCGAGAAGGCTGCGGCGGTCGTTTCCTCCACCATGGCCGCATTCTGTTGCGTCACATGGTCGAGTTCGTTGACGGAGGCATTGATTTCGCTGAGGCGGCCGGACTGTTCGCGCGATGCGGTGGCGATTTCACCGATCTGGTCATTGACCGACTGGATGCGCTTCTGGATCTGTTCCAGGCTTTCACCGGTCTTCAGCACCAGCGCCACGCCGCTTTCCACATCGCCCGCAGAGGTGGCGATCAGCGTCGTGATGTCACGGGCGGCGGCTGCCGATTTCTGGGCCAGTTCACGAACTTCCTGCGCCACAACGGCAAAGCCCTTTCCGGCTTCGCCGGCGCGCGCGGCTTCCACGCCGGCATTCAGCGCCAGCAGATTGGTCTGGAAGGCGATCTGGTCGATGACGTCGATGATCTGGCGGATCTTGGCCGACGAGGTCTCGATGCGTTCCATCGCGACGATCGCTTCTTTCACGACAGCCGTGGATTTATGGGCGTCCTGCATCGTGCCCGCCGTCGCCTCGACGGCGACATTGCAGCGCGACAAGGACACATTGACAGCCTGCGTCATGTCTCCCAGTGCGGCGGCCGCTTCCTCAAGGGCTGCGGCCTGGCGTTCCGTGCGCCGCGACAGGTCTTCCGATGCGCTTTTCAGTTCGCCGGAGCCAGAGCGGATGGCGTTTGCGCTTTCGCCAATATTGGAGATCGTCGCTTCCAGGCCCGCCATGGAGTTGTTGAAGTCGACGCGCAGATGATCGAGCGACGGCACAAAGGATTTCTCGATGCGAAGATCGAGCCTGCCGGCCGCAAGATTGGCAAGGCCGGTGGCAAGGGCATCGACGGCTTCTTCCAGCTCCCTGGCGCTTCTTGCCTTTTCCATCTCCCGCTGGGCGCGTTCCTCGTCCAGTTCCTCGCCTTTGCGATGGGCTTCTGTTTCCATGCGCTGCTTGTCCAGAATGCCCTGGCGGAAGGATTCCAGCGCGCGCGCCATGGTGCCGATCTCATCGCCGCGCGAAACGGCCTTGATCTCGATATTGTTCTCGCCGCCGTTCAGCCGCTCCATCAGCCCGGCAAGGCCGGTCAGCGGTTTGGTGAGACCAGCGGAAACGAAAATGCCGATCAGCGTCATGATCGCAAGCACGGCCAGTGTCGCAAGCGTCGCCCAGAAGGCGAGATCGTTGGCGGCGGCGAGAACCTTGCTCTCCTGCTGACCGATGGCCAGAAGATGTTTCTGTCCGAAGACGGAGACCGGGCGATAGGCATAGAAGATGTTGCCCGCAGGTGTCTGCGCCATCACCGTTCCGGCGTCGTTTGCGTTGGAAAGAGCCGCGAGGCTTTCGGAAACGGCGGCATCCGCGCCGCCCGAAAGAACGCCAGCCCGTCGTTTGCCGTCGGCGTTGAGAAGAACGGCGTCATCGATGGTCTTGCCGGTTTCCTCAGGCGTCACGACCGCACCGATGCGATCGGCGGCGATGCGCATGATGACGGCGCCCTTGCGCTGCAGCTGGCCCCAGTTGGAGACGGCGAGCGGCATGCCGATCATGGCCGAATCATTTTCCCCGCCGCTGAAACCGGTGGTGCTGACGACACCGTCCTTGCCGGCCTCGATGCGGTCGAACAGCTCCTTGATCGCGGCGTTCTGTGGTTCCGTCACGCTGGTCAGGAAGTTTTTCCCCTTGGTCACGGTGTAGATAATGAGACCGCTCTTGTCGATCACATAGATGTCGCTGACGCGGGTGTTGCGCCAGACGCTGGCGATGGTGGAGTTGATGGTGGCATGGCGAATGGCGTAAAGCAGTCGCAGACCTTCACCGTTGAAGGAGGCGCGCTCCTCCTCGGAGACGCCTTCGCGGCGGAACGCCTGGAGGATCGCATCCCTTTCCGTCGGCACGACCGTGGTCATCGTCTCCAGCGCCTGCGCGACCGCGGCATTTTGCGACAGTTCGGAAATGCTCTGTTCGACACGCAAAGTATAGGCGTCAAGCTGTTTGGATTGGTTGCTTGCAACCGTTTCGAGCCTGATTTCGCTGGCGTCGATCAGGCCCGACTTGCCCATTTCGTAGGACAACAACCCCACGGACAGGCATGAAACCAGCGTAGCGCCCGTGACGAGCGCGGCAAATTTGGCTTTTATCGACAATGATTTAGCTTTTACAGCAGTCGGATTCCCACCCGGCATCCTGTTTCCTCCCCCAAAAAAACGTGAGCGCACGGTGACAAAAATTGCTTACGGCCGCGTTAAAAGCACTGCGAATTGTACGATTATTTCCCGCATACCGTGAAAAAATAACCGGCCGCCACTGAGGCGTTTCCCGTAATAAAACTGCAATAGAACGGGCGCATATCGGGTGAAGTTCAACGGCTGTTCATGTTCATGCAAGCTTTTCGCGCTCCTTCTCTCGCCACTATCAATGATGTCTGCGGACTGAATGCAGACGGATATGACGGAGCCAGCGTGAGACCGAGGCCGGATTTCGCCGTTGTCGTGCCGATGCACAATGAGGAAGCGAGCGTCGAAACGCTCGTGGCGGAGATCGTTGCTGCCTGCCAGCCGGTTGGCGCCTTCGAGATCGTGGTGGTGGACGACGCATCTGCCGACGGCACGGTCCAGGCGGTGCTTGCGCTCGGTGACCGTTATCCGATGTTGCGGCTCGTCCGGCATGACCGCCAGGGCGGGCAATCGGCGGCGATCCACAGTGGCGTGCAGGCGGCGCGTGCGCCTGTTATCTGCATGCTTGATGGAGACGGGCAAAACCCGCCGGACAATCTGCCGGCACTTCTTGCGCCGCTTCTGTCCGCCAGCGCCTCGAGCCGGCTCGGCCTCGTCGCCGGCCAGCGTGTCGGCCGGCGTGATACGCTTGGAAAACGCCTTTCCTCCCGCTTCGCCAACGGGCTTCGGGCGCGGATATTGAAGGATGGCACGCGCGATACAGGCTGCGGTCTCAAGGCCTTCCGCCGCGACGCCTATCTCGCCTTGCCCTATTTCGATCATCACCACCGCTATTTTCCGGCGCTGTTCAGTCGCGACGGCTGGCAGGTCGCCCATGTCGATGTCACGCACCGGGCGCGGCTGCATGGAAATTCCCATTACACCAATATCGGCCGCGCGCTTGTCGGCATCCACGATCTGATCGGTGTCGCCTGGCTGTTGCGCCGGCGCAAGCGGTCAAGCTGGGCTGAAACTTTCAAAACGGAGACATTGCCGTGAATGCACCGGCTTTATGGTCCATGCTGCATGTGAACAGCTGGAAGGAATTTCTGTGGGTCTGCACCGGCTTCATGGGCCAGATGCTGTTTACCATGCGTTTTCTGGTTCAATGGATTTCCTCGGAACGGGCCAACCGCTCGGTCATTCCCGTGGCCTTCTGGTATTTTTCCGTTATCGGCGGTCTGGTGCTTTTGTCCTACGCCATCTGGCGGCGCGATCCGGTCTTTATCATCGGGCAGGCCTCCGGCCTTTTCATCTATGCCCGAAATCTCTGGTTGATTCATGCAGAACGCCGCCAGCATGCATGAGGCGGCGACGATGCCTTATGCGCAGGCAGGCGATGAGCGCCGATGGCTGACATTTGCGTTTTCAGCGATTGTCCTCGTAACCGCCCTGCGCGTCCTTGGTCTGGCCTTCAACCGCACCGACCTTTTTGTCGATGAGGCGCAATATTGGCTCTGGGGCCGCGAGATGGCGCTCGGCGCCTATTCCAAGCCGCCGCTGATCGGTTGGCTCATTCGCGCGGCAACCATTCTGGGCGGCGGCGAGGGCACTTTTCAGGTGCGGCTGGCCGCACCCGTGGTGCATGGCGTGGCGGCGGCGGCGATCCTTGTGCTGGGCCGTATGATCTATGATGTCACGCTGGGCTCGCTGGCTGCGGTGATCTATCTGACCTTGCCGGCCGTGACGCTCGGCAGCCTGCTGATCTCGACCGATACGCCGATGATGCTGTTCATCGTGCTGTCGATGATCTCGGTGCGGAAGCTTGCGCTCGCCCGTAGCGAGGGCAGGGCGGCGTTTGGCGGGAGCATCGCTCTCGGTCTCTGCTTCGGCCTCGGGCTGATGTCGAAATATGCGATGATCTATTTTCTGCCCTGTTTCATTGCAGCCGGCTGGCTTTGCGAGGCATGGCGCATCCGGCTGCGTGACGCGGCGATTGCCGCACTGGTCTGCGTTGCCGTCATCGCGCCCAATCTGTGGTGGAACGCTGCGCATGATTTCATGACCGCACGCCACACGGCCGACAATGCGAACTGGCATGGCGTCCAGCTGAAGATCGGCTCCGCGCTGGAGTTCTTCTTCTCGCAGGCGGGCGTGGTCGGACCATTCGTTTTCGCTGGCATGATCGTCGCGACAATCCGCGCCAGGACCGGTGAAGCCCGGGCGCTGGTCGCGCTTTCGGTGCCGATCGTTCTGCTGATCACCGCGCAGGGTTTGATGTCGCGGGCGCTCGCCAACTGGGCGGTCGGAGCCTATGCGGCCGGCGTGCTTCTGGCGGTGCCGGTGCTGGCGTCGCGGCGCTGGCTCACCGTGTCCACCCTCGTGCTTGGTGGCATCGTGGCCGTCGTGCTGCCGCTGATGACCATTGCCGGAACGCAATTGCGCCTGCCGAAAGGTGAACTGGCGATGGCGCGGTATCTCGGGCGCGCCGAGCTGGTGTCGACCGGCCTGTCACGGGCGCGTGAGGCGGGGGCGGATGCCATCGTCGCCAATGATCGTTCGATACTGGCCGAGCTTTTTTATCAATTGCGGGACGAAAAACAGGTGCTGACGCGGGCATTGCCCGAAACCGGCGTGCCCTCCAGTCACTATGCGCTTCTTTATCCGCTGAAAGCTGGCGAGGCGAAAAATCCCCTGTTCCTGGCAAGCGCGGATGGCCTGCCGGCCTGCCTTGTCGGCGAAGCGCCGGTTGCGCGCTGGACCGCCGGGCCGGGTTTCCTCGAGGGCAGGGAAATCGGCCTCTGGCGCCTGCTACCGAAATGCATGCCGGAGGGCAGCAATGGACAATGATCTTTCGCATATGCGGATCACGATCTGGCTGACACTCGCCACATTGGCGATCGTCATCCTGTTTGCGACTTTTCCCTCCATCGATCTCAGGTTCTCCGCGCTGTTTTTCTCTCCCGTCGAGCAGCCATGGTCCGGCCGGGAACCGTTTCCCGAATGGCTGCGGGATACGCTGCGTGAAGGTACGGAGCTTGCCACTCTTCTGGTTTTCGTGATCCTTGTCGGCAATCTGCGGCTGGGTACTCTACAGAGAACCGGATGGCGCGTCTGGGCCTTCCTGTGCGGGCCCGTGATCCTCTGTGCCGGTCTTTTCGTCAATGGCGTGCTGAAGGCGACCATCGGTCGCGCCCGCCCGTTCAGCGTTACCGAGTTCGGCGGGCAGCAGCTTTTCACGCCGCCTTTCCAGTTCAGCACGCAATGTTATTCAAACTGCTCGTTTTCCTCAGGTGAAACCGCCCTGATCGCCAGTTTCTTCCTGCCGCTCTGCGTGCTCGTCTGGCCCCGGCTGCAATGGCCCGGACGGTTCATGATGGGAAGCATTGCCGTCGGTATGATCATCCTCATGTCCGGTTTGCGCATTGCTGCCGGTGGGCATTTCCTCAGCGATGTGGTGATGTCCATCCTCTTTTCCGCCCTGACGACCCTGTTTCTCTACCGGGTACTGGCGGTAAACCGACACCGTCACCTGTTCACCGGTGACGCCGTCTCGGCCGATACGGTCAGCATCTGGCGTAACGGTCGCCATGCCGTCCTGACCCGGGTTCGGCGCTGGTGGCCGAAAATCAAGGCCGCCGCCTCCCGTCTGCAACGGCCCCCGGATGCGGGTGCGGCCTCGTCTTAAGCGGAAGGTCGGGGCGCTGCATCAATGCGATGAATGGCGAAGAACGCCAGACACTCCTGCATCATCCTCGGGCTTGTCTCGAGAATCTGCAATCTAATGATTTTAGTCAAGATGATTGAAGCTTCGGCGCAGGGCCTAGGATGACGCCGAGAGAATGTCAGCCCCATCGGCAGCCTGCCCGGAAATTAAACCGGGCAGCAGTTGGCAGCGCTAAGGGCGATTGGCGAAGTTCTTTAGTCGAACAGGCCGGAAACCGACTGTTCCTGTGCAGTGCGGTTGATTGCCTCGCCGAGCAGGCCTGCGGTGCTGACCACGCGGATATTATGCGCGGACTGGACACCGGTGGTCGGCTGGATGCTGTCGGTGATGACGAGTTCGCGCAGCTTCGAGGAAGCCACACGCGCAACCGCGCCGCCGGAAAGCACGCCGTGGGTGATATAGGCGGTGACGCTGGTCGCGCCCTTTTTCAGCAGGGCTTCCGCAGCGTTACAGAGCGTGCCGCCGGAATCGACGATATCGTCGATGAGGATGCAGTCCTTGCCGGAGACATCGCCGATGACGTTCATGACTTCGGATTCGCCCGGACGGTCACGGCGCTTGTCAACGATGGCCAGAAGACAGTCGAGACGTTTGGCGAGTGCGCGGGCGCGGACCACGCCGCCGACATCTGGTGAAACGACCATGACATTGTTGGTGTCGTAATGGTCCTTCACGTCGCGGGCGAGAATTGGTGCTGCGAAGAGATTGTCGGTGGGGATATCGAAGAAGCCCTGAATCTGGCCGGCATGAAGATCGAGGGTGAGAACGCGGTCGGCGCCGGCTTCGGTAATCAGATTGGCAACGAGCTTGGCGGAAATCGGGGTGCGGGGCCCGGCCTTGCGGTCCTGGCGGGCGTAACCGAAATAGGGTAGCACCGCCGTGATGCGCTTGGCCGAGGAGCGGCGCATGGCATCGATCATGATGAGAAGTTCCATCAGGTGATCATTTGCCGGGAAAGAGGTGGACTGGACGATAAAAACGTCCTCACCACGCACATTTTCGCTGATTTCTACGAATATTTCCTGGTCAGCAAACCGCTTTACAGTGGCATTTCCGAGAGGAACATTAAGATACTTGCAGATCGCTTCGGCAAGGTGCCGGTTCGAATTGCCTGCGAAAACCTTCATTGCGGCCGCCTGTTTCCATGCCATCGCCTTGCGCCACGGGGCTCAATCCACCGTAACCAAGCGTCGTTCAAGGGGAGGAACATCCGGCTGAAAAGCCTTTGCCGGATACGCCTTGTTGCCATGCGCGCCTTAATAGCGCTGTTGCTTCCGATTGCAAGAGGACTCCGCGCTTTCGCAATGATTTTCGTGAAATCTCTGTGACTTCTCCCGTCGATTCACCTCATCCGCGTTGAGATTGCTTCCATGACGAATAATCGTTGAGTGTTTTTGCAGCGATATCCTGCATGACCCTGTCGGTCACGGCGGCCCATGGATCGCTGCCTTTTGCCGCCACCGCCTCCTGTCCCTGCAGGCGATGCAGCCGCACGCCATTGGCGTCGAGAATGTCCCAGACGTAAACGATATTGACCTTGCCGCCATCGGCAAAGGCGGAGAAATATCCCTTCAGGATATTTTCGGCCGAATTGTCGTTTGAGGCGCGGATGGTCAACCCCTTCGCCCGCGCTTCGGCCCCGAGCTGACGCGATAGCGGCGTCACCGCCTGAACGGGTGCGCCGATGATGGGCAGGAAGCGGATCGAGTTTGCCGAGGAGGCGGGCGCAAGTGACGCCGTCTGCTGCGAGGGGGCGGATTGCGCGGTTGCGGCGGGCTGGGCTGCGGTCTGGTTCTGGCGAAGCGGTTCGCCATACTGGCTGCCATTGGACAGCGCCTGTGCCTGCGCCTGCAACGAGTTTTGCGGTGCATAGGCGGGAACGGATGTCGCGGTTGCCGGGGTGCCGGTGGGGGCGCGGTCGGCGGCGGCCGCCATCTGATCGAGATCGCCCTGCGTTACCGGCGTCGATTGCGAAGCGTTATGGCCGACATCCACCTGCGGTGTCAGCGCTTCCGTCGTGTTGCAGCCTGACAGGGCCAGGACAAGCGCTGGAACAATGACGGCCAGACAAAGGGGGGGAAACCCCGTCCGGCTCATGCGATTTTCCCTCTCATGTTCCGCTCCTTCTTGCCCAAGGTGGCGCAATGTAAGGGCGGTTTTCCCGCTCTGTCAAACCCGGTGGCGATTTAAGCTGTGAGAAGATCGAGGTTGTGTCGCGAGAGTGGCTCCGGCGCGCCGTCGGTGGTCAGATAGGTCTGGCCAAGTGTCATGGCCGTGCCGGAATCGGAATCCATCACGATCATATGCACGAACAGCGTCATGTCGGCGGTGATTTCCTGCGGATTGCCGGCGTGGAACATCTGATGCTCCATCCAGGAGGGCGAGAAACGCGCACCCAGCGAATAACCGCAGGAGTTCAGCCGGTGGCGGGTCAATCCTCGTTCGTCCATGACGCGGGCATGGACGTCGAAGACATCGCCAAAAGTCTTGCCGGGGTGGAGCACTTCTTCGATGGCGGTGAGGTTTTGCAAGCAGGCGCTGTTAAGCTCCTTCTGGCGGAAATCCTGTTCGCCGATCACCACCGTGCGCATCATGGCGGCATGGTAATGGGCGCTGACACCAGCCCATTCGAGCGTCAGCTGATCCTTGTCATCGAGCCTGCGACGGCCTGCCTTGTAACGGCACAGCAGCGCATCCGCGCCGGAGCCGATGATGAATTCATTGGCGGGATAATCGCCGCCGCCAGCCAGCACCGCGCCCTGCATCGCCGCCAGGATCGCGGCTTCGTCCGCGCCGGGCTTGATCAGCGGTAAAGCCGCGTCCAGCGCATCGTCGGCCAGTTGGCCTGCCTTGCGCGCATAGGCGATCTCGGCGGGGCTTTTGACGAGCCTGAGCGTGCTGACGAGATAGGAGGCGTCGCTCATCTGGCAGAAGCTGGCGAACTGGTTGTCCAGTAGCCGGGCGACACGGCCGGTCATGCCATGGGTGTCGTACTCCACCCCGATCTTTGCGCCGAGCAGGTCGAGATCGCTCAGCAGGTTCTTCAGGTCGAGTGTCGGGTCGGCATTTGGCCGATCGACCCAGATGAGGATATTTTCGACGATGGAGGTATTGCGGGCCTGCCGCAGATCCGCTGAACGGGTCAGCAGCGTCATGGAGCCGTCCGACTTGACCACCAGCGTCTGGAAAAAGCAGTAGCCGAAAGTGTCATAGCCGGTCAGCCAATACATGCTTTCCTGCGCGAAAAGCAGCAGCGCGTCCAGCTTCTCTTCGGCCATTTTCGCGAGCAGCCGCTCGCGACGGGCATCGAATTCCGAAAGCTCGAAATGCAGGGCCATATCAGTCCTCCAGAATTGCGATTGCGGAAATCTGCCGGCCATAATCGGGTTCGGCGCGGTGGGTCGTACGGCGATAGGAATAGAACCGCTCTTCGTCCGGATAAGTGCAGAGGCCGAGATTTTCCGCCTTCACGCCGGCGTTGGTCAGGCGGTCGATGGTGAATTGCTTGAGGTCGAACAGGGCGTGGCCCTGTTTCTCCGTCTCGGCGAAATAATCCGCATAGGCCGGATCGATATCGGTGAAGCGCGCCACATATTCCGGCCCGACCTCATAATTGCTCTGGCTGATGGAAGGCCCGAGCGAGGCAGCGATGCGCTCGCGGCTGGCGCCGAGCTTCGTCATGGTCTCGATGGTATTTTCAAGCACGCCGAAGAGCGCGCCCTTCCAGCCGGCATGGGCGGCACCCACGACACCCGCTTCCACGTCGGCAAACAGGATCGGGCCGCAATCGGCGCTCAGCACGCCCAGCACGAAACCCGGCGTTGCCGTCACCATGGCGTCCGCCTGCGGGCGGCTGCCGTCATAGGTGTCATCGACCACGAGGACATCGGGGGAATGGACCTGATGCACGGTGGCGAGGCGGCCTGAGGGCAGGCCGAACCATTGCGTCACGCGCCGGCGGTTTTCCTGCACCTTTTCGGGTTCATCCTGGGAGCCGAGGCCGACATTGAGGCCCTGATAAAGCCCTTCCGAGACGCCGCCCTGCCGTGTGAAGAAACCGTGGCGGACACGGTTTTCACCTGACGCGGCGAGCAGGGGGGACTGGAGCGGGAGCGGCAGCGTTGCGTTCTGCATGGTGCGGGAGTTCCTTGGAGAATATCGCTGTTGGCCAGTGAGCTACGGTTAAGCGAGATGTTTCCGGTTGCCGCGGCGTTGCGCGGCGCGTGTGATGCAGTGTGCCTGCTTCGTGTGTCGCAGCGATGTTGGCCCAGAGGTTATTGCGCTGTCAATCCACCGCGCGAAACGGCAGAAGATGAAGCGCGGGACTTGAAACGGCGATGACCTTGAAAAGTTCCCCCATCTTGCCGGCGCCTTCACCGGCGAGGCGATTGACCGCTTCGGCAATTTCAAGCGTCTGGTCGGGCGTCGCCTTCGCCGCAAGCGCGCCTGCTCTTTCCTTGAGGCCGAGGCCATACAGAAAATCGCCCTGTCGCAGCGCGCCGTTGACATGCACGCCGGTCGCTTCGGCTGTTTTCACAAGGCTTTCGAAATCGACATGGCTGGTGAGATCGGCTTCGCCGGGATGTGCAAGCGCCGGGTCGAAGGCGTGGTTGCGCATGGCCTGCAGCGTATCGCCATAACCGGCGACCAGATGGCCGTAATCAATGGCGAGCGCCGTGCCGCCATGGGCGGACAGGCGCTGGCAGATTGCGGTCATCACGGCTTCGCGGGCCGGTGCAATCTCGAATATGGCGCCGAGCGGCTGCTGTTCGGGCTGCGGCGGCAGCAGGGACGGGTCTATGCTGGCAAGACCCGTCGAGAAGACGAGTTCGTCATTGGCATCGAGGCTGACCACGCGCTCGCGGAAACCCTGCGGCGTCCTGACGAATTGCCGGATCGGAATGGCATCAAAGAGTTCGTTGGCGACAAGCAGCAGGAAACCATCCGGCACATCGTCGAAACTGTCATGCCATGTCAGCCTGTCCGCATGTTCGGCCAGCGTTTCCTTCTGGATGGTGGAAAGGCGGGGGCTGGTTTCGACCAGATGCACTCGCATCGTCTCATAAAGCGGCGGCGCGATGCGGCGGACGACGCGCAGCATATCCGACATCATGGTGCCGCGGCCGGGGCCGATTTCCACCAGCTGCGTTTGTGCGGGCGCACCATGCCGCTGCCAGGCATGGACCACGAAGACCCCGAGCATTTCGCCGAAAAGCTGGCTGACCTCTGGCGCGGTGATGAAATCACCCGAACGGCCGAAGGGTTCGCGGCTCTTGTAATAACCGTGTTCAGGATCGGCGAGGCAGAGCGAAAAGTAGTCGGTAACGCTGAGCGGACCGTTGAGCCGGATAAGTGATTTGATACGTTGCGCAAGCGGTGTCGTCATGGGCAATCATACCGCTTAGGCGCTTTTTGTCGCGCTGCGCGCCCGCAGGACCGCCCAGAGGCCGAGAGCGAACATCGGGGTGGAGAGCACCATGCCCATTGTCAGCCAGTTGCCGGCGAGATAACCGATCTGGGCGTCTGGCTCGCGGAAAAATTCCACGAAGATGCGTGACAGCGCGTAACCGCAGACGAAGATGCCGGTGACGGTGCCGGGCGTCTTCAGCGCCCTGAAGGCGTAGATGGCGATTGCCAGGATGATGACGAGCACGAGCCCTTCAAGGCCCGCTTCATAAAGCTGGCTCGGGTGCCGCGCAAAGGGGCCGCCCGTCGGGAACACGACCGCCCATGGCACGTCGGCAATACGTCCCCACAATTCACCATTGATGAAATTGGCGATGCGCCCGAACAGCAGGCCGATGGGCGCGACGGCGGCGACGACGTCGAACATGCTCCAGACCGGAATACCGTTCTTGCGGGCGAAGAGGATCATGGCGATCGTCGTGCCGATCAGGCCGCCATGGAACGACATGCCGCCGTTCCAGATCTCGATCGCCCTGATGGGGTTGGCGGCCACGGCTGCCATATCGTAAAACAGGATGTAACCGATGCGCCCGCCGAGTACGATGCCGCCGGCTGCCCAGAGGATGAAATCATCAAGATGCTGCGCCGAGACGGGCGACACATCGTTCGGCCACAGGCGATCCGTGCGGGCGAGGCGGCGGGCGTAAAACCAGCCGAGCATGATGCCGGCAACATAGGCAATGCCGTACCAGTGGATCGAGAGCGGGCCGAGGGACAGCGCCACCGGATCGATATTGGGGAAGGGCATGATGGCGAGTTGGGTGGGAGCGGCTAACAATCCGTATATTCCGTCATCGTTGCTGGGCGGACAACGGAACGATCCATTGCCTCAAGAGGGGCCGGGCGATGATGCTCACCGGTCTCCCTGACGCCAAGGAAAATGGCGATTGCGGTGGCGGCGGTCAAGGTGATTCTTCAAGCTGCTGCTTAAGATACCGAAGGCCACGCAAGCTCTTGCGATTTTTCGATTTCGCTTGCAAGGCGGCGGTGGAGTGCCTACCTGAAGACTATCAACAGCGGGCAAGACGATGCCCCTGAACCGACGAAGGACAAGCGCCATGAGCACGACAGGCACCAATCGTTTTCTGGATGAATTCGCCAAGCTGATGACCGACGCGGCCGGCGCGGCGCAGGGCGTGCGCAAGGAAGCCGAAGCGGCTTTTCATGCCCAGGCGGATCGCTGGCTGAACAGTCTGGACGTTGTCCGCCGCGAGGAATTCGATGCGGTTCGCGAAATGGCCATTCAGGCGCGTGATGAAAACGACGCGCTGCGCGCCCGTATCGAGGCTCTGGAAGCGAAGCTTTCCGCCGCCAAGGACTGATTTTTAGCGCCTTTTCTGACGGGTCCCGGATCGCTTGCGATTCCGGGACTTTTTATTTGCGGCTCATAGCGCCCGAAATGACTCCCGGTTGTTAAAAAACGGGCCTCGGACGCGAATTTTTTGGGCCTGTGGACACTTCCAAAAAACGCAGTCGGCAGAGTCGCTTATGTATCTCGCCTGAGGTGATGGGGGAGAAGATATCCACTGTTCAAAAAGCAAAAATGGCGGGGAAGGGGTGGCAGCAGGACTCGGCCATTATACACTGATTTTAAATGATGATTCGAAAAGACCTGGTAAGCTCCAGACAGGGTGAATGCGTAATTCTGGTGGTGTCGGGCAATCGTCTCAAATGTTTATCCCGGTTTGTATGTGCGTTTTGTGCCCGGCGTTCAAAACAGGACATCCCTACCGGCTGAGAAGGTGCCGCATGAGTCTGATAGAATTTGAAATTGAGCGTCAGTCCAATCCCGTGGACATGATCGAAATTGTCGCTGCCTCGAACGACTGGTCGTTCGAGCGTTCCGGCGAAGACGAGATCGCCATGACTGTCGCTGGTCACTGGGCGGACTATCACGTCTCCTTTTCATGGATGGAGGAGTTCGAGGCGCTGCATCTGGCCTGCGCCTTCGATATCAAGGTGCCGGACCAGCGCGTCAACGAAGTCATTCGTCTGCTCTCGCAGGTCAATGGTCAGGTGCTGATGGGTCATTTCGATCTGTGGCGGCAGGAAGACGTGGTGATCTTCCGCCAGTCCCTGCTTCTGGCCGGCGGCGCCGAACCGAACAACCAGCAGGTTGAAGTGCTGCTTTCCAGCGCGCTTGAGGCCTGCGAGCAATATTACCAGGCATTCCAGTTCGTCGTCTGGTCGGGGCTGGATGCGAAAAGTGCAATCGAAGCGGTCATGTTCGAGACCGTCGGGGAAGCGTAACATGGTGTACAAGGCTTCCGGGCCGCTCGTCCTCGTTGGCGCCGGCAATATGGGCGGCGCCATGCTTTCAGGCTGGCTGAAAAAGGGTGTGCCGGGATCGCAGGTCATCGTCATCGACCCGCGCCCTTCCGACGCCATGCGCACGACGATTGCGGAAGCCGGCGCCACCCATGCCGAAAGCGTGCCTGGGGGCGTGAAGGCCGGCATTCTTTTCGTGGCGGTGAAACCGCAGATGATGGAAGCCGTGCTGCCGTCGCTGAAGCCTCTGCTCGGCCCGGAAACGGTTGTGGTCTCCATCGCGGCTGGCACCACCATTGCCACCTTCGTTTCGCATTTCGGTGCGGTTGCCGCCGTGCGGGCCATGCCCAATACGCCGGCCATGGTCGGCCGCGGCGTAACGGGGGCCTATGCCAACGAACTGGTGACGCCCGAGCTTAAAGCCGTGGTGGACGGATTGCTGAAGGTCAGCGGTCCGGTCGAATGGGTGGATGCCGAAAGCGATATCGATGCGGTGACTGCGGTTTCGGGTAGCGGCCCTGCCTATGTCTTTTATCTCGTGGAATGCATGGCCGAGGCCGGGCGCAAGGCCGGTCTACCGGCGGATGTAGCCATGCGTCTGGCGCGTGAAACCGTGGCCGGCGCCGGCGAACTCCTGCACCAGTCTTCCGACGAGGCTGCGCGCCTGCGCCAGAATGTTACCTCGCCGGGCGGCACCACGGCTGCGGCGCTGTCCGTGCTGATGGCCGAGGACGGCATGCAGCCCCTGTTCGACAGGGCGGTCGCTGCCGCGAAAATGCGCGCCGAAGAGCTGGCGGGCTGAAGGGGCGAGCCATGAGCGGTGAAATTTCCTATGCCTATTTCGAGAAGGTCGATATCCGCGTCGGCACCATTGTCGAAGCAGAACCTTTTCCCGAAGCGCGCAAGCCGGCCTTCAAGGTAAAGATCGATTTCGGGCCGGACATCGGCATCAGGAAATCCTCGGCGCAGATCACGGTGCATTATACGCCGGAAAGTCTTGTCGGGCGGCAGGTTCTTGGTGTGGTGAATTTTCCGCCGCGCCAGATCGGCCCTTTCCGGTCCGAAGTCCTGACACTCGGTTTTGCCGATGCCAATGGCGATATCGTTCTGGCCGCGGTTGAGCGGCCGGTGCCGAACGGCGAGAAGATGTGCTGACCGGCGCTATGCCGCTAAGCCGGAATTTTCACGATTACCCGCAATCCGCCCATCGGGCTTTCATCCAGAGATACGTCGCCGCCATGGCTGCGGGCGATGTCGCGAACGATGGAGAGGCCAAGGCCCGTGCCCGAGGCGTTGAGGTTGCGCGCCTCGTCCAGCCGGAAGAACGGCTTGAACACATCCTCGCGTGAGATTTCCGGAATGCCGGGGCCATCATCGTCAAACGTCATGATGATGGAGCGTGGCGCCTTGCGGATATCGACGTGGAGGTTGCTGGCGTAGCGCCGCGCATTTTCGGCGAGATTGGCGACGAGCCGTGAAAGCGCATTTGGCCGCGCGATGATCCGCTCGATATTATAGAGTTCGTAGCTGAATTTCTTGCCGTGCAGCTCGAAATCATGGCCGATTTTTTCGAGAAGGGCTGGAAGTTCCAGCGTGCCGACATCCTCTTCGACATCGGTGCGGGCAAAGGTCAGATAGGCCTCCAGCATCGACTGCATGTCCTCGACATCCTTGTCGAGCCCCTCGAGATCGGGATTGTCGCCGGCGAGCGCCAGTTGCAGCTTGAAGCGGGTGAGGATGGTGCGCAGGTCATGGCTGACGCCGTTCAGCATGGCGGTGCGTTGCTCCATCTGCCGCTCGATACGCTCGCGCATCAATATGAAGGCGAGGCCCGCACGCCGCACTTCGTCCGCGCCGCGCGGGGAATAGGCGGTGATCTTCTGGCCTCTGCCAAAGTTCTCGGCCGCCTTGGCAAGCGCTTCGATGGGCTTGATCTGGCCGCGCAGAAACAGAATGGAGATGGCGATCAGCACCAGCGATGCACCCACCATCCAGACAAGGAAGATATGAGTGTTGGAGGCATAGGCCGCGCTGCGGCTGGTAAAGACGCGCAGGGTCTTGTCTTCCAGCTGGACGCGGATTTCGACCAGCGAGCCGTTACCATAGGTATCGATCCAGAACGGCCGGCCGATCTGCTGGGTTAGTTGATCTGCCAGAATCCTGTCGAGGATGGAAAACAGCGGCTCAGGTCTCGGAGCAGGCAGATCCGCCTTCGGTTCGATATAGACGCTCAGAGCCAGCTTGTCGCGGGCGATGCGGATGACGCGCTGATAGTCATCTTCCTCGGGGTCCGTCTGCAGAAGCTCGATGATTGCGGCGATATCGCGCGTCACGGCGGAGGAGAGGCGTTCGGTCACCAACTGCCAATGGCGTTCCATGAAGACCGCCGCGACCACGCCCTGAAGCAGTATCATCGGCAGGATGATGATGAGCAGGGATCGCGTGTAAAGGCCGGTGGGCAGCCAGTGGCGCAACCATCTACCGGAAAGGCGCCAGGCCTTGGCCACGCCGCTTTTTTTGACCGTGCTCAGAAAATCGAGGCTCGCCATGGCCGTGCGTTCGCCTTTCCTTTGGTGCTCGTCAGTCCACGCTCAGGCGATAACCGATGCCGCGCACCGTTTGCAGATAGACAGGATTGGCAGGGTCGTCCTCGATCTTGCGGCGAAGACGGTTGATCTGCACGTCGATGGTTCTTTCACCCACTTCCGATTCCGCTTCCACCAGTTCGTGGCGTGGAATGGTGTCGCCGGCGCGCAGTGCAAAAAGCAGCATGATTTCCTGTTCGCGATCCGTCAGGCGGATCGTTTCGGGGCCGCGCCGCAATTCCTTCTTCGGAATGGAGAAGCTGTAGGGACCAAACATGATCTGTTCGATCTTGGGCGTATCTGGCGAGGTGTTGCGCCGCAGGATGTTGTTGATACGCAGGACGAGTTCGCGCGGATCGAAGGGCTTGGCGAGATAGTCGTCCGCGCCCGCTTCCAGCCCGGCAATGCGCGAATCCGCCTCCGAACGGGCGGTCAGAAGGATGACCGGCACGGATTTGTCCTCGTTCAGCGAGCGGGTCAGCGAAAGCCCGTTTTCGCCCGGCATCATCACGTCGAGGATGAGCAGATCGAAGCGGATGCCTATCATTTTACGCCGTGCTTCGGCCGCATCGGCTGCCACGGAGATGCGGTAACCCTTGTCGCCAAGGAAGCGCTGCAGGAGATCGCGAATGCGGGCGTCGTCGTCGACGATCAGGAGATGGGCCGCATCGTCATCCGCTGGCGGTCGTTTTGTCGGAGCTTGCGCCATCGTCACTCGCCTTCCACGTTTGTCGGGCTGCGCATCTGCGCCAGGAATTTGCGCACGCAGGCACGGGCGTCAGGCCCGAGCCCTTCCAGCGCCCGGTCGATGCGGCGCGATTGCGGCTCGCTCAGCGCCAGCGCCAGTTCGCGGCCCGTCAGCGTCGGATAAAGCCTGCGCTGGCGACGGTCTTCCGGGCCTGCCATCTGACGGATGTAACCGTCGTCGATCAGTTGCTTGAGCACGCGGGCAAGGCTCTGCTTGGTGATCTGCAACGTGTCGAGCAAATCCGCCACCGTCATGCCCGGCTGCCGGCTGACGAAATAGACCACCCGATGATGCGCCCGGCCATATTCCAGCTTCGACAGAATGACATCGGGATCGGAGACGAAATCGCGATAGGCGAAAAACAGCGCCTCGATCGTATCGAAGTCGATCTTGCCGTCGTCCACCTTCGGAAGTGCCGGTGTCTGTCTGGCGGCTGCGGTTTTGAGCGATTGCGGTGGCACTGCGGTTCCTTCATATTCTGCGGCTGACATACGTCGATGCGCCAATATTCTGTAAACATAGCCGAAAATGCGTCCGCTCGGGAGAATGCCGCGATCATTTTCTGTTGCGGTGGATAATATGCTGCGGGTGCGGGTGCAACTGGAATCCTGAGTGGCCTTTACCGGAAATAGAAAAGAGCGCGGAAAGCCCACGCTCTTCATTTGTTTCATGTCGCCCGATGGGCGATTTGCCCGGCAGAAACCTCTACTGATAAACGTAGACGATCCGCCGCGTCGAAGGTTCGACGAGAACCGGCACATCGTTCACCCGGACATAACGATACTGGTAGTCGGGGATTTCGACGAGACGTGTATCTGACGGCAATACACTACCGACAGCTATGTCGCCGTCATAAGTGACGGTATCCGCTGGATGCTCGTCAATATAGGTCATCACCGATTGCGGCGGGTCCACCTCGCCAACGCGACCGAGGTTTGGATCGCCGGGATTGGGTTCGGCCTGTACGCTCGAGGTCTTTTCATAGGTGACCACCGGCACGCTGAGGTCCGAGCGGCGCTGTTCGAGAATGACGGGAGAGCCCTCATACATGACATTCAGATAATCCGCATGAGCCCAGCCGCGCAGACCGTTGACTTCGATGCGGCACCAGCTGCTGCCTTCCATGCAGCCATCCAGAACCGCATTGCTGCCGCGGGTGGCCAGCCCCACTTCGGGATAGTCTTCACCGGGGCCCGAGCGAACGGAAATATCCGATGCTGTCGTGGCGACCATGGCGGCGTTCGCGTAACCAGCCATCAGGGCGAAGGCGCCGCCAGCCATGAGCATTTTAAGCGTCTTGTCCATGTGTCTCACTCCTTTTCAAGACTGGAGCTAGAACGTCGCAGCCATCAGGGCGTTCCACATTTTTCGCCGGCAATTCCCGCCATATGCGGAGGACTTCTTGTTATCATGCTGTATTTCATGGTTATTTTTAGAATGGGTGGGTCGCTGAAAGCGGGTGTCATTTCCGCCGCCATTGTGCCGCAGGCGGTCGCGGGCTATAGGAGGCGCAACCTTTCAGACAGGAGATGCAGGATATGGGAAAGTTGCAGGCGGGCATTATTCCGGTCACGCCATTCGAGCAGAATTGCACCATCCTGTTCGATCAGGACACCAAGGAGGGCGTCGTCGTTGATCCCGGCGGGGATGTGGACGTCATTCTTCAGGTCGTTGCTGAAAACGGCATCACGCTCAAGGAAATATGGCTGACGCACGGGCATCTCGACCATGCCGGCGGCGCCGACGAACTGCGCGAGAAGCTCTCTTTGCCAGTCATCGGGCCGCATGAGGACGACCGGCCGCTGCTCGAGAGGATCGAGGTGCAGGCCGAAAAATACGGTATCAGCGGTTTGAAGAATGTCGTGCCCGACAGATGGCTGAAGGATGGCGACAAGGTATCCTTCGGAGACCACGTCTTCGAGGTCTATCATTGCCCGGGCCACGCACCCGGCCATGTCATTTACTACAACCGCGACCAGCAATTCGCCCATGTCGGCGACGTCTTGTTTTCGGGATCGGTTGGGCGCACGGACCTGCCGGGCGGAAACCACGAACAATTGATGGCGTCCATTCGCGACAAGCTGCTGCCGCTCGGCGATGATGTCGGCTTCATCTGCGGCCATGGCCCCGGTGGGCGGCTGGGCGAAGAGCGGCGTAACAATCCCTATCTCAAGGGTATCTGAGGTCCCGGCGATTTACGCCTATGGACGGCACAAAAAAACCCGGCATTCCTGCCGGGCTTCAACTAGAAAAGAAAGCCGTTTTAGGGTCAGCCAGCAATCTGCAGATTGACTGCCTTCGGGCCCTTGCCGCGACGATCCGGTTCCGTGTCGAAGCTCACTTTCTGATTTTCTGAAAGTCCGGACAGGCCGGAAGCCTGTACAGCAGAGATGTGAACAAAGATATCAGCGCCACCATTGTCTGGCTTGATGAAGCCGAAGCCTTTGTCTGTATTGAAGAATTTTACGGTGCCAGTTTCGGCCATGCATCAGGTCCTTTTCGCTCTGCCCGCGTTCAGCTACAGGCAGCATTACAGTTTTGCCCCGCGTGGGCGTTGGCAGGCAGTTTTTGACTATTGAGAAAATGGACCTTCGCAGCGGGAAGTAATGGCGTTCTCATCCAACGTTTTTCGTCCCACCGCCCGAGGTTTATAGCGTCCCCAGTGCGCAAATTTATAGGCCTTCCCATGCTCGCAAATTGCCCGAACCGCGGTAGAGTGATGCGTTTATCAAAAATTGGCAAGCAAAAGTTTTCACGGGCTTTTTGTCAGATAAAAAACCTGCGGTAGAATAACATCGCGCAATCGCATATTTTTTCTGCAGGGGCGACAATTGATGAAATAATTGCCGTTTACCGCAGGATTTCACGGCAAAATTTGAATGCTGTACCCCGCATTTATGGCGGAATAAGAAAAATAAGTTCTTTTTGCGTCAGGCCGCTCCGGCCATGGGTTTTTGCCGTTTGCGCGTCAGTTCCGGCACCAGTTCGACGATCAAAATCGCGACGAATATGATCAGGCAGCCGATGTAGCCGGCGCCTGAAATGGTTTCGTTGAGGAAAATCGAGGCCAGCAAAGCGCCGAAAAGCGCCTCCGAAGACAGGAATATCGCGGCCTGCGGGGCCGTCGTGTAACGCTGGCCGATGACCTGCAGCACGAAGGCGAGGCCGGAGGAGACGAGGCCGACATAGAGGATTTCCGCGAGCGACGCCTCGATGGAGGCCATGCTTATCGGTTCGAACACGACACCGATCATGCAACTAAGAAGGGAGCAAACGGCGAACTGGGTGCAGGAAAGCGCCAGCGGCCTTCCGCTTTCGGAGACGAAGCGCCCGGCCAGCGTGATCTGGATCGCCCAGAAGAAGGCGCAGATGATGCTGAGAATATCACCCGTTGTCAGCGTCTCGAAGGCACCGCCGGAGAGCAGGAATATGCCGCCCAGCATCATCAGCGCGCATGGCCAGACGATCCAGTGGGGATGACGCCGGTAAAGCACGACGGCAATCACGGGCACGAAGATGACGTAGAGCCCGGTCAGGAAGCTGGAATTGGTGACGGTCGTGGTCAGGAGCCCGACCTGCTGGGTGGTGGCGCCGCCGAACAGGGCGAGGCCCACGAGAATGAAGCTGCCGATTTCGCGCCGGCGCGGCGGCGATTTCAGCGACCGTGTTTCCATGAGCGCGAAGGGCAGCACGGCAATGGCGGCAATGGCGAAACGCAGACCGACGAACCAGAACGGGCCGATCGAGGCCATGGCGGAGGATTGCGCGACAAAGCCGCCTCCCCAGATTGCTGCGGCGAGCAGAAGCAGCATATTGGCCTGAATACGCGTCATTGTTGGCACCAGCAGAGCAGGGCCGAGAGATCATTCAGTCACGGCCGTGGCAAACAGGGGATTTTTGGAATGTCGATCCGGCGACGCGGACGACTGTTCCCGGGTGCTTTAGCAGCAACATGCCGAGGCCGCAAGTCGAGGGGAAGGCCGCTTATTTGTAGCGGCGGGCCTCGTCTTTCAGACTGCGCCGGGTGAGCGTCAGGCCGCCAATGCCAAGGCCGATGAAGGCTGCGGCTGACAGGACGATGAGCAGGATGTGAGGGCCGGCCTTCGTGGTTGCCGCTACCTGAGGGATGGCGGATGTGTGCAGGGTGTCGATCGCCTGAGCAGCCGCGTTGGCCGAGGTTGCGATGCCGGCGGCCATGGTGACGATGACAAGAAAAGCCGCAACGGCCATCCAGAGGGAAAACAGCGTTCTCTGCGCCCTTAACCTTTCAACGGAAGTCCGATCGTTGGTAAACATGGCTGTCGCCTCTTGTCCCTGTTCTTAAAGGATAAAAGAGGCTTCGAAATGGACGGCTTGGAGACCGAATTCTGGCGTTCCGCGGCATTTATTGCGGCAATATTGTGGCAAAGCCTGATATGGCGTCCTTTTGACCGGATATGGCGTCAGAGGCCGCGTTTTCCGAAGGTCCTGACCTGGCGCAGAGGATGCGGATCGACCGGGCGGTCTTCCCGAGAAAATGCGGTTGGTGCAGCATTTCTCTCCGCCCTTGACGGGGCGAAATATTCACTGCCGAGTTCCGGGAAACGTGTGTCGAAACTGGTCGGGGCAAGTTCGGGCTTCGCCAGCACGTAACCCTGCATGAGCAGGACGCCGAGTTCCTCGCAGAGATCGACTTGCCAGCCTGTTTCCAGCCCTTCGAAGACCGGCTCAATCCCATCGTCGCGGAACTGGCGGACGATGACGCGCAGAAGGGCTGCGCCCGCCGAATTCTGCATGAAATCGCGCACCCAGCCCGCTTCGAATTTCACATAGTCCGGCTTGATGAGTTTTACCCGGTCGATGTCGGAATCGCCGGCGCCATAGTCATCAAGCGCCACGCGAAAGCCGATATCGTGCATGTGGTAAGCGAAGTCCGCGACCATCTGTGTGTCGGAGGCCTTTTTCTCGGAGATTTCGCAGACGATGCGATCCGCCGTCATGCCGGCCTCGTGGGCGGCAAGCCGCATGCGCTCTACTTCCTGGCGCATCTTGGCCGGCGTCTGGAACAGGCCCGGATGGAAGTTGACGAAGATGCGGGCGCGGGAACGGTTGAGCCTGCCGGTGTTGAGAATATGGATCGTGCGCAGGATGCTGTCGATATTTTCGATGTCTTCCGGCGCGACCAGCGAGAAAAATTCGCCCGGCGTCACCGGCTCGCCATTGCGGTGGGGACGCACAAGACCCTCGAAGGAATCGATGTCGAGCACCCCGCTCATCGTGCGGCGGAAAATGGGCTGCAGTGCCGATTTCAGGTTAAAGGTGCGATAGACCGTGGACCATGTGCCATCGACCTCGCGGACAAGACTGGAAAAGATGCTTTTGAGCGCCATTTTTCAACCAGCTATAGAGACACGACCTCTAGGCTCGCGAATGTAGCGTATCAAGCGTTACTTCCGGGTTAAGGAAGGTTAAATTCTCTGCAGCGGCACATAAGCCGGCTTTTGACCTTGAAAGAAGGCCTGTCTTTCGACATAGAAAATGCCGCAGATGACAAGTTTTCCAACCTCTGCTGATGTCAACCCCAATAGGACCGATTAAAAATGGCCTTCCTTGCCGACATTCTCTCCCGCGTAAAGCCATCCGCCACCATCGCTGTTACCCAGAAAGCCCGTGAGCTGAAAGCGAAGGGCCGCGATGTGATCAGCCTTGGCGCCGGCGAGCCGGATTTCGATACGCCCGAAAATATCAAGGAAGCGGCCATCGACGCCATCAAGCGTGGTGAAACGAAATACACGCCTGTTTCCGGCATTCCGGAACTGCGCAAGGCCATTGCCGACAAGTTCAAGCGTGAAAACGGCCTGGACTACAAGCCGGAGCAGACGATTGTCGGCACGGGCGGCAAGCAGATCCTTTTCAACGCCTTCATGGCCACGCTGAACCCGGGTGATGAAGTCGTCATTCCAGCGCCTTACTGGGTGAGCTACCCGGAAATGGTGGCGATCTGCGGTGGTACGCCGGTTTTTGTCGACACGACGCTGGAAGACAATTTCAAGCTGAAGCCGGAAGCGCTGGAAAAGGCGATCACGCCGAAGACCAAGTGGTTCGTTTTCAACTCGCCTTCCAACCCGTCGGGTGCTGCTTATTCCCATGACGAGCTGAAGGCGCTGACCGACGTTCTCGTCAAGCATCCGCATGTATGGGTTCTGACGGACGACATGTATGAGCACCTGACCTATGGCGACTTCAAATTTGTCACCCCGGTCGAGGTAGAGCCTTCGCTCTACGACCGTACGCTGACGATGAACGGCGTCTCCAAGGCCTATGCCATGACCGGCTGGCGTATCGGCTACGCAGCCGGCCCGCTGCCGCTGATCAAGGCCATGGACATGATCCAGGGCCAGCAGACCTCGGGCGCGAGCTCCATCGCACAGTGGGCAGCTGTCGAAGCGCTGAACGGCACGCAGGATTTCATTCCGACCAATAAGAAAATCTTCGAAGGTCGTCGTGATCTCGTCGTTTCCATGCTCAACCAGGCCAAGGGCATCAATTGCCCGGCACCGGAAGGCGCGTTCTACGTCTATCCGTCCTGCGCTGGCATGATCGGCAAGACCGCGCCGTCGGGCAAGGTCATCGAGTCGGACGTGGATTTCGTCTCCGAGCTTCTGGAAGCCGAAGGCGTCGCCGTCGTGCAGGGATCGGCTTTCGGCCTCGGCCCGAACTTCCGCATTTCCTACGCCACGTCGGAAGCGCTCTTGGAAGAAGCCTGCAAGCGCATCCAGCGCTTCTGCGCCGATTGCCGCTGATCGGTTGATACAGTCTTGAAAGAAGCCCGGCAGCGATGCCGGGCTTTTTTGTTCGATGGAGCTTCCGCACGCTCGACGTCATCCTCGGGTCAAGCCCGAGGATGACGGAGGAGAGGTTTTTACGCCTTGTCAGATGCTTGAGATCCAGGCGCGACGCCCGTTTTTAAAGCCCAAGAAACAGCAGCATGATGAAGGTGGCGAAGAGGATGAAATGCGTCATTCCCTCGATCGCGTTGGTTTCACCGTCATTGAGGTTGATGGCGGCGGCGATGAGGGTGATGAAGACCATGACGGTCTGAACCGGCGTCATGGCCATGATGAAGGGCTGGCCGGTATAGAGCGCGATGCCCTCCATGACAGGCACGGTCAGGATAACAGTCGAGAGCGATGCGCCCATGGCGATATTGACCACGGCCTGCATGCGGTTGCGCAATGCGGAGCGGAGCGCGGTGAGGATTTCCGGTGATGCCGAGATTGTTGCCACCACGACCGCCATCAGTGCGGGCGGTGCGCTGGTGCCCTCGAGGCTTTCGCTCAGGAAGGTCGACATGAATTCCGCCAGCACGCCGATCAGCACCACGCCGGCGATGATGAGGCCGATCGAGAGCGGAACGCTGCCTTCGTCTTCCTCCTCGGCATGACCGTGTGACGGCTGGCCGGCCGGTTGCGCCTTGCGGGGATAGGCGTAGCTGAAGAAATAGCTGTGAGGGCCAACCTGCATTTTGAGGAAGAGCGCATAAAGCGCGATCATCGCGACGATGGTGAAGGCGGAATAGACGTGCCAGCTCTGCTCTGGAATGAACTCCGGCACGATCATCGAAATACCCATGGCCGTGAGGATCATCACGCCATAGGTCTTGCCGGAATCGTCATTATAGGGCTGCTCACCATGGCGGAGGCCGCCGAGCAGGGCGGCCAGGCCCAGAATGCCGTTGATGTCGATCATGACGGCGGAATAGATCGTATCGCGCACGAGGGTGGGTGAACTGGATTCGCTCATGATGATGGCGAGGATCAGCACTTCCACGGCGACCGCCGAGAGGGTGAGGATCATCGTTCCATAGGGATCGCCGACCTTGGCGGCGAGGATTTCAGCGTGGTGGGCGACCCGCATCGAGATGAGAACGATCAGTCCGATCAGCACGATTGCGGCAATGAGCGCCGCCGTTTTTCCGGCTTCGAATATGGCATGCTCGGTCATATAGGCGATGATTGCCGCCGGTATCGCGAGAAGCAGCATCCGCTCCTGTTTCAGAATAGAACCCGCCATTGATTTCCCTTCCCCTGTCAGACCCAGGCTGTGACGTATCGTCCGTGAGATCAAGCAGGATTTGCGCTTGAATGCTTTTGGTAGGATAGTGGTGTCGCAGGACATGCTGCTCATGCCGCGCTGTCCCATCGGGTGCAATGCTTGAAACGCGGTTGTGGTTGCCATGTCGCCTACCGAGACAGGAGGACCATGAATGACCAAAGTGGTGTATGAAATCGTCGAACATGACGGAGGCTTCGCCTACCGCATGAACGGCGCTTATTCCGAAACATTTCCTACCTATGCCGATGCGGTCGAGGCCGCGCGCATCGTTGCCGCCGAACAGCAGGTGGGAGGCGATGACGAGGAAATCAGCTATCAGGATGAGAGCGGCCACTGGCATGAGGAATATAGCCAGGGCGGCGATCGGCCGGAAGCCGAGGTGGTCGACAAGACGTCACAGCCGGCCAGACCGTTTTGATGAGCGAGTTTTGCGGTATCGATGCTGGATTGGCGCTAGCGCCGTTTTGGCGGAGCACCCGGATCGGTTTCTTTGAGATGACCCTTGAGGCCTTCGACGAGGGCGCTGAAGACGGCACGGCATCGCGGTGAAGTCTTGAGATTTTCATGCATCGCGACCCAGGTGTGGAGCGGGATGTCGATTTTCGGAAGCACCTGCACAAGCCGAGGGTCCTTGCGCGCCAGACCGATCTGACAGACGCCGATGCCCGCGCTGGCGCGGATCATGGCAAGTTGGGCAAGGTTGCTGTCGGCGCGGATTTCGAAGGAAATTTCCTCAATATCGGGTATTTCAGGATCGAGCGAGCGCATCCGCTGGATGGCCGCCCGGATGAAAGGCGTCTTGCGGTCGAAGCCGACCATGCGGTGATGGTTCAAATCTTCCATGCTCTTCGGAGCGCCGGCTCTCGCGAGATAGTCGCGCGTCGCATGAAATCCCAGACGGAAATTACCGATGTAACGCATGACGATCGCATCCTGCTGCGGCTCGGTCATGCGAATGGCGATATCGGCCTCGCGCCTCAAGAGGTCTTCCAGCGTATCGGAGAGCGAAAGCTCGATTTCAAGCCGGGGGTGTACCTCCTGCATGGCCGTGATGATCGGCGGCAGCATTTCCACGCCGATGATATCAGAGGCGCTGATGCGCACGGTGCCTTCGATCTTGCCGACCTCCCCGGAGGCCGCGCGCATGAGGGCCGCGGTCGTCGCCGCCAGATTTTCCGCATAGGGACGGAGCGCAAGCGCTGCTTCCGTCGGCATCAATCCATGGGGCGAACGAATGAACAGCGGAAAACCGACGGCTTCTTCCAGAGCGCCGATGTGGCGTCCCGCCGTCGGCTGGGTGATGCCGAGTTCGCGCGCGGCGGCGGAAAGCGAACCGTCGCTCAGCACGCTGAGGAAGGTGCGATAAAAATCCCAGCTGATGTCACGGCTTCTGGTCATAAGATTTTGTATAGCTGTTCCACTTATTTCGATAATTTCGTATATCGCAGAACGGGACGATACTCCAGCCCACAACATGGAGTACGGCGATGATATATGAAAACAACGCAGATACAGCGGCGAATGATCGGCCTCTGGCCCTGATTTTGGGGGTGAATGGCGGTGTCGGCAGCCAGGTCTCCAGGATGCTGCAGCAACGTGGCTGGCGGGTGAGGGCGATGATACGCCAGCAAACAGCGTCCCGCACCACTGGTGATATCGAGTTGGTGACCGGCGACGCCATGAACCGGCAGGACGTTCTGGACGCGGCAAAGGATGCGCGGCTGATCGTCCATGCGGTCAACCCTCCCGGATATCGCAACTGGGACAGGCAGGTATTGCCGATGCTGGACAACACCATCGCCGCCGCCGAAGCCTGCGGGGCGAGGATCGTCTTTCCGGGCAGCGTCTATAATTTCGGCCCGGATGCGTTTCCCCTCCTGACGGAAGAGAGCCCGCAAAAGCCCTTTACCCGCAAGGGTACGCTGCGTGTGGAAATGGAGCGGCGGCTGAAAATGGCGTCGATGCGTGGTGTGCCGGTTCTGATCGTCCGGGCGGGGGATTTCTTTGGGCCGGATGCGAGAAATAACTGGTTTTCGCAGATGCTGGTGAAGCCCGGAAAGCCGGTCCGCAGCGTCCAGAATCCCGCCGCCCCTCATGCGGGGCATCAATGGGCCTATCTGCCTGACGTGGCGGAGACGATTGGCCGGCTGCTGGACCGGGCAGGCGAGCTTCCGGCTTTCGCCGTCTATCATATGGAAGGTTTCTGGGATTTCGATGGGCTGCAGCTGATTGACGCGATCGAGCGGGTTGTGGGGCATCCGGTCAAGCGGAGGCGGCTATTCTGGTCGGGCATCAAATTGGCCGCCCCTTTCGTTCCCCTGTTCCGCGAAGTGCTGGAAATGCAATATCTCTGGCAGATGCCGATCCGGATGAGCAATCGCAAGCTGACGGATTTCCTTGGAACGGAACCCAAAACACCAATCGATGTCGCGGTATCGACGACATTGGCGAGCCTCGGCTGCCTTGAGCAGAGGCAGGACCCGACGAGCCTTCCTCATCCGGCCGATGCCGGGGGCAGGGTGTGATGGCGACGGTTGCGAATGGGGTGTCGGCTCGGCGTCGCCTGTTTGTCGTAATTTCGGCAAGCGTGCCGGTGCTGATCTTCGCGCAGGTGCTGCTGGCCGGGCTTTCGCTCTATTATGATGGATCGCTGCTTTCGCTGCACAAGGGGCTCGGTTTCCTGATCGCCGTTCCGATCCTGTCGCTGATGGTCCTCGCTCTGCGATATGACGAGCTGCGGCCTAACCTTGCCCGCGCGCTGGTCCTGCTCGGTCTTTATTGTCTTCAGGTGGCGCTGATGAGCATCGGCCGGGAAACGGGCAATGGCTTTCTGCAGGCGCTGCATGTGCCCAACGCCTTCGTCATGGGCGCGTTTTCCGATTTTGCCGCACGGCAGGCGCGAAGCCTGCGCTGAAAGAAATACGCCGCACCGCTCTCAAGCAGTGCGGCGTATTTGCTTGGTCCTTTATCAGGCGAGCGCCGGATAGTCGGTATAACCCTCGGCTCCGCCGCCATAGAAGGTCGGCTGGTTCGGCTCGTTGAGCGGCGCATCGTTTTTCAGGCGGCGCACCAGATCCGGATTGGCGATGAATGCCTTGCCGAAGGCCACGGCATCGACTTTGCCGCTTTCGACGGCTTCGATGGCGCTCTCGCGGTTGTAACCATTATTGGCGATCCACAGGCCCTTGCCGCCGGCATTGCGATAGGCGGCCTTGAAGGCTGCGTAATCGAAAGGCTTGTCGCCCTGCTTGAAATCGCGCGGACCGCCGGTTGCGCCTTCAACCACATGGATGAAGGCGAGATTGCGCTTGCCGAGCTGATCCGCCACGTAATTGTAGAGCGGCTGCGGGTCGGCCTCGAAAATATCGTTGGCGGGGGTAACGGGGGAAAGGCGGATGCCGGTGCGGCCCGCGCCAATCTCTTCCGCCACCGCATCGACAACTTCCAGCAGGAAGCGGGCGCGGTTTTCGATCGAGCCGCCATACTCATCCGTGCGCTGGTTGGTGCTGGATTTCAGGAACTGCTCGATCAGGTAGCCATTGGCGGCATGGATTTCGACGCCGTCGAAACCGGCCTCCAGAGCCGCGCGTGCGCCGCTGCGGTAATCCTCGAGGATGAGGCCGATATCGTCGATGGTGAGCGCGCGGGGCTCTGAGGTTTCGGCAAAGGCGCCGGTGCCGTCATCATTGATGATATAGGTCTTCGACTTGGCGGGAATGGCGGAAGGAGCAACCGGCTGACCGCCATGCGGCTGCAGCGAGGTGTGGGAAATGCGGCCCACATGCCAGATCTGCGCGACGATCTTGCCGCCGGCTGAATGCACGCCATCGGTGACCTGTTTCCAGCCTTCGATCGCTTCCCGCTTGTAGAGACCCGGAACGTCCGCATAACCCTGACCCTGCTGGGAAATCGGCGTGCCTTCGGTGACGATCAGCCCGGCTGTGGCGCGCTGCTCGTAATAGGTGGCGTTGAGATTGTTGGGAATTGCGCCCGGCGAGCGGTTGCGGGTGAGGGGGGCCATGACGATACGGTTGGCGAGTGCGATATCGCCGGCCTGTGCCGGTTCGAAAAGACTGGTCATGCGACTTCACTTTCTGGTCGGTTGGCGAAATTGCGCGGCAGGCGCGCTATCCGGGTCGGGTGCCGGATCGAAACCCGCGTTGCGGTTCCTGTCCGGCACCCCGGGGCTCAAAGCTTGGGAGGCTCAGAGATTGGCTTGCAGATAATTGCGGAAAGCGTCGATGGTTTCCTCGTTGCGTTCGAAAAACACCCATTGCCCGACCTTTTTCGACCTGATGAGACCGGCCGCTTGCAACACCGCCAGATGCGACGAGACGGTGGATTGCGACAGGCCACTGATCTGAAACTGGTTAGCGCACACCCCCATGCTGAGCGGGTGCTCCTGACAGAAGTGACTTTCCGGGCGCTTCAGCCATTCCAGAAATTTCAGCCTTGCAGGGTGCGAAAGGGCCTTGAGGATTTCCTCCGGGTTCATCTGGGTTTCTTTAATATCTGACATGAACGATATTTATATCGATCATTTTCGATATACAAGTCACGTCTCTGTGAGGACCGTGGGGAGTGGGCAGGCGGTTCCAAAAAAGAAGGCCGCTGGATGTCTCCGCGGCCTGACAAGTTTGAAGGTCAAAACCTCCAGAGGGGAACAGCTGTCGCGTGCCTTGGGCGAGCGTGACAGCCAACTAAAATATGGGAGCGGCAATAATGCAAAACAAGGTTGCATCATGCGATATTTCGCCAATTTGGAGAAAATTCTTGCGGGTAAAAAAAGAGGGCCGCCGGATAGATCCAGGGCCCTTTAAGTGTGAAGGTCAAAAACCTCCAGAGGGGAACAGCTGATGCGGTGGAACTGGGAGGAAAAGCCACCGTGTGCATCAGCTGAGAGCGATATGGTGCTTTTTTGTGCACGAAACAACTCTTTTTTGTGCAGGTCAGGCATGCGCACCACGCAGCCCTCGATATTTCCGGTATATTTTATGTGCAATGCTGCCGGAGAACGGCAACATTCCGCTCACGCAACGCTTTGCGTAAGCTATTGGAATTAAAGCGCGATAGCCAAGTGCCGGCTATTTTAACGTCAGAAGTTCCAGTTCCGCGCCTTGGCGACGATGAAGTCGCGGAAGGCTTTCAGCTTTGCAGCGTTTTTCATCTCGTCGGGATAGCAGAAGTAGGTATCGAATGACGGAATATCTGCGGCAAGCGACAGCTGGATAAGGCCGGGGTCGCGTCCGACGATATAGTCGGGCAAACAGGCGATGCCGATTCCCAGCAGGCAGGCGCGCTTGATCGATGTCTGGCTGTTGATCTGCAGATGCGGCGTGCGCGTATTGTCGGAAGAGCGTCCGGCATTTTCCAGCCAGTTGACATCAAGGAGATAGTTGGGCGCCGGTTCACCGAAGGAGATGATGCGGTGATTGTCGAGATCTTCGACCGACTGCGGCTCTCCGTGACGGTTGATGTAGGACGGCGCGGCATAGACGTGCATATGCACCGTGAACAGCTTGCGCTGGATCAGGTCCGACTGCTGCGGCTGACGCAGGCGGATGGCGCAATCGGCGTGCCGCATGTTCACGTCCAGCTCCTCATTGTCGAGGATGAGCTGGATCGACATTTCCGGATAGAGCTGCAGGAACTCCTGCACCTTGTCCGTCAGCCAGCCTTGGCCGAGACCAACGGTCGTCGTCACGCGCAGCTTGCCGCTCGGCTTCTCCGTCGTTTCGGTGAGCTGCATCTTGACGGTTTCGAGCTTCAGCAGCACGTCATGGGCTGTGCGATACAGCAACTCGCCCTGTTCGGTGAGGATCAGGCCGCGGGCGTGGCGATGGAACAGCTTGACGCCGACATCCTGCTCCAGTGCGCTGACCTGACGGCTGATGGCCGACTGGGACAAATGCAGCTTGTCGGCAGCATGGGTGAAAGACCCCGCTTCGGCTGCGGCATGAAAAATGCGCAGTTTATCCCAGTCCAATGGCATTGCCATGCCTATCCTGCCTTTCGGTTATTCCGCTGCTACCGCGAGCGGTTGTTGCGCGGTGAGGTACCGTTCTGCTTCGAGGGCGGCCATGCAGCCCATACCGGCGGCGGTGATTGCCTGACGGTAGATGTCGTCGGTGACGTCGCCGGCAGCGAAAATGCCCTCAACATCGGTTGCGGTGGAATCGGGTGCGGTCCACATATAGCCGTTGTCCTTGAGCTTCACCTTGCCCTTGAACAGTTCAACCGCCGGCGCGTGGCCGATGGCGACGAAGACGCCGTCGATCGGCGTGTCACTGATCGCGCCGGTCTTGGTGTCACGCAACCTCACGCCCGAGACGGAAGGCGGCATGGGCGGCTTGGCGGGAGCGCCGGTGATTTCGGCGATTTCCGTGTTCCACAGGATCTTGACGTTTTCCTTCGCGAACAGCCGTTCCTGAAGGATTTTTTCCGAGCGGAAGCTGTCGCGGCGGTGCACGACGGTCACAGATTTAGCGATATGGGCGAGATAGAGCGCTTCCTCCACGGCGGAGTTACCGCCGCCGACCACGATCACATCCTTGTTGCGATAGAAGAAGCCGTCGCAGGTGGCGCAGGCCGAAACGCCGAAGCCCTGGAAATGCTGTTCGCTCTCGATACCCAGCCACTTGGCCTTGGCGCCAGTTGCGATGATCAGCGTGTCGGCGGTCCAGACCTGACCGGAATCGGTCTTGACCACGAAAGGCCGTACATTGGTTTCAACTTCGGTGACGAGATCGCTGACGATTTCCGCACCCACATGGGTCGCCTGCTTCAGCATCTGATCCATCAGCCAAGGGCCCTGGATCGGATCGGCAAAGCCCGGATAGTTCTCGACATCGGTGGTGATCATCAGCTGGCCACCCTGTTCCATGCCGGCAATCAGCACGGGTTTCAGCATTGCGCGGGCCGCGTAGATCGCCGCGGTATAACCGGCGGGACCAGAGCCAATGATCAATACCTTGGTATGGCGGGCAGACATGGAAACATTCCTTTTTACGGTAGCGGGGCCTTTCAGCAGCAAGACCTTCCAGCCGCAACACGGCGGACAGGCCACAACCCCTTCATTGCCCGGTATTTAAGGTTGTCTAGTGTCTTTATTCAAGGGCAGCCTTGCGTTACCAACAAGGCAGTTGTGGATGCGCGCGCAATTTTGTGACCGGGCGGCGGCATAATGTTGCGAATCCCGCGCCGAATAGTACAAGGAAGTTCTACAGCTTAACGAGGTACTCCTCCGTGACCAGCGTCGAACTCGATGCCATCGATCTGAAAATCCTGCGCGAATTGCAGCGCGACGGGCGCATGACCAATGTGGAACTGGCCGAAAGGGTCGGTATTTCCGCGCCGCCCTGCCTCAGGCGGGTCCGCAAGCTGGAGGAGGCGGGCGTGATCGAGGGTTATCACGCCATGTTGAACGCGCCGAAGCTCGGTTTCGACCTCGTCGCCTTCTGCATGATCGGTCTCAAGCGCCAGTCGGACAGCAATCTGAAGGCTTTTGCGGCGGCAACCGCCGGCTGGTCGCTGGTGCGGCAGGCCTGGATGGTGTCGGGCGAAAGCGACTTCCTGCTGCATTGCGTCGCCAAGAACCTGACGGAATTTCAGGATTTCGTCATCGAGGTTCTGACGGCGGACGAAAATGTCGATACGGTGCGCACCATGCTCACCATCCGTCAGGTCAAGCGCGTCGGTCTGGTGGAAATCTGATTGGCCGGCTTTTTGTCGGCTTCGGGGGGCATTACCCCCGCCGCAACGCCTCATAGACTTCGCCGAGACTTGTCGCTTCTTTTTCCAGCGGAAAAGTGCTGCGCACATGCGCAAGTCCGGCACTTGCGTGGGCTTTGGCCAGAGCAGGATCGGCGAGATAGGTCTTTATCGCGTCTCTCAGCGAGGCATAGTCACCCGCATCGACAACCGCCCCGGTCTCGCCCGTGACGATCATTTCCTCGTAAGCGCCGGCATTACTGGCGACAACGGCCGTCTCGGAGGCCATGGCTTCGAGCGGTGTCAGGCCGAAACCTTCATTGCGGGATGGGGCGACATAGAGCGTCAGCCGCCGGTACCAGGGCTTGATGTCGTCAACTTCGCCCTGAAATACGATGCGGTCGGCAAGGCCGGCTGCGGCGACATCGGCCTTGAGCGCATCACCGAAGGCCTTGTGTTCCGCCGTGACGCGGCCGGACACTACGGCTGTCCATTGCGGATGGTTGGGCAGAAGTTCGATCATGGCGCGCACGAATAGATCGGTGCCCTTCTGGTGGCGCACGCGTCCGAAACAGCCGATCAGATATTGGCCCGGCAGGCCGGTTGCCGCGATCGTATCTTCCGGACCGGTGGCCGGGTGGAAAAGGTCGGTATCGACGCCATGCATGACGACGCGATGGGGCACTTCCAGGAACGAGCCGGAGCGGGCGTTGGTCGCAACCACGGCATCCATCTTCGAAATCAGAAAACGGGTATAGGCGGAATGCCGCCTCTGTGCCGCGGAGGTAAAGAGCAGCTTCACCTTCATGCGCAGCACATCGCGCATCAGAAGACCCGGCAGCATTTCGAGGTTGCGGCGGGCATGCCAGATGCGCGGGCCACCCTGCGGGCCGTTTTGCCAGAGCCGCCACAGATCGCGGAAACGCACATGCGGCAGATGCGGCGGCAGGCCGGGGCCGATGACGGCCACCTTCTGTCCCAGCCGGTTCTGCACGGGTATCAGCTGAACGATGGTGGAAGTGACGCCGGAGAGCCTGCGCTTGAAGTTCGGCGCAAGCACCTGCACATCTTTCAGACTGACGTGGGACAAGATGGGCTTCCGTCTCTGCGGCTGGTTTGGAGATTCAATACGTCAAAAAGCAATGCGCCCGCATGGGGCGCATTGCACGTCGGGGCAATCAGCCCCACTGTACCGCGAGAATCTCGTAGCCCTTGGCGCCGCCGGGCGCGTTGACTTCGATGCTGTCGCCGACTTCCTTGCCGATCAGGGCGCGGGCAATCGGCGAGGAGATGGAGATGCGGCCAGCCTTCACATCGGCTTCCTGGTCGCCGACGATCTGGTAGGTTCGTTCCTCGTCGCTATCTTCGTCGATCAGCTTGACGGTGGCACCGAACTTGATCTTCGAGCCCGACATCTTGGACAGGTCGATGACTTCCGCGCGTGCGGTCAGGTCTTCGAGTTCGGTGATGCGGCCTTCATTGTGGCTCTGGGCTTCCTTGGCAGCATGGTACTCGGCGTTTTCCGAAAGGTCGCCATGGGCGCGCGCTTCCGCAATTGCCTCGATGATACGGGGACGCTCCTCCTGCTGGCGAAAGCGCAGCTCCTCCTGCAGCTTGACGAATCCACCCTGAGTCATCGGTACTTTTTCTACCATTTTTTTATCCTTCGCATTCCGGTCGCTTTACTTGCAGACACAAAAAGAAACAGGTTCCGGAGAGGAACTCCGGAACCATGCCAAAATCATAACTGAGCCGACTATATCAGAAGACGACAGCGAAATGCCAGCAAATTTGAGGTGTGAGTATTTCCTCATTCAATCAAAGGCTTGACTGCCATTATTGACATTCCTCAATGGAACATATAGTGAACATAGCTATGAAGAAGTCGATCAGGCAACGGCTGGCCATTCTCTCCGACGCGGCGAAATATGATGCCTCCTGCGCATCGAGCGGCACGACAAAACGCAACTCCGCAGCGTCAGGCGGTCTGGGCTCCACGGAAGGGTCGGGCATCTGCCATGCCTATGCGCCGGACGGGCGCTGCATTTCGCTCCTGAAAATTCTACTGACCAATTTCTGCATCTATGATTGCGCCTATTGCATCAACCGCTCTTCCAGCAATGTCGAGCGAGCGCGGTTTACGCCAGAAGAAGTGGTTTGGCTGACGCTGGAGTTTTATCGGCGCAACTATATCGAGGGGCTGTTCCTGTCCTCCGGCATCATCCGCTCCTCCGATCACACGATGGAAGAGATGGTGCGCGTGGCGCGTGAACTGCGCGTTACCCATGGTTTTCGCGGCTATATCCACCTGAAATCTATTCCCGAAGCATCGCCCAGGCTCATCGAGGAGGCGGGACTTTATGCGGATCGTCTTTCGATCAATATCGAATTGCCCACCGATAGCGGCATTGGCCGCTTCGCGCCGGAAAAGCAGCCCGCCAATATTCGCCGCTCCATGGCCGATATCCGTTTGAAGATCGAGGAGGCGGGGGAGCCGACCGTCCGGACACGCAAGACCAAGCGCTTTGCGCCGGCCGGTCAGAGCACGCAGATGATCGTGGGGGCCGATGGCGCAGACGATAGCACCATTCTCTCCACCAGCGCCCGGCTTTATGGCAGCTACGGTTTACGGCGCGTTTATTATTCGGCCTTCAGCCCCATTCCGGATTCGTCGAAGAACCTGCCGCTCATCAAGCCGCCGCTCATGCGTGAACACCGGCTTTATCAGGCCGACTGGCTGTATCGCTTTTATGGCTTCGACATCGGTGAGATAACCGCGATCGGGGGCGATGGCATGCTTGATCTCGATATCGACCCGAAGCTTGCCTGGGCGCTGAAGCATCGCGAACGTTTCCCTGTGGACGTCAACGTGGCGGATCGGGAAATGCTGCTGCGCGTGCCCGGTTTCGGCACGAAGACGGTCGCATCCGTCCTGTCGTCGCGACGGTTCCGGCGGTTGCGGCTGGAGGATATTGCCCGCTTTGGTGTTTCCCTGAAAAAGGTGAAGGCCTTCATCGTCGCAGAGGGCTGGACGCCGGGCAAGCTGACCGAGCGGCCGGATTTGCGGGCGATGTTTGCGCCGCAGCCCGAGCAATTATCGCTCCTGTGATGTACGGCCCGGTTCTGGAAGGGCGGGGTGATTTCGGCGAGTGGCGCGATGCCGCCCGCGCGGCGCTTGCCGCCGATATTCGACCCGAGATGATTGACTGGCGGTTGCGGGATGACGGGGCAGGGCTGCTGGATTTTGCCGGCGAGCCCTTGCCGGCGGCCGGTTCTGGGTCCGGGCAGGTTTCCGTTCCAGCCTCGTTCGTGGCGCTGGCGCAGGCCGTCATCTGTCATGGCGATCCCGGGCGTTTTGCTCTGCTTTACCGGCTGTTGTGGCGGCTGAAGCAGGATCGCGCGCTGTTGCAGTTCAAGTCCGATCCAGATGTTTCAGATGTCCGGCTGCTTGAGAAATCCGTCCGACGCGATTGTCACAAGATGACGGCTTTTGTCCGATTCAAGGAAGTGCCCTTGCCTCAGGGGCAGGGCGGGCGGCGGCGGTTTATTGCCTGGTTCGAGCCTGACCATTTCATCGTCGAGCGCACGGCCGCGTTTTTCCAGCGGCGGTTTACCGACATGGACTGGCTGATCGCCACGCCGAAGGGCTCTGCACGGTGGGACGGAAACGCGCTGCAGACCTCGCGGGAGGCGGCGGAAAAGCCTGATCTGACGGACGAGACGGATGAACTCTGGCGGACCTATTATGCCAATATATTCAATCCGGCCCGCCTGAAGATCAAAGCCATGACGGCGGAGATGCCAAAGAAATACTGGAAGAACCTGCCGGAAGCTGATCTCATTCCCGGTCTGGTTCTCGGAGCAGAGGCGCGGGTGCTGGAGATGGCCGCCAAAGCGGCAAGCCAGCCGCAGCCGTTTCACCACCGCCTGCAGGCTGCGGCCGCTGCACGGGAGACGCCGCAACCGGCGCCGGATGGTACGCTCGCGTCGCTGGCGCGGGAGGCTGGCCATTGCACCCGCTGCCCCCTGCATTGCAACGCCACGCAGACGGTTTTCGGCTCTGGCCCAGAGGATGCGAACATCATGATCGTGGGCGAGCAGCCTGGCGATCACGAGGATCTCGCCGGCAAACCTTTAGTCGGCCCGGCCGGCCAGCTCTTTGACCGGACTCTCGTCCAAATCGGCATCGAACGCAAAAAGCTTTACGTCACCAATGCCGTCAAGCACTTCAAATACGAAACGCGCGGCAAACGGCGCATTCATCAGCGTCCGAATGCGGGCGAAGTGGAGCAATGCCGCTGGTGGCTCAATCAGGAAATCGCGCTTGTTCGGCCAAAACTGATCGTTGCCATGGGCGCAACGGCGCTTTATGCGCTGACCGGCGGCAAGGAAAAGGTCACGGAGATACGGGGGCGTCCTTTGCCAATGGAGGAGGGCCGGACGCTTTTTGTCACTGTGCACCCGTCCTATCTACTGCGCTTTGTCGATACGCAGGCGAAAGAGGCGGAAATGGCAAAATTCACAAAGGATATGCAGTTTATTAGAGCGTTCGAATAGATTTCTATCTGCGATTGGAGATTTATTTCAATAGGCGAATATTAACTTACAGTAGTATAATTTATTGATTATTTATATGTTATTTTTATTAAAATTTTATACTTAGTATTATAATTAAGTCCTCCGAATTTATATGGACAAATCATGTTGGGTGAGCTCGACCTTACGACAGTCATATTGATGCAAAAGTGTTCCTACATCGTTGGGCTTTTGAGTTTTATCTACCTGAAAATGACCAATCGCGATTTGCGCGGTCCCATTCCTCTCGCGGCGGGTTTTGCGACGATGGCGATTGGCTCCACGCTTGCCGGTTACGGAGAATGGGGAATATTGTCGCCGGCTTTATGGCAACTGGGCAGTGTCGTTTTTGGTGTTGTGGGTTATGCGCTGATCTGGCTCGGTTTGAAGACGTTGAGCGATGGACGCGCCGTCGACCGGCGAATCCTATCCTTTGTGTGTTTTATCGCCGTGCTGACGATGGTCGTCGCGCATCAGGTGGCGGACAATAATGCGCTTCGCGCGGCGCTCTTCAATGGCTGCGCGTCGCTGGCCTATATCGCCGGGGCGTTGGTGCTTTTTGCCGGATGGCGCAGGGAGCCGCTGCTTTCCCGTCTGGCGCTGGGTGCGATTACTGGCGTCTCCGGTCTCATTTCGCTGGCGGTGATGAAAAGCGTGCTTTTTCCCGGCTATGCCACCCTCAATCTGGTCAATGCGTTTTTCTTCATCATCATGCTGAACTTCGCGATCGCCCTGTTCGTGATGATGCTGGTTGCCGAGCGGTCGGAACGGAAATTGCTGGTTCTTGCCAATACGGACCCCCTGACCGGCGTTAAGAACCGGCGCTTCTTCTTCCAGACCATGCCCGCGACGCCTCATCCCGCCGACGCGGCCATGTTGCTCGATATCGATCACTTCAAGTCGATCAACGACCGTTTCGGCCACGCCGTCGGCGATAGCGTGCTGCAGGAAGTGGCAAAGCGCATTGGCGGCAGCATCCGTGGTGGGGATGTGCTGGCGCGTTACGGTGGTGAGGAATTCATCATCTATCTGCCAGGCGCCGGCGTTCACAAGGCCTGCATGATCGGCGAACGTATTCGCGATGCGATTGCGGTCAGCGAGGTCGACTGCGGCGGTTTGCGTGTCGGAGTGACGATCAGCATCGGCGTTGCCGCCACCGGCGACATGCGCTGCGATCTCCAGACGCTTGCCGAAATGGCGGATCGCGCGCTTTACCGCGCGAAGACCGAAGGGCGCAATTGCGTTCGCGAGGCGATGGCCGCCTAGGGGCATCCTCGTTTCTGCGGCTGACAGCTTGCGGTTCAGCCTCTTGGCGCGCTCGTATCCATCGCGGCGCGATGCCGTAAGGCTTCTTTCAGCAATATCTCGATCTGGGCATTGATGCTGCGCAGTTCATCGTTCGCGGTGTGGCGGATTTGATTCAATATCGCGGGTTCGATCCGCAGCGGAAAAGCCACGCGCTCCGGGCCTGGCGGACGTCCAGCCATGAGTTAACCCTGCAGCTTCAAGTTCAGGGAAATGATGCGACCGATGGCGGAAGCGGATTTTTCAGGTGTAGGAAAAGACATCATGTGCCTCGCGTGGGATGATGTCTTTTTGCTACCCGAAACGGATTGCAGCGGGATTACGCGATGCAAAACGCCGCGGACATGGGGATCCGCGGCGTTTTGGTTTCAATCTTGCGGGCTTCTCCCGCAGAAAGCTTAGTTGAAGTAGCTCTGCAGCGGCTTCACTTCCAGATTGCCGGCCTTCAGCGCCTTGATGGCAAGGGCTGCTGCTTCCGCACCGGCCATCGTCGTGTAGTAAGGCACCTTCTGCATCAGCGTCGCGCGGCGCAGCGACTTCGAGTCAGAGATCGCCTTGTTGCTGTCGGTGGTGTTGATGACCAGCTGGACCTGACGGTTGCGGATGGCGTCTTCGATATGCGGACGGCCTTCCTGCACCTTGTTGATTTTTTCGGCATTGATGCCCTGTTCAGCAAGGAAACGCTGGGTGCCGCCGGTTGCGAGAACCTTGAAGCCGCTTTCCACCAGAATGCGGATGGCCGGCAGAACGCCTTCCTTGTCGTCGTCACGCACGGAAACGAAGACCGTGCCGGAGCGGGGCAGATCGACGCCGGCGCCGAGCTGGCTCTTGGCGAAGGCCAGCGCGAAATCCGTGTCGAGGCCGATGACTTCGCCGGTCGAACGCATTTCCGGTCCGAGCAGAATGTCGACGCCGGGGAAGCGCGCGAAGGGGAACACGGCTTCCTTGACGGCAATGTGCTTCAGGTTGCGCGGATCAGGCTTTTGGCCATAGGCGGCAATCGCCGCATCGAGCTTTTCACCGGCCATGACGCGGGCGGCGATCTTGGCGATCGGCGCGCCGATGGTCTTGGCGACGAAAGGCACGGTACGCGAGGCGCGCGGGTTGACTTCGAGAACGTAGATCGTGCCATCCTTGATGGCGTATTGAACGTTCATCAGGCCGCCGACATTGAGCGCCTTGGCAAGAGCCGTCGTCTGGCGTTCCAGTTCGTCGAGAGTTTCCTTGCTCAGCGAACGCGAAGGCAGCGAGCAGGCCGAGTCGCCCGAGTGGATGCCGGCTTCTTCGATGTGTTCCATGATACCGGAAACGAAGACGTTTTCGCCGTCGCACAGCGCATCGACGTCGACTTCGACGGCGTTGGTCAGGTAGCTATCGAACAGAAGCGGGTTCTTGCCGAGCAGGGTGTTGATCTGGCCGGTCTTGTCGTTCGGGTAACGCTGCTTAATATCCTCAGGTACGAGACCCGGAACCGTGTCGAGCAGATAGGTCTGGAGCTGGCCTTCCGAATGGATGATCTGCATGGCGCGGCCACCCAGAACGTAGGAAGGACGCACAACCAGCGGGAAGCCGATTTCGGAGGCGACGAGGCGTGCCTGCTCGACCGAATAGGCAATGCCATTGTTCGGTTGGGCGAGGTCGAGCTTCATCAGCAGCTTCTGAAAGCGGTCGCGGTCTTCGGCAAGGTCGATCATGTCAGGCGCGGTGCCGAGGATCGGGATACCGTTCTTTTCCAGCGCTTCGGCCAGCTTCAGCGGGGTCTGGCCACCGAACTGCACGATGACGCCGACCAGTTCACCCTTTTCCTGCTCGGCGCGCATGATCTCGATTACGTCTTCGGCCGTCAGCGGCTCGAAATAGAGACGGTCGGAGGTGTCGTAGTCGGTGGAAACCGTTTCCGGGTTGCAGTTGATCATGATCGCTTCGAAGCCGGCATCCTTCAACGCGAAGGCGGCATGGCAGCAGCAATAATCGAACTCGATGCCCTGGCCGATACGGTTCGGACCACCGCCGAGGATGACGACCTTCTTGCGGTCGGAAACCTGCGCTTCCGAGCGGGCAGCGCCGACGAAGGGAATTTCGTAGGTCGAATACATGTAGGCGGTGGGCGAAGCGAACTCGGCCGCGCAGGTATCGATGCGCTTGAAGACCGGGCGAACGTTGAGGCTGTTACGCAGCTCTGCCACTTCCTTCGGGCGCTTGCCCGTCAGAATTGCAAGGCGGGCGTCGGAAAAGCCCATGGCCTTCAGCATGCGCAGGTTTTCGGCGTCCTGTGGCAGGCCTTGCTCGCGGATACGGGCTTCCATATCCACGATGGCCTTGAACTGGGCGATGAACCAGGGGTCGATCTTCGAGTTTTCGTGAACTTCTTCCGCCGTCATGCCCATGCGCAGCGCCTGTGCGACCATGCGCAGGCGATCAGGCGTCGGGGTGCCGATGGCGGCGCGGATGGCGTTCTTGGAGCCTTCGCCTTCTTCAAAGCCGGGGATTTCGATTTCATCGAGACCGGTGAGGCCGGTTTCCATGCCGCGCAGCGCCTTCTGCAGCGATTCTGCGAAGGTGCGGCCGATGGCCATGACTTCGCCGACCGACTTCATGGCGGTGGTGAGGATCGGCGAGGCGCCGGGGAATTTCTCGAAGGCGAAACGCGGGATCTTGGTGACGACGTAGTCGATCGAGGGTTCGAACGAGGCAGGCGTTGCGCCGCCGGTGATGTCGTTTTCCAGTTCGTCCAGCGTATAGCCGATGGCGAGCTTGGCGGCAATCTTGGCGATGGGGAAGCCGGTCGCCTTGGAGGCCAGCGCAGACGAGCGCGATACACGCGGGTTCATTTCGATGACGACGAGGCGGCCGTCCTTTGGATTGACGGCGAACTGCACGTTCGAGCCGCCGGTTTCCACGCCGATCTCACGCAGCACCGCGATCGAGGCGTTGCGCATGATCTGGTATTCCTTGTCGGTCAGCGTCAGCGCAGGTGCAACGGTGATCGAGTCGCCGGTGTGGACGCCCATCGGATCGATGTTTTCGATGGAGCAGATGATGATGCAATTGTCCGCGGTGTCGCGGACCACTTCCATCTCATATTCCTTCCAGCCGAGGACGGATTCTTCGACCAGAACTTCAGTGGTCGGCGAAGCGTCGAGGCCGCCGGAGACGATGTCGAAGAATTCCGAGCGGTTATAGGCAATGCCGCCGCCGGTGCCGCCGAGCGTGAAGGACGGGCGGATGATGGCGGGCAGACCGACATGGTCGATGGCCTGGGCGGCGATTGCCATGGCGTGCGCCATATAACGCTGCTTGCGGTCGGTTTCGCCGAGGTTCCACTGGTTTTCGAGGTCGTCCAGCGCCTTGTCGAGATCGGGGCCGGAAAGCTTGCCCTTCAGTTCAGTGCGGGCGGCTTCGTGCTTCTTGCGGTCGGCGTCCTTGATTTCGGTCGCATTGGCGAGCATGGACTTCGGCGTTTCGAGGCCGATGCGTGCCATCGCTTCGCGGAAGAGGGCGCGGTCTTCAGCCATGTCGATGGCTTCGGGCTTCGCGCCGATCATTTCCACATTGTAGCGGTCGAGAACGCCCATGCGCTTGAGAGAAAGCGCGGTGTTGAGCGCGGTCTGGCCGCCCATGGTCGGCAGAAGCGCGTCCGGGCGCTCCTTGGCGATGATCTTGGCGACGACTTCAGGCGTGATCGGCTCAACGTAAGTGGCGTCGGCAAGGCCCGGATCTGTCATGATGGTGGCCGGGTTGGAGTTGACCAGAATGACCCGGTAACCCTCTTCCTTTAGCGCCTTGCAGGCCTGCGTGCCGGAATAGTCGAATTCACATGCCTGGCCGATGACAATCGGTCCCGCGCCGATGATGAGGATGGACTTGATATCTTGGCGCTTCGGCATGGGCTCTCTCGTTCCGCTTTTTGGTTGCGCAAAACACCAGCCAGGGTGAAGGATCACCGGCCGGGGCGCGCAATTCAAAGTTTTCAGGCTAGAAGCGGCTTATAGGCAAATGTTTTTGAGAACGGAACCCCATAAATTCCGGAATCGACAGAAACTCTTAACGGGCTGGGGCAAGGGCCGCAAAACGGGCCTGCACCGCTGCATTATAAGAGCGGCTGACGGGGATTTCCGAACCGTCCCTTGTCATGAGAAGCAGACGGCCCGCCTGTTTACGCAGCGCGACGACATCGGCATCGGCGATCCAGTGCGACCGGTGTACCTGCAAGCCCTGCGTCTCGCCAATCTCTTTCAGAGCATCGGCAAAACGCAGCAGAACGAGCTGACGCCCGCGCGTGGTGACGATCTGCGTATAATGGTCCTGCACCGAAAGCCGCAGCAATTCTCCGCGCTTTTGCGGTGGCAGCCGCTCCAGCAGCGGCGCGACGCCTTTCACCTCACGCTTGGTATCATCGTCTGTGTCCGTAACGGCGTTGGCCGTTGTTTCGAGCGACTGGCCGGTGGTGAGATAACTCAGCAGGCAGAAGATGGCACAGAGAGGCAGGGCCGACAGGCTGCTTTCTAAAAAGGGGCCGAAACCCATTTCCTTACCTGAAAATACCCGGTTCGTGACGGTAAGCATGAGCCCGATCGGCAGGGTGGCCGTCAGCGAACCGATCATCATGCGCGTCAGCATGTTTTCGATGCTGCCGGCAAGGATGCTGTTGGCGATGATGGAAAAGGATATGGCGAATGTCCAGGCGACGGCCTGAATGATTGTCCAGTAAAGCAACCGGTCGGCGAAACTCATGGTTTCGCTCGTGCCGAAAGGCCCGGTCACGATGAAGATCGCCAGCACGGCGAGAAATGTCAGCCACAGCCTGCGCGATTGCAGGACGGCGTGCATTTCACGAAGCGTGGATTGCAGATACGGGTGATCCACGAAGTTTTCCTGCGGTTGGCGTCAATCCGTTTTTCTTGAGCGCATGTTTTGCCGAAATTGCCGGTGATTTCAACCGAGCCGAAACAGCACCCATGTCATTCCAGCCTTTGTTAGACGCACCGCTTGCCGTGCAATTCCATGTCGCCACCGTCGTGCCCGCAGCCATTCTCGGCGCCTTCATCTTCCTGCGCCCCAAGGGAACCGCCATCCACCGGCTGCTCGGCAAGATCTGGGTGATGCTGATGGTCACGACTTCCGTTTCGACGTTCTTCATCCATGAATTAAGGGTGTTTTACGGTTTCAGCCCGATCCATCTGCTCTCCGCCTTCACCCTCTATGGCTGTCTGCAATCGGTCTATTTCGCGCGGCGCGGCGATATCAGACGTCATATGCGCATCATGCAGAGCGTTTATCTCGGCGGCATCGTTGTTGCCGGAGGTTTCACCTTCGTTCCCGGTCGCCTCATGCATGAGGTTGCTTTTGGTGATGGCAAAGCCGGTTTTGCGGCCCTTTCCGCCGGCGCTCTCGTGTTTGCCTTCCTGTTTCTGACCGTATTGAAACAAAGACGCAGAGCCGCTTGAGAGACTCCGTTCGCCACCTCTGCTTTCTTCCGGAACAAGATGTATTATAGTGCCGTTATATGGCAGCTTGTTAAGGCGGTATCCGCCGGGAGAATAGCATGGAATGGAGAGGGCGCCGCCAGTCGGACAATATCGAGGATCGGCGTGGCATGTCGGCGGGATCGGGGCCAGGCGGTAACGATCCTTTTTCCCGTGGCGGAATGCGCGTGCCGATCGGGCGTCGCGGTGGCGGCATCGGTATCGGCGGCATTGTAGTCATCCTGCTGATCAGCTGGGTGCTTGGCATCAACCCGCTGACGCTGCTTACGGGTGGCGACATCTCGATGGACGGCGGTGGCACGACGCAACAATCCGGCACCCAGCAATCCGGCACACGCCCGCAGGGCGAATCGTCGGACGAGACGACGGCTTTCGTGCGCACCGTGCTGGCTGAGACGGAAGATACCTGGAGCGGCATCTTCCAGTCCGCCGGGGAGACCTATCAGAAACCGACGCTGGTTCTGTTCTCCGGGCAGGTGTCATCCGCCTGTGGTTATGCCTCTGCCGCCAGCGGCCCGTTCTATTGCCCGGGTGACCGCAAGGTCTATCTCGACACCAGTTTCTTCAATGAACTGGACAAGCGTTTCGGTGCGGCCGGCGATTTCGCACAGGCTTACGTGATTGCGCATGAGGTGGGCCACCACATCCAGAACCTGACCGGCGTTCTGCCGGAATTCAACCGCCGGCGCCAGTCCATGAGCCAGGTGGATGCCAACAAGATGTCCGTGCGAGTCGAGCTTCAGGCGGATTGTTATGCTGGCATCTGGGGCAAGTTTACCGAACAGAAGGGCATTCTCGAAACCGGCGACCTCGAGGAAGCGCTGAATGCCGCCCACCAGATTGGCGACGATACGCTGCAGAAGCAGACTCAAGGCTATGTTGTGCCTGACAGCTTCAACCACGGCACCTCGGCACAGCGCGCGGAATGGTTCAAGCGCGGTTTCCAGAGCGGCCGTGTCGAGGATTGCGATACGTTCTCGGCGAATATCTAAGGAGAGGGGGCTTTTCAGCCCCCTTTTCATTCAACGCATCAAAAGCGCTACGGCATACATGCCTAGGGCGAAGATGGTATGGGCCACGAGGTTGAGGACGCGAACCTTCGTGGGGTTCGGCGTTTTTGATGCGGCCCAGCCAATGCCGAGACCCGGCTGCAGCAGGAACCAGCCCGCGCCCACCGTTATGATGCCGATGATCCACGGCTCAATGAAGGACGGGTTTGCAAACCACGCGGCCGGGACCACCAGCGCAAGAATGACGCCGTAGAGAATGCCGACGGCGTAATGCGAAATCCAGCCGAGCACGAGCTCATGCTCGTAAGGTGCCGCCGTGGCGATGCTGTCGTGAAATATCCTGCCCTTCGGCACATGCCAGAACCAGCGGCCGACCGGCGCCCAGTTGGGGGCGGACTGGCCAAAAAACCGGTGCAGTATGATTGCCCATATGTCCATAAACACGGTACCGCCAATGCCCATGGCAATGCCGCGCCAAATCAAATCCAGCATAGATCCCTCCGCAAATCATGATCGATCAAGCTCTAGCGGATCGGGCCGGTAGAGAGAACCGGGTATCGTTCGCGCGGCAAATAAAAATGGCCGGATCGCTCCGGCCATGAAAGAGGTTGAAACCTCTCCTCCGTCATGCCGGTCCCCGGAACAAGCCCGAGGATAATCCGGCATCCAGCCACGGCGCGTCTGCGCCGTGGGGAATGAGTCCAGCGCGATCAAGGACTTGATCGCGCTGGACCCCGGATCAAGTCCGGGGTGACGGCGTTTGTATGCTTTGCCTTCGCCAAACGATCAGGCGGTTCCTTAAGCAGCACGCCCATATTGCGCCTGCCGCCGCGTGGCCGTGGCGAGCTGGAACTGTGCGAGCAGATCGTTGAGCGCCGCCGCTTCCGAGGCGAGGCCGTGGCTTGCCGCCGTCTGTTCCTCGACCATGGCGGCATTCTGCTGCGTGCCCTGATCGATGGTGTTGATAGCGGTGTTGATTTCCTGAAGTCCGGTCGACTGTTCGCGCGACGAGGTCACGATAGCGTCGATATGACGGTTGATCTCCTGCACTTCGCGGACGATGGTTTCCAGCGCCTTGCCGGCATTGCCGACGAGATCGACGCCGGACTGCACCTGCGATGTCGAGGCGTTGATCAGCGTCTTGATTTCCTTCGCGGCATTGGCGGAGCGCTGGGCAAGCTCGCGCACTTCCTGTGCGACGACGGCAAAACCCTTGCCCGCCTCACCGGCGCGGGCGGCTTCCACACCGGCATTCAGCGCAAGCAGGTTGGTCTGGAAGGCGATCTCGTCGATCACGCCGATGATGTTGCTGATCTCCGATGATGATTTTTCAATGCCTTCCATGGCGCGCACGGCATCTTCCACGATGACGCCTGATTGTTCGGCATTGTTGCGGGCGCGATCGACCAGACGGCCGACTTCTTCCGCACGGCGGGCGGAATCCTTCACCGTCGTGGTGATTTCCTCAAGCGCCGCCGCCGTTTCTTCCACGGAGGCTGCCTGCTGTTCGGTGCGCCGTGCGAGATCATCCGCCGACTGACGGATTTCTCCGGCGCCGGCGTCGATGGCGCGGGCATTCTGGCCGACGGTGCTGAGCGCCGCGTTCAGCTTGGCGACAGAATTGTTGAAATCGTCGCGCAGGCGGTCGATGCGGGTCACGAAGGGCGTGTCGATGCGATAGTTGAGATCGCCGTTCGAAAGATGAGCCAGTCCCTTGGCAAGCGAATCGACCGCGAACTGGATGTCCGCCGCGTCTTTTGCCGCCAGTCTCTCGCGGTCGCTGCGTTCCTGTTCGGAAAGCGTGCGGTTCTGCTCGGCATCGCCTTCGAGGCGCAGACGTTCCATGGCGTTCGACCGGAACACGGCAACCGCTGCCGCCATCGAGCCGATCTGGTCGGTGCGCTCCTGACCGGGAATGGCGACATCGAGATTGCCGGCTGCAAGACCTTCCATGGCCGAGGTCATCTGCGTGACGGGGCGGACGATGAAGCGTGAAAGGACGGTTGCGAGAAGTCCGATCATGATCGTGGCTGCGAGGATCGTGGCGATGGTTGCCGCCAACCGGAACTGGCCGATTGCGCTGTAGGCAACATCGGAATCGACGACGAAACCGAGATACCAGTCAACCGAGGGCAGGCCGGCGACCGGAATGAAGCTGGTGATCTTGCCCTTGCCGTCGATCTCGGTCTGGGAAATGGCGGAGGAAATAGCCGGTGTGTCGACCTTGAAGAGGTCGGCCAGCGGCTTGTCGACGAATTTCGGATCGGGATGGATGAGGATCTTGCCATCCTTGCTGACGAGGAAAGCGTATCCATCCGTGCCGGCATCCACCGACTTGATCATCTTCACCAGCGAATCCAGCGAGAAGTCACTGCCCGTCACGCCGGCAAGCTTGCCATCGATGGAAACGGGAATGGCGGCGGTGATGATGAGGCCGCCGGTCGATGCATCATTATAGGGTTCGGTCAGGACGGTCTTGCCGGCTTTCACCGCATCCAGATACCACGGGCGTTTGCGAGGATCATAACCCTCAGGCAGTGGTGTTTTCGGGAAGGTGGTGAAGCTGCCGGTGTCGGCATTGCCGAAATAGGTCGACATGAACTGGGCGGTGAGAACGTCGTTTTCCAGAAACCGCAGCTTGGCCTCGTCATCAGGTAGCTTGGCGAGCGTCTTTGCCACCGTTTCGGTCAGCATGATGCGGCCATTCAGCCAGTTGGCGATGCTTTGCGCGGCCTGCTTGCCGGAAGAATCGATATTCTCCGCCACCGCTTCCGTCGTGACCCGGTGCTGAAGACTGTCGATGTAGAAAGAGAAACCGGCAAAGGCGGCAGTGACGACGCAGCAACGAGAATGCGCGTCATGAGATTGGTTTTTTTGGGCAAGCTACACGTCCTTGAAACCGGGTGAACCCGTTCGGCTCATCTCGGAAAATGGTGGGAAAGACATGCCTCAAAGGCGGGAATATTCTGCGTCATGCAGCTTGTGGTTTAGAAGAACTACGCGATATTCTAATAAGTAAAGCGAAATGGTAAAATTCAGCTAAATTTGTCTTATGTCAGTCAGGCTCGGTCGCGGCGCGACAGATTGCCGTTTTGCGTAAATTTTGATCATCGATCTGCAAAGGTTGCGTGCAGGAAGGGAATATTTTATTCATCACCATGCTGCCGTTGCGCAATTCGCGGGCAACGGCCAAGGTTCAGGTGAATTACAATGTCTTCGTCGGTTGTTGCAGGAACCGTTCCGTCCGGATCGGGGTCGTGGTTTTCGCATTTCAAGGCTACGCTTGTGCTGGGAATTCCGCTCATCGGCGCTCAGCTCGCGCAGCTTGGCATTCACACCACTGACATGATCATCGTCGGCCAGCTTGGCGCCGAAAAACTGGCGGCCATGGTGTTGGCCGGGCAGTTCTTCTTTGTCGTCTTCATTTTCGGCTCTGGTTTTTCCGTCGCCGTGGTGCCGATGGTGGCGCAGGCCTACGGGCAGGGTGATGCGACGGCGGCCCGTCGCTCACTTCGCATGGGCATGTGGGTGGCGATCGCCTACTGGCTGCTTGCCCTGCCGATCTTCTTTAATGCCGAGCGCATTCTCGTTTCGCTCGGGCAGAACCCCAATGTTGCGGCGCTGACCGGGCATTATCTCGCCATCGCCAAGTTCGGCCTCCTGCCGGCGCTGTTGTTTTACGTGCTGCGCAGTCTCGTCAGCGCCATCGGGCGTGCGGGCATCATTCTTTATGTCACCATCATCATGCTCGTGATGAACGGCGTGCTGGCCTATATGCTGGTATTCGGCCATTTCGGATTGCCGGCGATGGGCATGAACGGCGCGGCCGTCGTTGCCGTCATCGTCAATGCCTTCAGCTTCATTTTCATCGTCGCCTATGTGCAGACGCGCGAGGAAACGACGAAATACGAGCTGTTCGTGCGCTTCTGGCGGCCGGACTGGCACGCGCTTTTTGAAGTGCTGCGGCTTGGTCTGCCGATCAGCATCACCATTCTCGCCGAAGTGACGCTGTTTGCCGCCGCCTCGATCCTGATGGGGCAAATCGGCACCGTGCAGCTTGCGGCGCATGGCATTGCCTTGCAGCTTGCTTCCATCGCCTTCATGATCCCGCTCGGCCTGTCGCAGGCGGCGACCGTGCGGGTGGGCATCGCCCGCGGTCAGGGCGATTTCAAGAATCTCATCCGCGCCGCCATCATGATTTATGCGATCGCCTGCGGTATTGCGATTTGCGGTGGCATCCTGTTTGCGGCCGTGCCGGAATTTCTGGCGAAGTGGTTCCTGGATGCGAAATTGCCCGAGGCGGCGGAAGTGCTTGCCTATGCCAGCAGCCTCGTGGTGATCGCCGGTATCTTCCAGCTGGTCGACGGCATTCAGGCTGTGACGGCAGGTCTGCTGCGCGGATTGAAGGATGCGCGCATTCCAGCGATGCTGGCGCTGATTTCCTATTGGCCGATCGGGTTGGCGCTTGCCTGGATCATGGCTTTTCCGCTCGGCTTTGGCGGACGCGGCGTCTGGTTCGGTTTCGTGATCGGCCTTTCAACGGCGGCCGTTTTGCTCACCATTCGCTTCGTGCTTCTGGTGAAGCGTGAAATGCAAACGGCCCGCTGAAAGCGGGCCGCATAATCTTTCCTGATCTCCGGAGGTATCAGCGCTCGGCGAGCGCTGCCTCACCCTTGTTCTCGCGCAGCAGGTTGACGAAGCGGCGGAAGAGGTAATGGCTGTCCTGCGGGCCGGGCGATGCTTCCGGATGGTGCTGGACGGAAAAGACCGGCTTGCCGACGATGCGCAGGCCGCAATTGGTGCCGTCAAACAGCGAGATATGGGTCTCTTCGACGCCTTCGGGCAGCGACTTGGTATCGACCGCAAAGCCGTGGTTCATGGAGACGATTTCCACCTTGCCTGTCGTGAAGTCCTTGACAGGATGGTTCGCGCCGTGGTGGCCCTGATGCATCTTTTCGGTCTTGGCGCCGACGGCGAGGCCGAGCATCTGGTGACCAAGGCAGATGCCGAAGATCGGCAGATCGCTTTTGATGAGGTTCTGGATAACAGGCACGGCATATTCGCCCGTCGCGGCCGGGTCTCCCGGGCCGTTGGACAGGAACACGCCATCCGGCTTCAGCGCCAGGATGTCTTCGGCCGAAGTCTGGGCAGGAACGACGGTGACCTTGCAATCCAGACCGGCAAAGAGGCGCAGGATGTTGCGCTTGACGCCGAAATCGACGCAGACGACGTGATACTTGGCATCGGCTTCACCGAGCGTGCCGTAACCCTTGTTCCAGACCCAGGGGGTTTCAGTCCAGGTGGAGGACTGGCCGGAGGTCGCTTCGATGGCGAGATCGAGACCAACGAGGCCGCTCCACGCCTTGGCTTCCGCCTTCAGCGCTTCGATGTCGAAGACACCGTTCGGGTCATGGGCGATGACCGCGTTCGGCGCGCCGTTTTCGCGAATCCATGCCGTCAGCGCGCGCGTGTCGATGCCGCAAAGGCCGATGACGCCGCGGGCCTTCAGCCAGGCATCCAGATGCTTGGCGGCGCGGAAGTTCGAGGGATCGGTGATGTCGGCCTTGAAGATGACGCCGACAGCGCCGCGGCGGGCGGCAGGCGTCAGGTCTTCAATGTCTTCCTCATTGGTGCCGACATTGCCGATATGCGGGAAGGTGAAGGTGACGATCTGGCCGAGATAGGAAGGGTCGGTGAGGATTTCCTCGTAACCCGTGAGCGCCGTGTTGAAGCAGACTTCGGCCTGAACCTTGCCGGTTGCGCCGATGCCTGTTCCCTCGATCACTGTGCCATCGGCAAGAACAAGCATTGCGGTCGGTTTGCGGGTAGTCCAGGGCGCTGTCTCGGTCATCTCGTTCCGTTTCTGCCGCTTCGCACCCCGCCTCTTGAAAGGCAGGGGGTAAGGGGCCATTTTTGTCGCAGGCTTCGTGACATAAAGGGGCGCGCGATAAAGCTCGCGTTCCGACCCTTCGTTAAAATCTCGTGCAGGTGCCGGAAAATAACGAAAGCAGCCCAAGCGGTCAACCGCAGGTCCAAGATTTACGCGGATTTAAGCTGTCGTAGATTCAATGGCTTATGCAATTGATTTGCTTGAGCGTGTTTGCTCGTTTATGTCGTTGCGAAAAATAAGGCGGAAAGTTTGCCGATCAGGAAGCTGCGGAACGGGCTTTCCCAAGGAGAAGAAAAATGCTGCGCGACGTGTTCGCTAATACTTTGAAAGATGCGCTGAAGGCTCGTGACGCCCGACGTACATCGACCGTGCGTCTCATCCAGACGGCCATCAAGGATCGCGATATCGCCAATCGCGGCGTGGGCAAGGACCCCGTCAGCGATGAAGATATCATGCAGATCCTGACCAAGATGGTAAAGCAGCGGGAAGAATCCGCCACCATCTATGAAGGTGCCGGCCGTCCCGAGCTTGCCGCTCAGGAGCGCGAGGAAATCGTCATCATCAAGGAATTCATGCCGGAAGAAATCCCGGCCGAGAAGGTGCGCGAACTCTGCCAGGCCGTTATCACGGAGACCGGCGCTTCCGGCCTGCGCGACATGGGCAAGTGCATGAATGCGCTGAAAGAGCGTTATCCGGGCCAGATCGACTTCGCGAAAGCCTCCGGTGTCGTCAAGGATTTGCTGAAGTAATTTTCGGTGCTCCGAAAAAGTAAAGGCAGGGCAGATGTGGGCTGCCCTGCCTTTTTTCTGTCGACGAAAACGCATTCCGGCGGATCAGAATGCTCTCAAGCGCAGGCGTTTTTTCGGGGGACGTGCCTGCGGGCGTCGGCAGATTTCTGCGAAAATTCATCGCTCTGTCTGTAAGTATGTTTTTACATCGCGGCTGCGTGGCACTCAAATTACAAAAACATAATTTTTGGTGATGTTGCGGCGCCACAAATTTGCCCGAAGCAGGCGCAAAGGGCGTTGCCACGCTTAGCCCTGCCGCTTTTTCTGCTCATGCACATAGTGGCGCAGGACGGCATTCATGCGGGTCTGATAACCTTTCCCGGTGGCCTTGAAGAAATCCACGACATCCTGATCGACGCGAATGGAAATTGACTGTTTGGGAGTAGGGAAAACCACTTCGGCCTTCGACCAGTCGATATCCTCAAAGCCGGCCCAATCGGGATCGCCGCGCGTGGCGCGGTCGATATCCTCGTCGGTCAGGGCGTCGACGCGTTTCCAGTCCGTTCGGTCGTCGCCCTTGGCGATCTTTTTTTGGATTTTATCCAGGGAATAGCTGACGGTACGTTCTTCGCTCATTTTGTCTCGCCGCTCTTGCCGATATGATCCGGCATACGTCTCCGCGCATCGTATACACGATTGCAATCAATCTGTCCGTTTCCGGACATATCGCCAGAACCCGGCTCTCTCCGTTCTGCTCAGATGTCTTCTCTAGATGGGGCATGGATAAAATCTTTGCCGCTCTCAGAAAGTCGATCCCGTGTTTCTCGATATTGATCAACCGCTTGTTTTCATCCCATTCAAAGGAGATGAAATCCTTCATCACGATTTCCATGCGCTGCCTACAACTGATGTCAGTTCATAGGCACTCATGCACCGAGTATGTATATACACTCGTATATTCTTCTGTATATACACCGATGTCAATTCCGCCTGTGAATAGTGGGTATTGTTTATCTCTCCATTTTGTATTGCGGCTCTTATGCGCTTATATGAAAGACTGGCCTCGAACAGGTAACCCATGCGCTTTTCCAATTCTTTCCTCGATGAGATACGCGACCGCGTGCACATCTCCGATGTGATCGGTCGACGTGTGTCCTGGGACAAGAAGAAGACCAACACGTCGCGTGGGGATTATTGGGCCTGCTGCCCGTTCCATGGCGAGAAAAGCCCGAGCTTTCACTGCGAGGACCGTAAGGGCCGCTACCATTGCTTTGGCTGTGGTGTTTCGGGCGACCATTTCCGTTTTTTGACGGAGCTTGAGGGGCTGAGTTTTCCGGAGGCCGTGCAGCAGATCGCCGATATGGCCGGCATTTCCATGCCGCAGCCCGATCCGCAGGCGGAAAAGCGCGAGCGCGAGCGGACCTCGCTTCAGGACGTCATGGAAATGGCGACCCTGTTCTTTCAGGACCAGTTGCAGACGGCGCTTGGCGCGCGGGCGCGGGCTTACCTGCGCGATCGCGGGTTGACCGGGCGCACCATCGAGACCTTTCGGCTCGGTTATGCGCCGGATAGCCGTAATGCGCTGAAAGAGCATCTGGCAAGCAAGGGCGTGTCGAAGGAACAGATGGAGGCCTGCGGGCTGGTGGTGCATGAGAACGTACCGGTCTCCTATGACCGGTTCCGTGACCGCATCATGTTCCCGATCCTGTCCTCGCGGGAAAAGGTGATCGCCTTTGGCGGTCGCGCGATGGCTTCGGATGCCGTGGCGAAATATCTGAACTCCAACGAGACTGAGCTCTTTCACAAGGGCAATGTTCTCTACAATTTCGCCCGCGCCCGGCGTGCGTCGCAGGCGGCAGGTGGTTCTGTCATTGCCGTCGAAGGTTATATGGACGTCATCGCGCTTTATCAGGCGGGTGTCGAAAATGCCGTCGCGCCGCTCGGCACGGCGCTGACGGAAAGCCAGCTCGATCTCCTCTGGAAGATGTCGCCGCAGCCGATCCTCTGCTTTGATGGTGACGGTGCCGGCATTCGCGCCGCCAACCGTGCCGCCGATCTCGCTTTGCCGCATATCAAGCCGGATCGGTCGGTCAGCTTTGCGCTGCTGCCCGATGGCAAGGATCCGGACGATCTCGTGCGGCTGGAGGGGCGCGCGCCGTTTGACCGGGTATTGTCCGAAGCCAAGCCGCTTGCGGCGATGATCTGGAGCCGCGAGACGTCAGGCGTCACCTTTGATACGCCGGAAAAACGCGCCCAGCTCGAAAGCCGGCTGCGGCAGATTGTTGCCGTGATCGGCGACGAGGCCGTGCGGCGGTTTTACCAGCAGGATATGCGTGACAGGCTGAATGGCTTTTTCCAGCCACGTTTTCAGCAGGGCGGGACACAGAACGGCAATTTCCGCCGCAATGGCGCGCAGCCGACGGGACGTGGCTTCCAGCGCAATGCGCCAGGGCGTGGCGGGGCGATGGCAGCACCAACCAGCAGCATTTCCGATCGCCTGGCGCAATCGGGCCTTGTCAGGGGCTATCAGACCAAGCCTTCGCTCCGGGAAAGCGTTCTCGCCATCACCATCGTCAACCATCCCGAACTGCTGCTCGAGGAATATGACGAGATCGCCGCTATCGATTACGAGAACCGCGATCTGCAGCGCCTGTGGTCGACGGTGCTGACCTATGCGGCGGAAAGTGCCGCGGAGATTTCGCGAGCAGGGCTGATCGAGCGGCTGTCGCAGCACGAGTTCGAGGTGCTTTTGAAAGCCATGGACCAGCAGGTACGCAATGCCCGCCTGTGGACCGCAACTGAACAGGCGGCGATGGAGGATGCGCGTGAAGGCTACGTGCAGGCGCTTTCCCTCCACAAACGGACAAAATCCCTGCTCTGGCAGAAACGCGAGCTGGAGCGGGAAATAGCCGAAGCGACGGATGACGAGCGCGGCACACTGCTGGTGCGCGCTCTGGCCGAGGTCCAGCTGGAAATCGGCCGCATGGAAAACCAGGAAGCGATCATCGATGGTTTCGGGGTCATGTCCGGCCGGGTGAAGGGGCCGGCTGTTGGCCATGGCTGAGGATGGTCGGCAGAATTGAAAGGTGTTTGGGGTTGCCTTTTGCGGCAAGCGTCCTAAATAGGGGATAGTTTGGTGATAACCCGCAAAATGCGGCTCTTTTTAAGAATTTCCGTGTCTGTCTCGCCCGCAAAGGCTTGACGGGGCGGGAAATAGCGGGAATCACCATTTCAGGAAAAGTAAGGTGGAATGAGCCTTGGCGGATAGAAATTGCATGAGCAAGCATTTCCGGGTGCACTGTCTTTGCATTCTGCCTGAGGCTGCCGTGGTTAATCGGCAATTAAAGATCACTCCGTTAGGTGTCTGACAGTGATTCGCGGCAAACCGCTGGATGCTCAAGGGGCGGACGGCGATGCGGCGGAACAGGTGTTAGCGTCAGGGAAAGCGACGAGATAGATGGCAACCAAAGTCAAAGAAAACGAAGAAGCAGAAAACGAACGCGACGGTGCGACGGACGGCCCGCTTCTCGACCTTTCGGATGACGCGGTCAAGAAAATGATCAAGGCCGCCAAGAAGCGCGGCTATGTGACGATGGACGAGCTGAATTCCGTCCTGCCGTCCGAAGAGGTGACTTCCGAGCAGATCGAAGACACGATGGCGATGCTGTCCGACATGGGCATCAATGTCATCGAGGACGAGGATGCCGAAGAGGCAACCGCGAGCGACGACGACAGCGATTCCGACGGCGAAGAGTCCGAAGGTGGCGAACTCGCTCCCTCCGGCGGCACCGCACTTGCGACCGCGAAGAAGAAAGAACCGACCGACCGTACCGATGACCCGGTGCGCATGTATCTGCGCGAAATGGGTTCCGTCGAGCTTCTGTCGCGCGAGGGCGAAATCGCCATCGCCAAGCGTATCGAGGCCGGCCGCGAAACGATGATTTCGGGCCTTTGCGAAAGCCCGCTGACGTTCCAGGCGCTGATCATCTGGCGCGACGAACTGAATGAGGGCACGACGCTTCTGCGCGAGATCATCGATCTCGAAACGACCTATTCCGGTCCGGAAGCCAAGGCGGCTCCCCAGTTCCAGAGCCCGGAAAAGATCGAGGCTGACCGCAAGGCCGCCGAAGAGAAGGAAAAGACCCGCAAGCTGCGTGCGCCGACCGGTGACGAAGATGTGACTGATGTGGGCGGCGATGGCCTTCCGCCGGAAGAGGAAGAAGAGGACGACGACGAGTCCAATCTTTCGCTTGCCGCGATGGAAGCCGAACTGCGTCCGCAGGTCATGGAAACGCTCGACACTATCGCTGACACCTACAAGAAGCTGCGCAAGCTTCAGGACCAGCAGGTCGAGGCGCGTCTTGCCTGCACCGGGACGCTGTCTTCCGGCCAGGAGCGTCGTTACAAGGAACTGAAGGATCAGCTGATCACGGCCGTCAAGTCGCTGTCGTTGAACCAGAACCGTATCGACAGCCTTGTCGAGCAGCTTTACGATATTTCGAAGCGCCTGATGCAGAACGAAGGCCGTCTGCTGCGCCTTGCCGAATCCTACGGCGTCAAGCGCGACAGCTTCCTCGAGCAGTATCACGGTGCGGAACTCGATCCGAACTGGATGAAGTCGATCGCCAATCTGGCCGCCCGCGGCTGGAAGGAATTCGCCCGCGAGGAAAGCAACACGATCCGGGAAATCCGTCAGGAAATCCAGAACCTCTCCACGGAAACCGGCATTTCCATCGCCGAATTCCGCCGCATCGTTTCGATGGTGCAGAAGGGTGAGCGCGAAGCGCGTATCGCCAAGAAGGAGATGGTCGAGGCCAACCTGCGTCTCGTGATCTCGATTGCGAAGAAATACACTAACCGTGGTCTTCAGTTCCTCGATCTCATTCAGGAAGGCAATATCGGCCTGATGAAGGCGGTCGACAAATTCGAATATCGCCGCGGTTACAAGTTCTCGACCTATGCGACCTGGTGGATCAGGCAGGCGATCACCCGCTCGATCGCCGACCAGGCGCGCACCATCCGTATTCCGGTGCACATGATCGAGACGATCAACAAGATCGTTCGTACCTCGCGCCAGATGCTGCACGAGATCGGCCGCGAGCCGACCCCGGAGGAACTGGCCGAGAAGCTGGCCATGCCGCTTGAGAAGGTGCGCAAGGTTCTGAAGATCGCCAAGGAGCCGATCTCGCTCGAAACCCCCGTGGGTGACGAAGAGGATTCGCATCTCGGTGACTTCATCGAGGACAAGAATGCGCTGCTGCCGATCGACGCCGCCATTCAGGCGAACCTGCGCGAGACGACGACCCGCGTATTGGCTTCGTTGACGCCGCGTGAAGAACGCGTTCTGCGCATGCGCTTCGGCATCGGCATGAACACCGACCATACGCTGGAAGAAGTCGGCCAGCAGTTCTCGGTTACCCGCGAACGTATCCGTCAGATCGAAGCGAAGGCGCTGCGCAAGCTGAAGCATCCGAGCCGCTCCAGAAAGCTCCGCAGCTTCCTCGACAGCTAAGCTTTTGCTTCCTTTAAAATTGAACCCGGTCAGTCACCTCTGGCCGGGTTTTTTGTTTCCCGCACTGGCGAACTCTGCGACAAGCCTTATGTGTGAAAACAGGCATTCCGCTTTTATTGGAAATGCTCCGGTTCGATTTGGTTCGATGAGATGCAACAGGTTTCGGCAGGCAGATGGCGGTGGAAGGGATGGGCTGTGCCCGTCTCCGTTCTCCTGCATCTTGCCGTTGTTGCGATCTTCCTTTTCGAACTGCCCGAGCGGATAGTCGAACCGCAGGAGCCGGAGAGCATCAGCGTCGATCTGGTGCCGCCGCCCGAGGAGAAAAAGGCGGAAGAGGCGCCGCCACCGGGTGAAGAGAAGGCGAAAGAGGAAAAGCCGCAACCTCCGCCACCACCGCCGGCCCCGCCGGCCGAAGAAGCGAAACCTTCGCCGCCGCCGCAGGCGACGTTGCCGGCCATCGCCATGCGACCGGAAGAGACGCAGGCGGACCCTGAAGACAAGCCAGGCAAGACCGAGGAAGCGGAAAAGACCGAGCCTTCTGAGGAGCCTGCAAGCCAGCCTGAGAAAACGGCTGAGGAAAAACCCGCGCCTCCCGCCGCCAACAGCGATCTTCAGGCTTCTGCCGAGCAGGGCGAGATTGCGGTTTCGCCGCTGAAGGAGGAGGCTCCGCCGGAGCAACCGCCTGTGCCGCAGGCAAAACCGGCTGATGAAAAGCCTGCTGAGGTGGAGGAAAAGAAGCCCGCGAAACTTCCGGCGGCCAAAAACCTTCTGTCTTCGTCCATGCTGTCACTGGCCCAGAGACGCCAGATGTTCGGCGATCTGCCGCCGCGTCGTCGCATCGTTCAGCTTTGCAGCACCGAAGCTCTGGCGCAGATTCAGGGGGCGGGTTTTGTCGCCAGAGGCATGATCCCCTATTCGGACACGGGCGGCAGGATTTCCGGAAATTCGATCGATGCTTCCGGCGGCGCGTTCAACACGGGCAATGGTTGGCACGATGTGTCGTTCCAGTGCGAAGTCGATCTGGAAAACTACACCGTGACGGAATTCCGGTTTAAAATCGGCAATGAAGTCAGCCCGGAAGATGCGAAAAAGCGGGGCTTTACGAGATTTCAGTGAGAGCGGGTTTCTAAATTTTTGAGGGTCGGCAGTCGGTTTCACGACCTCCCTCTCGTCATCCTTGGGCTTGTCCCAAGGATCTAAGCACGTCGAGACAATTAATAGGTTGCGGGTCCTCGGGATAAAGACCGAGGATGACGCCGCGTTCCTATGCCCGCTCCGTATCCCCCACCAGAAGCCCGATGCCGGCCATCAGCGCATCCTCGTCATAGGGCTTCCTGATAACAGGCACATTGCCGAATTCATCCGGCACCATGCTGCCATCCGCATAACCGGTGGCGAAAAGGAATGGAATGCCGCGCCGGTGAAGTTCCCGGGCAATGGGGATTGAGGTATCGGAACCGAGATTGATGTCGAGAATGGCCACGTCAGGCACGTAGCTCTTCAGTTTTTCAAGTGCCATTGCCGACGAGGTTGCCGTTTCTATGGTTTTGATGCCGTTATCCTCCAGCATGTTCTCGACATCCATGGCGATCAGCATCTGATCTTCGACGAGTAATACTTTCAACGGCTCCTCCCGGTTATATCGTCTGGGCTGCGGTGCGGTTTCATCCTCGGTTTGCGCACTGGAGGCAACCGTCGCCGATGAGACGTGACGGGAGGGCAGGAAAATTTCCGCCTCCAGCCCATCAGGCAAATAGCGCATGGTGCTGCGCCCGCCGAGATCGTAGGGGATGCTGCGGCTGATGAGCGCCGTGCCAAAACCGGCGCGCGACGGGGTAGGCAGTTTGGTGGGCAGGATTTCGCGCCACCCAATCTCGCAATCGCGGTTTTCGCTGATCTGCCAGCGTACATGCAATTGCCCGCCATTTTGCGAAAGCGCGCCGTATTTGGCGGCATTCGTCGCCAGTTCGTGCAGAACCAGCGCCATCACGGAGAAAGCGCGTGAATCGAGCGTGACCTGAGGCCCCTCAAGTTTCACCGTCGTTTCCGGCGAGCGATGGGGCGACAATTCGGCGTCCAGAAGATCGCGAAGCGCGCCGCCGCCTTCACCGCGTATGATCTGGTCATGGGCAAAGGACAATGCCTGAATGCGGCCCTTCAGCGCGGTGACATATTCCTGCAGGGTCTTGCCCTCCTGCGAGGGATTGCCGACCAGCGATTTGATGATGGCGAGAACATTCTTGACGCGGTGGTTGAGTTCCTCGTTCAGCATGCGCTGGCGCACTTCGGCGCGTTCCCTTTCGCCCGCCATCAGCTCGCTGTGATGGAATGCGACCTCGACCAGCGCAATTCTGGCGGCTTCGGCGATTTCCCGGTCGGCTTCCGACCAGGGCTGCGCCTGCAGACGCACCGTCTCTTTCCAGATCGCAAAGCTTTTGCGCGGCGTGAGACGATCCCCCATCGGGCCGGTCTCGTAGGATTTTTCCGGATTGCCGGCCCAGTTCAGGTTCTGCACGATCTCCTTGCGGAAAAAAAGAAGATAGTCGTTCTTTACCTGCGAGAGCGGAATGGCGAGCATTCCGGCCGCGGTGCCGGCGTAGATTTCCGCTTCCGGTATCGCCTGCGACAGCGCATGGGTCGCCCAGACCTTGCCTTCGGAAGCCGAGGCGACGAAACGCGCCAGCCTTGGAATGGCGTCATGCGGCGGCGTTGCGCCATGGCAGTGCCAGTTGTTTCCCACCCACAGGCCAACGCCGTCACACGGCATCAGATCGGCAAAATCCTGGAAACTGTCGATCAGCAGTTCTTCAATATTGGCGTGATGCGCGGCAAGCCGAAGAAAGCGGTCGAGCGCGGCATGGGCGTGGTTGACGGTATCGAGCCTGCGCTTCTGTTTCAGGACCTGCAGATGCATGGAGAAAAATTCCCCGAACATTTCCGCGGCGATCCGGACCGGCATGGTCAGCACGCGCGGGGAATAGTGATGACAGGCGATGAGGCCCCACAGGGCCCCGTCGACAATCACCGAAATGGACATGGAAGCGCCGACACCCATGTTGCGGAGATATTCGCAATGGATAGGCGAGACGCTGCGCAGATGCGCGAAGGACAGATCGAGCGGCTCGCCGGATGCATCGACGGCCGGCAGGACGGGAACGCGGGCGCCGCTGGCATCGGAGATAATGCGAAGCGTGTTCTTGAGATAGAGCGCACGGGCCTGCTGCGGGATGTCGCTGGCGGGGAAATATTGCCCGAGAAAGCTTTCCAGTTCCGGCTGCTTTGCCTCCGACACGACCTTGCCGGCGCCATCTTCCTCGAAACGGTAGATCATCACCCGGTCGTAACCGAGAGTCGCCTTTACCAGCCGCGTCGTTCTGGAAATCAGGCTTTCGACGCTGTCCGCCTCGCGGATGCGGTCCACCATCTTGCGCGCCGTGCCGAGCGGCTGCGTTTCGCTGCCGGAGGGCTCGAATTCGATGATCGTGGTGGACTTGTAGCGGTGAAGCGAAATATCGAAGCTGCGGCCGTCGCCCATTTCCATGGCCGGCAGCATGGCGGGACGCGTGGTTCTGCCGGTGACGGTCAGCGCATTGCGAAGATCGTGGACGAGTTTTTTACCGAGCACGTCCTCGGCGGTTTTGCCATTGATATCGCCGTCGATGCCCAGCAGTTCGCGGCAGTTTTCGGAATGCCGCACCACCATGCGCATGGCGTTATCGCAGGCGATGAGACAGCCATGCGGTTGAATATAGCCTGGGATGTGGATGGGTTCGCGGTCGCAATTGGTCAGGTCGACTTGATAGTCACTGGGTGCCATGAATCAGTCTTTCGCACCCTGTGTCTGTCTGTGCCGAAGATAATCTGGTTGTCGTGAGATGGGAAAGCCTGAATAGTCCATTCTGATAGTGCCAACCCTTCCCCGATTTTTGCAACTGTGACGCCGGTTTTCCGTTGTGCTTTTATGAGCCGCCGTCATGCGATTGTCGTATCCGTGATGTCATCGGATACAATTTGACATGTTGCAACGTTGGCAGCGTCGATTTTGTTCCAAGTTATTTGAAGGAAAAATTGTGCCGCAGAAGAAGATGATCGTCCCCACCCATGGACAGGGCCTTTACGAGTTCACATCCGAGGCCAGGGCATTCGTCAATCATGCCGGGGTGGAGGAAGGCCTGCTGACAATCTTCGTTAGGCACACATCCTGCTCGCTGCTCATTCAGGAAAATGCCGATCCCGATGTGCGGCGTGATCTCATGGTGTTTTTCTCCCGGCTCGTGCCGCCTTCCGATGATCCTTCCATGCGATGGATCATCCACACGCTGGAAGGCCCCGACGATATGCCCGCCCATATCAAATCGGCGCTGACCACGGTTTCCATCGGTGTGCCGATCAGCGACGGCAGGCTTGTGCTCGGCACCTGGCAGGGCCTTTATCTTTTCGAACATCGCGACCAGCCGCATCGGCGGGAAATCGTGCTGCATATCTCGCCGTGATGTCTGGATCCGGATTGATGTATTGCGCGTTAACCTCTCTGAACGCCTGCTGAACATTCGGTTCTGCTGATATTCAGACGGGCGGGTCTAGGGTCTCGTCAATCGCCGGGGGATGTTCCCCTGTCGGCAAAGAAACAAACGGAGTGAAGTTCATGTTCAGCACCTTTGCAAAAGCCGGCCTGGCTACCCTCATAGCCCTCGGTGGAATTTCCTTTACGGCGCCAGCGGCTTCCGCAGGCTCGGATGTCCAGTTCAGAGTTCAGGTTCAGGACGGTTATGGTCATCGTCCCGGCTGGGGCCGTCCGGACCGCCCGCGCCGCGGCTGCTCGGTTTCGCTTGCGGAAGAAAAGGCAAGCCGCATGGGTCTTCGCCGCGCCCGCGTGGTTGATGTATCGCCGCGCCGTGTCGTGGTGGCAGGCTTTGACCGTCGCGGCCGTGATCGTATCGTTTTCGCCAATGAGCGCGGTTGCCCGGTGATCCGGCGCTAACAGCGGCCAGTCTTATCGATCTGCTGATATCCCCGTCGGGCAGAACGATTAAAAAATGCCCCTCGCTTGTCCGGAAAGGCAGGCGAGGGGCATTTCGTTTTGCATCATGCCAATGGCTGAATTCAGGATGGAGGAGGAGCGGCACAGGAGTGCCGCCCGCCGCCGATCTTACTGCTCGAGAGCGAAGGTGACGTTGACCACCACGCTGTAGCTGTTCTCACCCGACGCGATCGGCACGCTGTCGGCTTCCTTCATCATCGAAGCACGCATCACGCCCGCCGGTACCGGCATCGGGCGCTGCGAGTTTTCGCTGATCTGAATGACACGGCCAAGCTTCACGCCCGCCGCTTCCGTCAGCGTCTTCGCCTTGGCCAGCGCATCGGCGACGGCCTGCTTGCGGGCCTCGGTCACCGTCGCTTCGGGCTTGTCATTGGTGAAGGTGATGTCGCCGCCCTGGTTGATGCCGAGCTTGACGGAGGTATCGAGGATCGTGCCGAGCTTCTTCAGGTCGCGCACCCGCACGGTCAGGCCGTTGGATACCTGATAGCCGGTGATCTCGGGCGCAACATAGACGCCGTCCTTGGGTTCATAGTGCTTGTAGAGCGGCTGCACGGAGAAATTGCTGGTCTGCAGGTCGCGGTCTTCAATGGCGGCCTCTTTCAGCGCTTTCAGAACGTCGGCGAGCGCCTTGGAATTTTCGGTAAGAGCCGCAGCCGCGGTCTCCGCCTGCTTGACGACGCTGAAGGACAGGATCGCCATATCAGGGGCAATGGCCGCCTGGCCTTCACCGGAAACACTGATGGTGGCTTCGCGCGGGGAAGCCTCCTGCGCAGACACCTGGGCGGCGAGCGGCATCATGGCAGCTGCGGTCATTGCGGTGAGTGCGAAAAGGCCGGCCGTTTTTGTCTTCATGGTGTTTCCTCGTTGATTGAGTCCCTTTGAAGGGTATTGCCTTAGATTGTGTAGCTAATACGGCGGCGCTGGTTTGGGAAAGCATCAATGGCTTGTCGGGCTCAAAAAATTACGTTAGAGCGTGACCACCGGATTCGAACCATTGCGAAGCCGGTGTTTCGGATCGGTTTTCCGAAAGGGCCTGTAGCTCAATGGTTAGAGCCGGCGGCTCATAACCGCTTGGTTGGGAGTTCGAGTCTCTCCGGGCCCACCATTTTTCTCATATTTTAGACAAAATAGCGAGATTCCAGGCAGCGGATCCCTATTTCCATCGATCATTGCCCTCTTCTGGATTTTTTGTTCCATCCAACAAAAAATCCGACCAGCCGGTTAGGCTGATCGGATCATCAAGATTAAATTTTCGGCTATCGGGTCAGTTACAAACCCGCATACTCTCCGTATGCCAGCCGCCATCATAAGAATTGGGAACGCGGCGGTCTTCGAACCAGCAGCGCGGCGGGGGCGGCGGCGGTGGTTCGTAGTAACGGGGGCCGCCGTTACCGTTGGCGATGGCGCCGCCGATCAGGCCGCCGATGACGCCTGCGGCGAGGCCGCCGGCAATCGCTGCGCCATCATTGTGGCGGCGATGTTCGCGGTAGGGCGGCGGAGGTGGGCCGCCACGGTCATAACCCCGGTCGTAGCGCGGGCGATAGGGATAGTCCTGCGCGGCAGCGGTGCCATAGGATGCAAAAATGCTGCCGGTGGCGACCAGCGCGGCAATAGTGGAAAGAATTATCTTTTTCATCGGGGGCTACTCCATAAGCCTGCTTCGGGAGATAGAGGCTCATTATGCCCGGATGATGGCACGGGACGGGTGAACGGCCTGTGAATATTTCATTTTCAAGCGGTTCATATTTTCCTGATTTCAGACTGCAGGGATCGCGGAAGATGCACGCTTTCCGCAATAAAAAAGCCCGGCGGACGGCCGGGCTTCTTGTCGAAATCCTTCGGTCGCGATCAGAACTTCACGCCGAGACCCACTTTCACAGTGTGCTGGTCGACATCGGTGTTGATACCGAAGATGTCCTTGTCGCTATAGTCGTTGTATCGATATTCCAGCCTGCCGAACACGTTGTCGGTGAAGGCATAGTCCAGACCCGCGCCGACGGTATAGCCGTTGAACGTGGTGCTGTCCTTGCCGGCTCCGGGCGTTTCGATGAAGCCGCGTGTCGCGGTCCAGCCAGCGGTGGCATAGAGCAGGGCGTGGTCGAAGGCATAGCCGACGCGGCCGCGAACGGAACCCTGCCAGTCGGTACCGATCTGCACGCCGGCATAGTCATTGTCGTTCCAGTTATAATCGACATCACCTTCGATGCCGAGCACCAGATTATTGTCGAACTGGTAGTTGTAACCAACGAAGGCGCCGAGAATGCCGCCATCGAAATTATCCGAGGCGACCGGGCCGCCGGCCGAAAAATCGCCATTTGCCCAGCCCGCGCCGCCTTGAATACCAAGATAGGGGCCAGACCAGGTGAAGACCGGCAGGGTTTCCTGCGCGACCGGAGGTGCGGGCGTTTCGTAGACGGCATCCGCGGCCATTGCGGTGCTGGCCGACAGGGCCAGGAGTGACGTTACGATCAGCGTTTTCATCGTTTTTCTCCCTGAGCTGACTGACATCCATAGCATAGATTAGCTGCTTTTAATATGGGGCGGGGTTCGGCGGCTCCAAGAGGCGCTCATGTCCTCCCGGCGTTGCTGCCGTCTTGCCCCGGTTCGCGGCGTTTTATCGCCCCGCCATGCTGTTCTGATGCTGCGAACGCCTTCAGCCGCGTTTGGTTCCCTTTGGTGTTTCGTCAAAGGTTCGGGAAAGTGTTGGGCGGGTGTCACGCTTGGTTGTCTTGACAGCGGGGGACGCGACCATAGAGTTGTGGTTGACTACGGCGGGGCCGGTGCTTTGCGCTGCGCCAGAAGCGGCATAAGCTGCGGCTGAGAGTACACCGCTGCGACCTCCCGGTGAGGGGGATCGTAGCGGGCGGAAAGGGCATGGGAGGATGAGTTCACATGAGGCATTATTTTAGCGGAGGAGGGACGACGTGATTGTCGGAGCCGTTCTCAGCGCCATTCTTCTCCTCACCCTCATTGCGTTTCCGCGGCATCTCAAATCCGTTGTCATCTGCCTGTTGCTGATCTGGACGACCACCGCCGCCTTTGTGATTTATGACTGGCGGCGCGGCAACCAGCGGCTCGACCATATCGTCGCGACCGCCGGCTTCGACGCGGCCTGCCCGGATGCGGCATTGCCAATCCGCCTCAGCTTCCGCAACGACAATAATGTCGCGGTGCAGCGGCTGACCTATACGCTCGAAGGGTTCGAACCGGCCTTCCGTGCCTCCGTCACCTTCGATCCCTATCAGGTGAGCGAAAGACGGATCGAGGCTGGGGAGACGTTCGCGGCCTGCCGTTCCTTCCGGCTGCGCAACAATGAAAGGGTAGAGCCGCAACGTCTGGAATGGCGCGTTACCGTCATATCCGCAGAATTCGACTGAACGGTTCGACTGCTTCCGGCGATCACGGTATTTTGAGAATTTTCGCTCCGGTGAGCGGCCGTCGTAAAACCCTTGCATCACAGTTGCTTCGGGCGGAAAGGTCAACTTCCATCGTCCGCGCCGGAACGGGTCGGGATGGTCGCTGACTTGTTTTCGTCCATTTGCAATGCCACTTCCCCCTTCATTCGATTGATGTCGCGGGTTGATGTTTTGCGTATTGTTCTGAAGTTTCTGAAAATAACGGCCATTGGCCTTGTCGCCCTGCCGGTTCTGGCGGGTGCGCATATGGGCATCGGCCAGCTGACAGGAAATTTCCATGAAGTCATTCCCGGCGAACTCTATCGTTCGGCCCAGCCGAGCGGCAAGGACATCGCGGCCTATGCCAAGGCCTATGGCATCAAGACGATCATCAACCTGCGCGATGAAAAGCGTGAAGGCTGGTATGAAGCCGAAAGCCGCGCGGCGAAAAACAATGGCATCCGGCTTGTCGATTATCCGCTGAGTTCAAGCGAAAAGGTCTCGGTGGAGGATTCGGAAACGCTGGCGGCCGTGCTGCGCAATGCGGAAAAGCCTGTTCTCATCCACTGTGAACATGGCGCCAACCGCACCGGGCTTGCCTCCGCCATCTATGTGGCTGCTGTGGCTGGCAAGGGCGAAGCGGCAGCCGAGTTTCAGCTTTCGCCCTATTACGGGCATGTGCCGATCCCCGGAATCGGGCGCTATGAAATGTACCAGTCATGGGATGATTTCGAGGAAACCATCGGGTTTTGAGGGTTGCTTTATGCTCGACGTCATCCTCGGCCCTGTGCCGAGGATCTAACCACTTTGCGTCCGATGCATAGGCCGCAGATGCTCGGGACAAGCCCGAGCATGACGGCAGAGGGGCTATTGGCCGCAGCGCGCCTTAATAATCCCCGCCGCTTTCCTTGATCACCTTCGTCAGGCTGCCCGTCGCCGGGAAAAGCGGGATGAGGCAGGCCTGGAGCGCATGGTAGATATCGCCCTTGCCTGGGAATAGCGTGTGGGCGGGAACCAGATCTTCCGTCAGTTCCTCGTGCCAGCCGCCATTGGCATGGTCGATGAAGTTGTTGGCGATGGTGCTCCAGATGCGACGATAGCTGTCTTCGTAGAAGCCATCCGCCGGCAGGTTCTCGTTGAGGAAATGGGCCGCACCCGCCGCCTCGGACATGGGCCACCAGAGCTTTGCCCGCTTGTCGGGATTGTCATTCCAGTCCAGCGTATAAAAGAAGCCGCCCTTTTCCCGGTCCCAGCCCAGCGCCATGGACTGCACGAAGAGGGATTTGGCCGCGACAGGCATCCAGTCGTGGCGGCGTTCGCCCAGTATCCACAATTGCAGGATGAGGCGCGCCCATTCCAGCCAGTGACCGGGGGTGGAGCCGGAGGGGCGGAACATTTCGTTGCCGCGATAGTCCTTGTCCAGCGTCCAGTTGTCGTCGAAATGCTCGGGCACGCGGAAATCCAGCTCGCCCGCGCGGCGGCGGATGACGAGATCGGCGATGCGTTCGGCCTTGCTGAGATAGTTATTGTCGCCGGTCACCTCATAGGCGGCCATCAGCGCTTCGGTGAGGTGCATATTGGAGTTCTGGCCGCGATAATTGTCGATGGGCGACCAGTCGCGATTGAATTCCTCGGCGATGGCGCCATGTTTTTCTTCCCAGAAACGACTTTCCAGCACTTCGGTAATATCAGCCAGCATCCGGTCGGCCAGCGGGTGGCCGACGGTCTTGGCGGAAGAGGCGGCCAGAAGCACGAAGGCGTGGCCATAACCCTGCTTGGTGGCGTCCACTGGGCCGGCATCGTTCACCTGCCAGAAATAACCGCCATGTTCGCCATCGCGGTGTTTGTTCCAGAGATAGGTCATGCCGTGGTCGACGATATCGCCGCAGCCCGGCCGGCCGAGCAGGTGGCCGATGGAGAAGCAATGCACCATGCGCGCAGAGGCATGGATGCCGCGCACGGGATCGTTTGCCTGCAGCGGCGCGCCCTTGGCGTCGAGATCGAAGAAACCGCCGGCGGGATTGAGGGCGCGATACTGGAAGAAGTCGAAAAGTCCCTCGGCCTGTTTCACCAGCCACTGGCGGTGCCAGGGCAGGGTATTCCAGTTGCGGCTGTTGTGATCGTCTTCGGGCATTGCGTCCTCCATGCGTTTGCTGCTTCGGCTTATATCCTTGCCGTATAAACCTGTCATCTGTCAGCGATATTTCGTAACGTGACGCAACGACGCAAAGCCATGCCTGCCCCTTGAAGATATATTGACATAAACATATCTTTATGTGACTTGACGACTTGCGATCTTGCAAATCGAAATGAGGAGTGTGCCCGTGTTTGACGATCTGTTTGGCCCTGAAGGGGCAAAGCGCGACGGCGCGGAAATTTTCAAGGCGCTGCGCGAGGCTGCCAGCGAACGCATCCTCATTCTCGACGGTGCCATGGGCACGCAGATCCAGGGTCTGGGTTTTGACGAAGACCATTTTCGCGGCGACCGTTTCATCGGCTGCGCCTGTCACCAGAAGGGCAATAACGACCTTCTGATCCTGACCCAGCCCGACGCCATCGAAGAAATTCACTACCGCTACGCCATGGCGGGTGCGGATATTCTCGAGACCAACACGTTTTCGTCCACACGCATCGCGCAGGCCGATTACGAGATGGAAAATGCGGTCTACGATCTCAACCGCGAAGGGGCGCAGATTGTCCGCCGCGCCGCCCAGCGCGCCGAGCGGGAAGACGGCCGCCGCCGTTTCGTGGCCGGCGCCATCGGCCCGACCAACCGCACGGCCTCTATTTCGCCTGACGTGAACAATCCCGGTTACCGCGCCGTCACCTTCGACGATCTGCGCATTGCCTATGGCGAGCAGATCGACGGCCTGATCGACGGCGGTGCCGATATCATCCTCATCGAGACGATTTTCGATACGCTGAACGCCAAGGCGGCGATATTCGCCTGCGAGGAGCGTTTCGAGGCCAAGGGCATCCGCCTGCCGGTGATGATCTCAGGCACGATTACCGACCTCTCCGGCCGCACGCTTTCCGGTCAGACGCCTTCGGCGTTCTGGAATTCGGTGCGTCACGCCAACCCCTTCACCATCGGCCTGAACTGTGCGCTCGGTGCGGATGCGATGCGTCCGCATCTGCAGGAACTGTCTGACGTCGCCGATACCTTCGTCTGCGCCTATCCCAATGCCGGCCTGCCGAACGAATTCGGTCAGTATGACGAAACGCCTGAGATGATGGCGCGGCAGGTGGAAGGCTTCGTGCGCGACGGTCTCGTCAACATCGTCGGCGGCTGCTGCGGTTCGACGCCGGAGCATATCCGGGCGATTGCCGAAGCGGTCAAAGATTACAAGCCGCGCCCGATTCCCGAGCACAAGCCCTTCATGTCGCTTTCCGGCCTTGAGCCCTTCGTGCTGACCAAGGACATTCCCTTCGTCAATGTCGGCGAACGCACCAACGTCACCGGCTCGGCCAAGTTCCGTAAGCTCATCACCGCTGGCGACTACACGGCGGCTCTCGCCGTTGCCCGTGACCAGGTGGAGAACGGTGCGCAGATCATCGACATCAACATGGATGAAGGCCTGATCGATTCCGAAAAGGCGATGGTGGAGTTTTTGAACCTCATCGCCGCCGAGCCTGACATCGCCCGCGTGCCTGTCATGATCGATAGCTCGAAGTTCGAGATCATCGAAGCCGGCCTGAAATGCGTTCAGGGCAAGCCCATCGTCAACTCGATTTCGCTGAAGGAAGGCGAGGAGAAGTTTCTCCAGCAGGCGCGGCTCGTTCACAATTACGGTGCGGCGGTCGTCGTCATGGCCTTTGACGAGGTCGGGCAGGCCGACACCTATCAGCGCAAGGTGGAAATCTGCTCGCGCGCCTATAAGCTGCTGACCGAAAAGGCCGGCCTGTCACCGGAAGACATCATCTTCGATCCGAACGTTTTTGCGGTGGCGACGGGTATCGAAGAGCACAATAATTACGGCGTTGATTTCATCGAGGCCACCAAGACCATCCGCGAAACCATGCCGCTCACGCATATTTCCGGCGGTGTTTCCAACCTGTCCTTCTCCTTCCGCGGCAACGAGCCGGTGCGTGAGGCGATGCATGCCGTGTTCCTCTACCACGCCATTCAGGTTGGCATGGATATGGGCATCGTCAATGCCGGGCAGCTTGCGGTTTACGACAATATCGATGCGGAACTGCGCGAGGCCTGCGAGGACGTGGTGCTGAACCGTCGCGACGACGCGACGGAGCGCCTGCTCGAGGTGGCTGAGCGTTTCCGCGGCACAGGCGCCAAGGACACCAAGGTGCAGGATCTCTCCTGGCGCGAACTTCCCGTCGAGAAGCGTCTGGAGCATGCGCTGGTCAACGGCATCACCGATTTCATCGAGGCCGATACGGAAGAGGCGCGCCAGAAGGCGGAGCGCCCGCTGCACGTCATCGAAGGGCCGCTGATGGCCGGCATGAATGTGGTCGGCGACCTGTTCGGTTCGGGCAAGATGTTCCTGCCGCAGGTGGTGAAATCCGCCCGCGTGATGAAGCAGGCCGTGGCCGTGCTGCTTCCTTACATGGAAGAGGAAAAACGCCTCAATGGCGGGTCTGAGCGTAGTGCTGCCGGCAAGGTGCTGATGGCGACCGTGAAGGGCGACGTGCACGATATCGGCAAGAACATCGTCGGCGTCGTCCTCGCCTGCAACAATTACGAGATCATCGATCTTGGCGTGATGGTGCCGACGACGAAAATCCTTGAAACGGCTATTGCCGAAAAGGTTGACGTGATCGGCCTTTCGGGCCTCATCACGCCATCGCTGGATGAGATGGTGCATGTGGCGGCTGAAATGGAGCGGCAGGGTTTCGACATTCCGCTTCTGATCGGCGGCGCAACGACAAGCCGCGTGCATACGGCCGTGAAAATTCATCCGCGCTACGAGCAGGGTCAGGCGATCTACGTCACCGATGCTTCGCGCGCGGTCGGCGTCGTGTCGGCACTTCTCTCCGCCGAGCAGAAGCCCGCTTATATCGATGGCATTCGCAGCGAATATGCCAAGGTGGCGGAGGCCCATGCCCGCAACGAGCGCGAAAAGCTGCGCCTGCCGCTTTCCCGTGCCCGGGAGAATGCGCACAAGATCGACTGGTCGAGCTATAGCGCCGTCAAGCCGCAATTCTTCGGCACCAAGGTGTTCGAAACCTACGATCTTGAGGAGCTTTCCCGTTACATCGACTGGACGCCGTTCTTCCAGACCTGGGAGTTGAAGGGCCGTTTCCCGGCGATCCTCGAGGATGAAAAGCAGGGTGAAGCGGCGCGTCAGCTTTATAGCGATGCGCAGGCCATGCTGAAGAAGATCATCGAGGAGAACTGGTTCCGGCCACGCGCGGTAATCGGGTTCTGGCCCGCCAATGCGGTGGGCGACGATATCAGGCTGTTCACGGATGAGAGCCGCAAGGAAGAGCTTGCGACCTTCTTCACGCTGCGCCAGCAGCTTTCCAAGCGCGACGGTCGTCCCAATGTGGCGCTGTCCGATTTCGTGGCGCCTGTTGATAGCGGCGTTGCCGATTATGTCGGTGGTTTCGTGGTGACGGCGGGTATCGAGGAAGTGGCGATTGCCGAACGTTTCGAGCGGGCGAATGACGATTATTCGTCCATCCTCGTCAAGGCGCTGGCCGACCGCTTTGCGGAAGCTTTTGCTGAATGCATGCATGAGCGCGTCCGCAAGGAGTTCTGGGGTTATGCGCCGGACGAAGCGTTTGCCGGCGACGAGCTGATCGGCGAGGCCTATGCCGGTATCCGCCCCGCGCCCGGCTATCCGGCCCAGCCCGATCACACCGAAAAGAAGACGCTGTTTGCCCTGCTCGACGCCACCAATGCGGCGGGCGTGGAACTGACGGAGAGCTATGCCATGTGGCCCGGCTCGTCGGTGTCAGGCCTCTATATCGGCCACCCCGAGAGCTATTATTTCGGTGTCGCCAAGGTGGAGCGCGACCAGGTGCTGGATTATGCCCGCCGCAAGGATATGCCGGTGGAAGAGGTGGAGCGCTGGCTCGGGCCTGTTCTCAACTACGTGCCGACGAATGCTGCCGAGGAAATCGACAGCGCTGCGTGAGGTTTCACTCATCGTCGTTGAAATAAAAAAGCGCGGGTTTTGCCCGCGCTTTTTTTGTTAACTGTTGAACTTACGACCTTAACGCCGCCAGTTCCTCGATGCCGACATGGCTCTCGATCTCGCTGCCGCGCAGATAGAGGTAGAGGCCGATCGCGAAGGCGAGGATGGCGATGAAGACCAGATACCAAGCATGGGCCATCGGATTGATCGCAAGCGCCGTCGTCACGCCGATCGGCGTCAGCCCGCCAAAGACGGCATAGGAGACGTTGTAGGCGAAGGAGAGGCCAGAGAACCGGACCGATGCCGGGAAGGCGCGAACCATGACATAGGGCACCGCACCCGCCATGCCGACCGAGAGGCCCATCACGCCATAAAGCACGAACATGGTCTGAAGCGAGGTGCCGGCGTAGCTGTAGAAGGTGAAGGTGGCGATGCCGAAAAAGATGCTCGCGCCCATGAAGAAGAGGCCGGAGCCGATACGGTCGATCAGGGCGCCGGCGATGATGACGCCGAAGATCAGGAACAGCGTGCCGAAGCTGGTGCCGGCGAGCGCCTGCGTCGGGGTGTAGCCATAGAGCTTCTGCAGGAAGGTGGCGGTCATCAGCGTCGTGACGACGATGGCGGCCGACAGAACCCATGTCAGCAGAGCGGAGATGATCACGCCACGCATATGGTGCTTCAGTACCAGCCCGAGCGGCAGCTTGTCCGTCAGCGATTTTGACTTCTTCATCTCCATGAAGATCGGCGTTTCTTCCAGCCAGCGGCGCAGATAAACAGCGATCAGGCCGAAAATGCCGCCGAGCAGGAAGGGAATGCGCCAGGCGTAACCGGCCACGTCTTCCGGTGTGAAGAGCGAGTTGATGGCGAAAGCGATTAGCGAGCCCAGCATGATGCCGAAAGAGAGGCCGGATGTGAGAAAACCGCAGGCAAGCCCGACGCGGCGGAACGGCACGTGTTCGGCAACGAAGGTCCAGGCCCCCGGCACTTCACCGCCAATGGCAGCACCCTGCAGCATGCGCAGGATGATGAGCAGGATGGGGGCGGCGACGCCGATGGTGGCATAGGTCGGCATCAGCGCCATGCCCAGCGTGGAGAGGGCCATCAGCAGGATCGAGAAGGCAAAGACGCGCTTGCGGCCATAACGGTCGCCATAATGCGCGAGAACGATGCCGCCCAGCGGCCGCACCAGATAACCGGCGGCGAAGATGCCGAAGGTCTGGATCATCACCAGCCAGTCGGGCATTTCCGGCGGGAAAAACAGATGGCCGATGACAGTCGCGAAAAATACGAAAATGATGAAGTCGTAAAATTCGAGCGCACCGCCCAGGGCCGAAAGACCGAGAGTTTTGTAATCCTGGCTGTTGAGTGGCCGGGCTGCTGCCGGTGTGGTGGTGGGAGACATGAAGCTGCTTCTTTTCTAAATTACGTATTACTTATGGGCATGCGGCAAGCGCAGTGCGATTTCAAGCCTTATCGATGTTCAATCGCTCAGGTATTTCGAGGGACGGTCGAGGAAGCGTCGCAGGAAGCTGATGTTCTCCAGCTCGTCATAGAGGCGCTCGGTGACGCCATCCTCATCGAAACAATAAATCGTCGCCTCGGGAATGGCCAAGAGCACCGGTGAATGGGTGGCGATGATCAACTGGCCACCACTATCGGCGGCGTCACGGATGAGGGCCGCCAGTTCGAGCTGTTTTTGCGGCGAAAGCGGGCTTTCCGGTTCGTCGAGAAAATAGAGGCCGGCGCCATGGACCCGCCGGTGCAGAATGTCGAGAAAACCCTCGCCATGCGACCGCCGGTCTATGGCATTGTTCCTGATGATCCCGCGAAACGTCTCCGGAGTTTCCTCGGGAAAGTCTTCGCCTTTTTTCAGAGCCTTCTCCCGCTCCCAGCGAAAATCGTCCAGCGCCTCCTCGTTCTGGCGACGGACATAACCGAGGACATCTTCCGCGCGCAGGAACATGCGAATCTTCGGATATTTCTTGCGGGCGAAATAGAAAGACTTCGCCACGGTCTCGGCATGCTGGAGATAGAGGTCGCCGGCCACCTGTCCGTGATTGCCGATGGCATAAGCCGTCATCCCCGCCGCCAGCCCCTCCAGCAGCGTCGATTTGCCGGAGCCGTTATTGCCGGCAAAAAAGGTGATTGGCGTCTTGAATTCGAGGCGTTCCAGATGGCGCAGCGCCGGAACCGAGAAAGGGTAATCATCCCTCCCGTCCGTGCTTTCCTTCATGGTTACGCTGTCGAGAAACAGCATGTCGCAGTCCTTGCCAATATCCATCCTGTGCGGAGGTGGTGAGCCTCGGCGCGTCTTGGAGACCCGAGGTGTGTGAGTGGGAGTGGAGTTTAGCGCGGTCCGCGGCCTGCGCCAATGGCGCCGGCCTGTTCGGTCTCGACTTTGTTCCGCCGGAACATATACTTTTTAGTGTATTATAAAACAATAATTCGTAATATGTACTATAGTATGATTTTGTTATGCGATTATATATAATAATTATTGTGTAATTAAAAGACTATTTCAGATAGATACTTCGTATTAATACAGTGATGTCAATCGTCATTCATTCTCATTGCTGTTGTGGAGGATGGATGAATTACATTGCACTATTTTCTGCCGCGGCCCTTTTTTCCGCGATATTCGCGAGTGGGGCGGAGGCGCGGAAGGTTCGATTATTTGCCATACCCGGATTTGGCGGCGGTGAGACGATCGATCTCGTCTATGATCTGCCGAACACTGCAGCTTTCCTTCGGGACGGGAATGCGCTTGATCTCGGTTATCTGAACGGTAGCACGAGCGGCTATGTCCTGTATCACGGCGACCGTTATACCAAGCTCAGCGATGCAGATATTGCGAACCTGAAGGCGACGCTTGGTTTTGATCCAACGACCAAACACCGCATGGAACGCGCAGCCCGTGACGAGGAGAACAGCCGCTGGGGCTTCGTGATTTTCATCGCCGTGCTTGTGGTCGGCTTTTTGGTGCTCATCCACAAGGGGCTACAGATCATACGGTGGTTTGCGCGGTCACTGACGACACCAGCCGTCACTGACAATGGTTCGGCGGACGCCGTGTCCGACCCGATGAAAATTCGCAAGAAGCAACTGGTGAACCGCCAATGGAGCGACAGCCAGGCGAATCCCGGCGCAAGTGTACCGTCACCTTCTTCAGAGCAGGCGCCTTCCCGGGCCAGCGCTCCTGTCCGGGCTTTCGGGCGCAGGAACGCCTGAGCCTGACCCGGCTCCGACCGCGAACTGCCGCAGGACCCGGACTATTCGAACCGGTCTATGATGCTGATGCCGCTTTCCCTGAAGCTATCCATGGCGGGCAGGGCGGTTGCGGCCTCTGAAAGCGTGATGTGGCGGCCGATCAGTTTTTCCGGCGCGAGCTTGCCACTTTCGATCATGGCCAGCATGTCCTCGTAACGCCACGCCTGCATGCCGTGGCTGCCGTAGATTTCCAGCTCATGGGCGATCACCCGGGCCATGGGAATGGCGGGCATGGCATGGTCGGCGAGCATGAGGCCCACCTGCACATGGCGTCCACGCCGGCGCAGGTTGCTGATGGAGTTGCAGCAGGTCTGCGGGTGGCCAAGGGCATCGACCGAGACATGCGCACCGCCGCCTGTCACCTCGCGCACGGCTTCGGCAACATCGGCAACCGTGCGGCTGTTGATTGTCGCGGTCGCGCCGAGCTGCCGAGCCATCTCAAGCTTGTCTTCGGCGATGTCGATGGCGACGACCTGCGCGCCAAGACCAGCGCCGATCATGATGGCGGAGAGGCCGACGCCGCCGCAGCCATGAACCGCCAGCCATTCGCCGCCCTTCAGGCGTCCCTGATCGGTCACGGCACGAAAGGAGGTGGCGAAACGGCAGCCAAGACCAGCGGCGGTGGCGTAGCTCATCGATTGAGGCAGATGCACGAGGTTCTGGTCGGCATAGTCGATGGCGACATATTCGGCGAAGGAGCCCCAATGGGTGAAGCCGGGCTGGAACTGTGCTTCGCAGACCTGCTGGTTGCCGGAACGGCATTCATGGCAATGGCCGCAGCCGGACACGAAAGGAACGGTAACGCGGTCGCCGGTCTTGAAGCGGGTGACGTGTCTGCCGACTGCGGCGATGACGCCGGCAAATTCATGACCGGGGACGTGCGGCAGGCGAATATCCGGGTCATGCCCCATCCAGCCGTGCCAGTCGCTCCGGCAAAGGCCGGTCGCTTTCACCGCGATGACGACACCGCCATCGGTTGGTTCCGGATCGGGCAGGGATGCGACTACTGGGGTTTCGCCGAATCGTTCGTAATAAAGCGCGCGCATCATGGCCTCACATCGTTGGTATGCAGGTTCGAAGTGATACCCGCTCTACCATTTCCAGCAAGGGGGAGAAGTGGTTTTGCATCCGGGAAGATGATTCAGTCCTTGATGACCATCAGGTCGCCGGCCGCGAATTTCAGCGTCACCGGCTCACCGACGGCGGGTGGTGCGGTGCCGGGATCGTTGAACATATCAAAAGACAGGGTCGAGCCACCAAGATCGAGACGGGTGCGGATGACCGAGCCAAGGAACTGGCTGGAGGTGACCGTGCCGGAAATGGCGACATCGCCTTTCGCGTCGTTGCCGAGCGAGCCCGCTTCCGGTCGCAGGGCGAGAGTGATTTTTTCGCCGTTCGCCGCATTGACCGGCTTGTGGAGGGTGATCTGCTGCTCTCCGACACGGATGGTGTTGGAGGAGGAATCCACGATGGTGGCGTCGATGAGGTTGAGCGTACCGACGAAGGAGGCGACGAAGCGCGTCGCGGGCTTGTTGTAAATATCGAAGGGCGTGCCGATCTGGTCGGCGCGGCCGCCATTCATGACGACGATACGGTCGGAAATCGACAGGGCCTCTTCCTGATCGTGGGTCACGAAAATGGTGGTGATGCCGAGTTTCTGCTGAATCTGGCGGATTTCCTCACGCAGTGAGACGCGGATTTTGGCGTCGAGCGCCGAAAGCGGTTCGTCGAGTAGAAGGACTTCCGGCTTCGGGGCCAGAGCGCGGGCAAGCGCCACGCGCTGCTGCTGGCCGCCCGACATCTGGTAGGGGTAACGGTCGGCCAGATGTTCCAGATGGATGAGCTGGAGCATTTCCTTCACGCGCGCATCGATCTCGGCTTTCGGTTTGCCGGCGACTTTGAGCCCGAAGGCGACGTTTTCATAGACGTTCATGTTGGGGAACAGCGCGTAGGCCTGGAACACCATGCCGATATTGCGCTGATTGGGGCGGAGCGCCGTCTGGTCCTTGCCATTGATGACGATCGATCCGCCAGTCGGGATTTCAAAGCCGGCGATCATGCGCAGCACGGTGGTTTTGCCACAGCCCGATGGTCCAAGAAAGGAGACGAACTCGCCCTTTTCGATGGCCATGTTGAAATCATGCACGACCTGCACGGAGCCGAAGGATTTCTTGATATTGCTAAGTGTCAAAAAGCTCATGAAAATCTTGTCCTCAGGCCTTGGGAGGCGCGCCCTTCTGGTAGCGTGAAACGAGTTGGATCAGACCCAGGCACCCCCAGGTGATGCCGAAGGAAATCACGGCAAGGGCCGCCGGTTCATAGGCGCGGTTGGCGCCGAGCAGCTGCATATAGGGGCCGAAGGCCGGGCGGTTCAAAAGGGCCGCCATGGTGAATTCACCGATGACGATCGCGAAGGTCAAAAACGCGCCCGAGAGCACCGCGACCAGAACATTGGGCAGGATGATGCGCGACAGGATGGTCGTCCACCCCGCGCCAAGGCTTTGCGCTGCTTCCGTCAGCGTCGAGACGTCGATGGTCCTGAGACCGGTGTCGACGGCGCGGTACATGTAGGGCAGGGCGAGCGTGGCATATCCGAACATCAGAAGAAGGTTTGTGCCGAAGGTCGTGCCGGTCAGCGGCAGCCAGCTCGAGGTGTTGTAGAGACGGATGTAACCGAACACGATGACGATGGCCGGGATAACCAGCGGCAGAAGAGTAATGAATTCGATATATGGCCGCAGGCCCGGCAGTTTCAGCCGTACCCAATAGGCGGTGGGCACAACAAGCAGAACGCCGAAGACGATGGTGAACAGCGCCATCACGACGGAATAGCTGAAGGTTTCCTGAAAACGCGGATCGGTAAGCACCTTGGCATAGGCGTCGAAGGAATATTCGCCGCGCCGCATTTTCAGCGAGAAGTTGGTCATGCCGATCAGCGGCAGGGCGAAATAGAGCAGGCCGAAAATCAGCGCGCCCCAGGCGAAGAAACGCTTCATTTCAGCCACCTTTCGCTGCGGGCGCGCAGCCAGATATAAAGTGCATTGGCGATGCCTGTGACGACGATCATGCCGAAGGCAAGCGCATAACCGAGATGCGGATTGCCGAGAACGTCGCCACGGATCTGCGCGAAAAGCAGGATCGGAACGATATTGAGCGAGGAACCGGTGAGCGCGATCGCGGTTGCCACCGCGCCGAAAGCGTTGGCAAACAGCAGCGACATGGTGCCAAGCAACGACGGCAAAAGGATGGGGAAGGCAACCATGCGCCAATATTGCAGGCCGGTTGCACCGAGAATTTCCGCCGCTTCGCGCCATTCGCGCTTCAGGCCATCAAGTGCCGGCGTGATGATGAGGATCATCAGCGGTATCTGGAAGAACAGATAGGTGACGGTGAGGCCCCAGAAGGACAGGATATTAAAGCCCAAAAGCCTGAGATCAACGCCGACCTGCGTCTTCAGAAAAACGGTAAGCAGGCCGACCGGACCGAGCGTGGCGATGAAGGCAAAGGCGAGCGGCACGCCGGCAAATTGCGAAGCGACGCCGGAAAAGGTGAGAAGCGGGCCACGAATGCGCTGCGGCAGGCCACCCAGCACCACGGCTGCGGCCACGGCAAAGCCGATCAGGCAGCCGAGCGCTGCCGAGGCAAGGCTGATCTTGATCGAAATCCAGTAAGCGGCAAGGATCGATGAGGTGAAAAGCCCGGCAATGTTTTCCAGCGTGAAGCTGCCATCCGTCTGCTGAAACGCGCCGATGACGATCTTCATCGTCGGCAGGATCAGAAACAGCAGAACAAAAACGGCAAAAGGTACGATCCCTATCCAGTGAAGAGGCAGTTTCCTGCCCGCATCGGATGGTCCGCCGGTGTTGGTCGATGACATGCCTTGTCCCCAAACGCCGCTTTCAAAACGGTCTGTCTATTAAGGTATTCATTATAAAAGAAGCACCCCGGCTTTGATCGGCCGGGGTGCATTTTCAACAGTTTACTTCACGTTCGCGCCGACGACGCTGTCCCAGCCGCCGGTGACGGCAGCCTTGTTGGCGTCGACTTCCTCGAGTGTCGGGAAGATCGCCTTTTCATAGGCTGCTGCCGGCGGCAGGCTGTCGATAAGCGCCTGCGGAACCTTGCCGGCCTTGACCATGGCGTTGAAGCGGATCGGGTGGCAATAGCCCTTCAGCCAGCCAAGCTGACCGTCGTCGGAATAGAGATGCTCCATCCAGAGCTTTGCAGCGTTCGGATGCGGTGCGTAGGCGGAAATGCCCTGAACGTACACGCCGGCGAGAACGCCCTTCTCAGGAACGACAACTTCCGTCGGCGGGTTGTCGTTCAGCGTCTTCTTCCAGGAAAGGGCGTTATAGTCCCAGGCGATGATGATCGGGGTCGCACCCTGGGCCAGCGTGCCGGCCTTGCCGATGACCGGAAGGAAGTTGCCCGCCTTGTTGAGGTCGGCGAAATACTTCAGGCCGGCTTCACCGGCTTCCTTGCCGGACTTTGCACCAGTGGAAAGACCGGCGGCGAGAACGCCGAGGATCGCCTGGTTGGAGGCGCGCGGATCGCCGGCAAGCGCTACCTGACCGGAATATTCCGGCTTCTGCAGGTCGGCCCAGTCCTTCGGCGTATTCTTGACGAGGTCCTTGTTCACGAACATCGACATGACGCCGTAATAGTCGCCGTACCAGTAACCTTCCGGATCCTTCACATTGTCAGGGATTTCGTCCCAGGTGGAGACCTTGTAAGGCTGCAGCAGGCCTTCGGCCTTCATCTGCGGACCGAAGGCGAGACCGACGTCAACGACGTCAGGAGCCTGCGGGCCCTTGTTGTCCTTGTTCGCCTTGATGGCTTCGACTTCATCGGCGGAGCCGGCGTCGGGGTTCAGCTCGTTGACGGTGATTTCCGGGTACTTTGCCTTGAAAGCGGCAATCACGTCGCCGTAACCACACCAGTCGTGCGGCAGCGCGACGGTGGTCAGCATGCCTTCCTTCTTGGCGGCGGCGATCAGTTCGGCGCTCGGTTCAGCGGCGGCAATCGCGGTGGAGGCGATGACCACCGCGGTGGTCGTAGCAAGCAGTCGGCGGCAGTGAGAGATCACTTTTTTCTCCTCTTCGTGTTCTCATATTGCGGACGCTGATACGGATTCTCGATGAAGCTAATGTGACGGCCAGATTACAATTTATTTATCCGGATTCCGCCACTTTACACTCGTTTTCCGCCATTATCAGGTTTGTATGCCTGCAATTGCGGGAGTTGCCCGTTGTCGTCCGTTAGACCAGATGCGTTCCCCAGCTTGGTGTTTTCCCCTGTTTTATCGTGCTGGTGGCGATGACAGGTATCCAATCAGCGTGCGGCATCCGCGTCAAGTCGTATGCCGGCTATGCAAATTCATGTTCTTTCCGGCCTGCGGAACAGCCGTGTCTGTTCAAACAGGCCTTCCAGCGCGTTCATGCGCTCCTTGGTTTCATCCCAGGTGCCGCTCTGCACCGCCTCGATCAGGGCTTCGACCACGAACAGTGTGACCACGGAGGAATCCCATGCCGAGGGAGCCTCGATCCTGACGCGGAAAATGTGCAGCGCATGGCGCGCCACCGGCGATGTCCATTGATCGGTGAAGAGGATGATCTGCACGCCGTTGGCCTTGGCCACCTCGGCGAGCGTCGTCATGTCGTGCTCGTAACGGCGGATGTCGAATATGACGAGCACGTCGCCGGCGCTCATGTTCAGCATATACTGCGGCCAGGCGCTGGAATTGGACGACATCAGCGTCGTCTTCGGGCGGATCACCTGCATATGGGTGAAGAAATATTCGGCAATCGCGCCGGTGATGCGCCCACCCACGAAATAGATGCTGCGCTTGCGGTCGGAAAGCAGCGCGGCGGCATTGTCGAAGACGGCGGTGTCGAGATCGCTCAGCGTATCGCGCAGATTGCCGGTAATGGCGTCGGCGAAGCGGTTGAGAATGTGCAGGCCGGGCGCATTGGTTGCCCAGCGGTCGTGTTTGGCGATTGGACCGGAGATCGTTGCTTCAAGTTCCTGATGCAGATGCGCCTGAAATTCCGGATAGCCCTTATAGCCGAGTTTCTGCACCATGCGCGCCACCGTCGGCGTCGAAACGCCGGCATTTTCCGCGATCGTGGTGATGCTGCCGAGGCCGGAGACGGGGTAGTTGCCGAGCAGGCTTTCCGCCAGCCGTTTTTCCGAACGGGTCAGCGCGCCGTAATGAGCGTGGATGACATCCGACACGGTCGCCGTCGTGCTGCGCAAATTTTTCCCCTTTCCGGTCTTCTGCCGGTGCATGGGTAAAATAAACATCTGTGCCAGCTATCGAGTCAATGGGAAAAATGAAGAGAAAATTTCAAAATTCCATTTGACACTCGCAATAATGTGAAGAATTCTTTTCGTCATTGGTGGAACACGGGGTTTCCGGGTGGGGTTCGTGCATGACGGTGCGTTCACGGTTTTTCACAGAAGCGGAAGGGCAGGCCGTCGGCATTGAGAATGCGGCGGCGAAAGGCGATGTCCTTCTCGTCTGCGAGCATGCCTCCGCCACCATCCCGCAGAAATACGGCACGTTGGGTCTTTCGCCGGAGGTGCTTTCGAGCCATGCGGCCTGGGATCCGGGCGCTCTCGCCGTTGCCCGGCTGCTTTCTGAAAAATTTGACGCCACGCTCGTCTACCAGCGGTTTTCGCGTCTCGTTTATGATTGCAACCGGCCGCCCGAATCGCCTTCCGCCATGCCGGTGAAAAGCGAGATTTACGATATTCCCGGCAATTTCGAGCTCAGCGAAGCGGAGCGGTTCGCCCGCACGTCAGCGCTTTATGTGCCGTTTCATGATCGGGTGAGCGAGATCATCGCTAAGCGGCAGGCGGATGGCCGCAAGGCGGTTGTGGTAACCATTCACAGTTTCACGCCCGTTTATCACGGCCGGTTCCGCGAGGTTGAGATCGGCATCCTGCACGATAGCGACAGCCGCCTGGCGGATGCGATGTTGGCGGGCGCCGAAGGATCTTCGCTCAGGGTCAATCGCAATGATCCTTATGGCCCGGAAGACGGCGTGACGCATACGCTACGGCTGCATGCGCTGCCGGACGGGCTTTTGAACGTCATGATCGAAATCCGCAACGATCTCATCGCCAATGAAGGAGATCAGGCGGCCATTGCCGGTTTTCTCCATGAGCTCATGGAGAAGGCGCTCTCATCGATTGACGGGTGAGGGAGCAAGGGCTGGCCGATGGTGAAAGCACCGGGGCCGGCCATTGAGACGAGACTGCCGCCATTCAATAAAGCCGGAAAGGCGCGAAGCGGCAAGGGAACAGCAAGTGCGTGCGGCAGAGCGAGGGAAGCACCCGCGTGAAGCCGGAAACTGGGGCACAATCGGCCAATAACGGCTGACTGGCTTGTTTTTTTCTTATCAGGAGAGAAGGGCATGGACAGTTCATCATCAGGCGTCAGCTACAAGAAGGCTGATGCATCCTATTTCGAAAAACGCGGACTATCCCGTTATGCGGGCGTGTGGTCGCTGTGGTCACTCGGCGTCGGCGCGGTCATATCCGGGCATTTTTCCGGATGGAATTTCGGCTTTTCCACCGGCGGCTGGGGCGGCATGCTGGTGGCGGGCATCATCATCGCCATCATGTATCTCGGGCTGACATTTTCGATCGCGGAAATGAGCCCGGCCTTGCCGCATACGGGTGCGGCCTATTCCTTTGCCCGCACGGCCATGGGTCCATGGGGCGGGTTCATCACCGGACTTTGCGAGAATGTCGAATATGTGCTGACGCCGGCGGTCGTCGTCACCTTCATCACGGCCTATGTGAACTCCATTCTCGGCCTTGATCCGGCCTATTCACCCTTCGTGTGGATAGCGTTCTATCTGATCTTTCTTGCGCTCAATGTCTTCGGACTTGAGCTTTCCTTCAAGGTCACACTTGTTATCACACTGATTTCGCTCGCCGTTCTGGTGTTCTTCTGGATCAGCGCCATTCCCAATATCGATTTTTCGCGTTTCGCGCTCAATATCGGTGTCGGACCTGATGGCAAGGCGGTGGAGCTGCCGGAAGGTGGCGGTTCCTTCTTCCCCTTCGGTTTCTCGGGCGTTCTCGCCACGCTGCCTTTCGCGGTCTGGCTGTTCCTCGCCATCGAGCAGCTGCCGCTGGCGGCTGAAGAATCAGTCGATCCCAAACGAGACATGCCCAAGGGCATCATTCTCGGCATGGTGACGCTGATGGTCTCGGCCTTCATGATCGTGCTGCTCAACCCATCCCTGCCGGGCGTTGGCGCCTTCCATCTCAGCTCCTCGCTCGAGCCGCTGCTTGATGGCTTCAAGGCGATCTACGGCGATGGCGGCGTGGTGGTGCTGGGTCTTGTTGCCTTGACCGGCCTGATCGCCAGCTTCCATACGATCCTTTATGCGCAGGGCCGGCAGATCTATTCGCTGTCGCGTGCGGGTTATTTCCCGACCGTGCTGTCGATCACCCACTCGAAATACCGCACACCCTATGTCGCCAATATCTCCGGCGCGATTGTCGGCCTCGCTGTCATGCTTGTCATCTGGTTCTCGCTGGGTGCGGAACAGGGCGGCAGCATCATCGGCAGCGTGCTTTTGAACATGGCAGTGTTCGGCGCCATGTTCTCCTACATCATGCAGGCGATTTCCTTCATTCTGCTGCGGAAGAACCTGCCGCATATCGAGCGGCCGTTCCGCTCGCCCTTCGGCATTCCGGGCGCGGTGCTGACTGTTATCATCGCCATCGTCACGCTGCTTTACCAGATCCAAGATCCAAACTTCACCAAGGGCGTGCTCTGGGTCGCCGTCTGGTTTGCCGTGGCGATCGCCTATTTTGCCTTTGTCGGACGCCATCGCCTCATCCTGTCGCCGGAAGAGGAATTCGCGATGGAGCACAAGCAGGCTGCGGTTACCGCAGCGGCTGCAAAGGCCTGATGCACAAACAAACGGGCGGCCGCATCCCGGCCGCCCGATCGCCACAATAAAAGGGAACGGACAAAAATGACGAGCTACACATTCGACGCGCTTAAAATGGATGTCGCCGAGGGGCGCATCGACACGGTTCTGGCCTGCCTTGTCGACATGCAGGGGCGTCTGATGGGCAAGCGGTTCCAGGCGGAATTCTTCGTCGAAAGCGCCTTTGAGGAAACCCATAGCTGCAACTATGTGCTTGCCACCGACATGGAGATGGAAACCGTTCCCGGTTACAAATCCTCAAGCTGGGAAAAGGGATATGGCGACTATGTGCTGAAGCCAGACCTTTCGACGCTGCGGCGCGTGCCCTGGCTGGAAGGCACGGCGCTGGTGCTGTGCGACGTGCTTGACCATCACACCCATGAAGAAGTGCCGCATTCGCCGCGCGCGCTCCTGAAAAAACAGGTGGCGCGGCTGGAGGCGATGGGGCTGAAGGCCTACATGGCGACGGAGCTGGAGTTTTTCCTGTTCGACCAGACCTTCGACGCGGCACGCGCCAGCGGTTACAAGGGCCTGAACCTCGCCAGCGGCTATAACGAGGATTACCATATCTTCCAGACGACCAAGGAAGAGGATGTCATGCGGGCGCTGCGCAAGGGCCTGCAGGGTGCTGGAATTCCGGTCGAGAACTCCAAGGGCGAGGCGTCTCCCGGTCAGGCGGAAATCAATGTGCGTTATGCCGAGGCGCTGACCATGGCCGACCGTCACGCCATCATCAAGAACGCCACCAAGGAGATTGCCTGGTCGAAGGGCAAGGCGGTGACGTTCCTTGCCAAGTGGAATTACAATGCCGCCGGCAGTTCTTCCCATATTCATCAGTCGCTGTGGAGCCTGGACGGCAAGCCGGCTTTCCTCGACAAGGACGGCGAACACGGCATGTCGGATGTGATGCGGCACTATGTTGCCGGGCTTCTGGCGCATGCCAGCGACATCACCTATTTCCTGGCGCCCTACATCAATTCCTACAAGCGGTTCATGGCCGGCACTTTTGCACCGACCAAGGCGATCTGGAGCCTCGACAACCGCACGGCGGGATATCGCCTTTGCGGCGCGGAAACGAAAGGCATCCGTATCGAGTGCCGCGTCGGCGGGTCGGATCTCAATCCCTATCTCGCCATGGCCGCTCTTCTCGCGGCGGGCATTGACGGCATCGAAAATAAACTCGAACTTGAGCCCGCTTTTGTCGGTGACGCCTATGGCGGGAAGGACGTGCGCGAGATACCCAAGACGTTGCGTGACGCGACCGCCTTTCTGGACGGATCGAAAATGCTGCGCCAGGCCTTTGGCGACGACGTGGTCGATCACTACGTGCATGCCGCAAGGTGGGAGCAGGAAGAATACGACCGCCGCGTGACCGACTGGGAAGTGGCGCGCGGTTTCGAGAGAGCCTAATCATTACGGGAAAACATCATGACCATGATCCAGAATATCTCGCCCATCGACGGCTCGGTTTATGCCGAGCGGGAGGCGATGTCGCTGGAAGCGGCGCGCGCCGCCGTTTCGAAAGCGCGCAAGGCGCAAAAGGACTGGGCGCGACGTCCGCTTGAGGACCGCGTTCAGCTGGTTCTGAAAGGTGTGGCGCGCCTTAACGAAATGGTGGCCGAAGTGGTGCCGGAACTGGCGCATATGATGGGCCGTCCGGTTCGTTATGGCGGCGAGTTCAAGGGTTTCAACGAGCGCTCCAACTATGTCGCTTCCATCGCGGCCGATGCGCTGGCACCGCTCGTCATCGAGGAGAGCGGCAATTTCGAACGCCGCATCGAGCGTGAGGCGCATGGCGTGGTCTTCGTCATTGCCCCGTGGAACTACCCCTATATGACGGCGATCAACACCGTCGCCCCCGCCCTGATGGCCGGCAATACGGTAGTTATCAAGCACGCTGCGCAGACGCTTCTGGTCGGCGAGCGCATGGTTAGGGCTTTCGTTGAGGCCGGCGTGCCGGAAGATGTCTTCATCAACGTCTTCCTCGACCATGCCACGACCTCGGCGCTGATTTCCGAAGGCCTGTTCAATTTTGTCAACTTCACCGGTTCGGTGGAAGGCGGACGGGCTATCGAGCGCGCCGCAGCCGGCACCTTCACCGGTCTCGGTCTTGAACTCGGTGGCAAGGACCCCGGCTATGTGATGGAGGATGCCGATCTCGACGCTGCCGTCGATACGCTGATGGATGGTGCCACCTATAATTCCGGGCAATGCTGCTGTGGTATTGAGCGCATCTACGTCAACGAAAACCTCTATGATGCATTCGTCGAGAAGTCCGTCGCCTGGGTCTCCAACTACAAGCTCGGCAATCCGCTGGAACAGGAAACGACGCTCGGGCCGATGGCCAACAAGCGTTTCGCCAAGGTGGTGCGCGCGCAGATCGCCGATGCCGTTTCAAAGGGTGCCAAGGCGCTGGTCGATCCGAAGCTGTTCCCCGCCGATGACGGCGAGGGGGCCTATGTCGCGCCGCAAATCCTCGTCAATGTCGATCATTCCATGGAGTTCATGACCGAAGAAACCTTCGGCCCTGCTCTTGGCATCATGAAGGTCAAGAATGACGATGAAGCCATCGCGCTGATGAATGACAGCAAATACGGCCTCACCGCCTCGCTCTGGACACAGGATGCAGCGCGCGCTGGGCGTATCGGCCGCGAGATCGAAACCGGAACCGTGTTCATGAACCGCGCCGATTATCTCGATCCCGCCCTTTGCTGGACTGGCGTGAAGGAAACGGGCCGCGGCGGCTCGCTCTCCATTTTTGGTTTCCAGAACCTGACCCGACCGAAATCCTACCATCTGAAGAAAGTCACGAAATGAATATCGTCGCCAACTGGAGCTATCCCACCGCCGTCAAGCTTGGCCGTGGCCGGATCAAGGAACTGGCGGAAGCCTGCAAGACGCTCGGCATCAAAAAGCCGCTTCTCGTGACCGATCGCGGCCTTGCCAATATGGCGATCACCGCGCATGCGCTGGATGTGCTGGAAGAGGCCGGGCTTGGCCGGGCGATCTTCGCCGATGTCGATCCGAACCCCAACGAGATCAACATGGAAGCCGGCGTCAAAGCCTATCGCGATAGCGGCCATGACGGCGTCGTCGCCTTCGGCGGCGGTTCCGGCCTCGATCTCGGCAAGACCATCGCCTTCATGGCCGGGCAGACGCGTCCGGTCTGGGATTTCGAGGATATTGGCGACTGGTGGACACGGGCGGATGCCGCCAAGATCGCGCCCATCGTCGCCGTTCCGACGACGGCTGGCACCGGCTCAGAAGTCGGCCGCGCCAGCGTCATTACCAATTCGCAAACCCATGTGAAAAAGATCATCTTTCATCCGAAGCTGCTGCCCGGCGTCGTCATCTGCGATCCGGAGCTAACCGTCGGCATGCCGAAGGTCATCACGGCGGGTACTGGCATGGATGCCTTTGCCCATTGCCTCGAAGCCTATTCGTCGCCGTTCTTCCATCCGATGAGTGCCGGTGTGGCACTTGAGGGTCTGCGCCTCGTCAAGGAATTCCTGCCGCGCGCCTATAAGGACGGCACGGACATCGAAGCGCGCACCAATATGATGGCGGCGGCGGCGATGGGGGCGGTTGCCTTCCAGAAGGGTCTCGGCGCCATTCACTCGCTCTCGCATCCGATCGGCGCGGTCTACAATACCCATCACGGCATGACCAATGCCGTCGTGATGCCTGCGGTGCTGCGCTTTAACCGCCCGGCCATCGAAGACAAGATCGCCCGCGCGGCCGCCTATCTCGGCATATCAGGTGGTTTCGATGGTTTCTATGATTATGTGCTGGAGCTTCGTAAAGAACTCGGTGTGCCGGAAAACCTGACCGCCATGGGCATCAAGCCTGATCGCATCGATGAGCTGGCGGCGGAAGCGATCAAGGATCCGAGCTGCGGCGGCAATCCGGTGCCGATGACGCTTGAGAATACCAGGGCGCTTTTCGAAGCCTGCTTTTAAGGGATATCTGCGGTGAAGAAGAAGGCGTCAGTATCTGCGCCATTGCTTGCAATGGTGCTTCTCGGCTTGCCTGCTACGGCGCATGCCGCGTCCTTTCACGAACTTTCTGCCCAAGGTTACAAGGCTTCGACGCTTGCGAGCAACAAGGCTGGAGTTTTGGGTTGGACATTGTCGAAAGGAAATAGCCGTTATTTTTGCCGCGGCGAGCTGGGTGTGGCCTATTCCGGTAAAAACGGAATGGTCAGCTTCAGCAGCAGCGGTCGTATGATAACGCTCGATCGGAAAGCATTTGAAAAATACATGGGTGGTCGTGATGCAAACTTACCGCGATACGAAGATCTGAAGGCGGGGCGTCCCCGTCCGGATGATGTCGGACCCTGCCAGAAACTGTCGTGAAGAATTGGGCGGTCCAAGTGCCTTTGCCAGCTCGCTGAAACTTCTTTCTTAAAAACGAGAAAGCCCGCGCCGTTTTATGGCGCGGGCTTTTTGCTGTATCGCATAACCGTTCTTAGCCTTTTCTTAACCATCTTCGTTAAGGTTATGGAAAGCACCATGAATTGCTTCGGTGCGTGAATGAGCATGAAACGGCTCTGACCAACAGGGGGTATCATGTCAGTCATCACTTTCGCCAACACCAAGGGCGGTGCGGGAAAAACCACCGCCGTACTGCTTCTGGCAACCGAACTTGCCCGCAGCGGCCACCGTGTGACGGTGCTGGATGCCGATCCGCAATTGTGGATTTCCCGCTGGCACGAATTATCAGGCGACATCGAAAATCTCTCGGTGATTTCGCATGTGACGATGGCCTCGCTCGAGGGCCATATTCGCGAAAACAAGGCCAACACCGACTGTTTCATCATCGACCTGCCGGGAGCGAAAACCCCGCTTCTGACCATGGCGCTCGGTATTTCCGACCATGTGCTGATCCCCGTACAGGGCTCAGCCATGGATGCGCGCGGCGCCGCCGAAGTTCTCGATCATATCGAATTCCTGAACCGCAAGATGGGCAAGGCGATCGCCCATTCCATCGTGCTGACGCGGGTCAATGCCATGGTGGCGACACGCTCCCTGCTGCTCGTCAAGATGCTGCTCGCGGAAAAGAACGTATCGGTTCTGAATACGCCGATTGTCGAGAGAGCGGCCTATCGCGATATTTTCGACTACGGCGGCACGCTTCTCTGTCTCGACAAGGACAAGGTCAGCAATATCGACAAGGCCGTGGAGAATGCGAAAGCCTTCGCGACTGAGGTCGTCGACCTTCTGCCGCAACGGCTTCTGCGGCTCGGCACGCAACCTGCGCGCCTTTTCACCCGCAAGGCCGCCTGAGAGCTGCCCCCAGGGCAGGGCGGCTCCATCCGCCTGCTTAAGGCCAGAGGACTTTTCTGCTCGTTAAGGCGCATAGCCGCGCAGCTTGTTGTAACGTGCGATCTGTTCCTTGGTCAGCAGCTTCACCGTTTCGAGATGAGCGGCAAGCTGGATGTATCTCAGCCTGGCGTGGCTTTCTTCAATACGGTCGAGCTGCGCGCGCAGTTGATCCGCATCGTTTGCGCCGTTACCGGGCGCAGGTGGAAAATTATCCGCTTGATTTGGAAATGATCGTTTCCTATATTGCGGCCATGACCAATATCGCCCAACCCAATTCCCAGGAACAGCGCCATCGCGGCAGGCCACGCGAGTTCGATCTCGATCATGCGCTTGATGGCGCGATCCGTGTCTTTTCCAGACGCGGTTACCACGCCACCTCCGTTGGCGATCTCACCGATGCGATGGAACTGGCGCAGGGCAGTCTTTACAAGGCCTTCAAGGACAAGAAGGCCGTGTTCATCGCCACGATGGAGCGCTACAGGATCGTACAGACCGAGCGTTTCGAGGCAGCGGTGGCCGGTTTCGATACCGGTTACGAACGCCTTAGGGCAGGCCTGATGTTCTATGCGGAACGGTCGCATGGCGGTGTCGGTTCTGATGGGTGTCTGGTGGTTGGTGCTGCTGCCGATCTGGCGGCCCTGGACGACGACATTGCAGTCGTGGTCGAGCGGGCAGTGAAGGCGAGAGAGCGCATTGTCGCCCGTCTCGTTGCCGACGGGCAGAAGGATGGTTCCGTGCGTTCAAAGGCTGATCCCGATGATCTCGCCCGGGCGATGTTGTGCATGATGTACGGCATGCGCGTGGTGGGAAAGACGGGGCGCAGCCTCAAAGACATGGTGGCAGTGGTGGATATCGCCATGAAGCTTGCCGAGTGATTTTTGTGATTATTTAGGAAACGATTGTTTCCATATTGGAGAAAATGATGACGACGCGTGTAATTGAAGGGGATGATGTTGAGGCAACATCCATTTCCCCGGCTTTGACTTTCCTCTTGGCGACAGCCTGCGGACTGATTGCCGCCAACCTTTATTATGGCCAGCCGCTTGCCGGCATTATCGGGGCGGAACTTGGTCTTTCCGCCGGCGCTACCGGCCTTATCGTAACCCTGACACAGATCGGTTACGGTATCGGTCTGCTGTTTGTCGTGCCGCTTGGCGATCTCGTTGAAAACCGCAAGCTGGTCGTCAGTTCCGTCGCGATGGCGGTGCTTTCCCTTGTGGGAGCGGCATTCGCGCCGCATGCGGCCCCGTTTCTGATTGCGGCCTTTCTCGTCGGCGTCAGTTCGGTCGCGGTACAGGTCATCGTTCCCTATGCCGCCCATATGGCGCCGCACGCCATTCGCGGCAGGGTCGTCGGCAATGTCATGAGCGGGCTGATGGCCGGCATCATGCTGGCGCGGCCGGTATCCAGCCTCCTGTCGGAAGTGGTGTCATGGCGCGGTGTTTTTCTGACGTCTGCGGCAGTCATGGCGCTTCTTGCCGTGGTGCTTTTCCGGCTTCTGCCCACCCGCATGCCCGATGCGCGGCTGAGCTATGGGGCCTTGATGGCCTCGATGGGCCGGCTGGCGCTTCACACGCCGATCCTGCGGCGGCGGGCGATCTATCATGCCTTCCTGTTTGCGGCTTTCAGCCTGTTCTGGACCACGACGCCGCTTTATCTGAGCGGACCGCATTTCAATCTGAGTCAGGGTGAGATCGCGCTCTTTGCACTGGCCGGTGCGGCCGGCACCGTGGCCGCCCCGATTGCCGGGCGGATGGCCGATCGCGGCTGGACGCGTGCGGCCACCTTCTTTGCACTGGTGGCGGTGGCGCTCTCCTTCGCCGTCACGCATCTGGCGCCTGAAGGCTCACATCTGGCGCTCGCCATTCTGGTCGTCGCGGCCATCGTTCTGGATTTCGGCGTCACCACCAATCTGGTGCTCGGCCAGCGGGCGATCTTTACGCTCGGAGCGGAATTCCGCAGCCGCCTGAACGGCATCTACATGGCGACATTCTTCATGGGTGGTGCGATCGGTTCCGCCGTGGGCGGCTGGGCCTATGCTGTCGGCGAATGGCAGGCCGCCTCGTGGATCGGCTTCGCCTTGCCGGTGGCGGCCCTTCTATATTTCCTGACGGAAAAGCGCGACTGAAACTCCATCAACGAAAAAAGCCCGGCGGACCAAACCGCCGGGCTTTTTCTTTTTTGTTCCAGTCAATCTATTCCGCGAATTCGACCACCACGCCGGGACGGACCATTTTCGCCAGTTCGGTCGCATCCCAGTTGGTCAGGCGGATACAGCCGTGGCTGTTGGTCTTGCCGATTTTGGACGGTTCCGGCGTGCCGTGAATGCCGTAGGTCGGCTTCGACAGGGCAATCCAGACCGTGCCGACCGGGCCGTTCGGACCCGGCGGGATCTGCAGGATCTTGTCGTTCTGGCCCTGCTTGAAGTTGATTTTCGGATTGTAGGTGTAGCCCGGATTGAGCGCGATGCGCTCCACCGTATGCGTGCCGCTCGGCGACGGCGTATCCGTGGAGCCGATGGTGGCGGGATAGGCGGCGATCAGATTGCCGTCCTGACCATAAGCGAAGACCTGTTTGATGCCCTTGTGCGCAACGATACGGGCGACCTGCCCCTTCTTCGTCTCACCCGGATTGACCACCTTGATGATGGTGCCGGGCACGGAGAAATCGATGCCGGGGTTCAGTTCCTTCAGGTAGTTCTCATCCATGTGGAAGCGTTCGGCCAGCGCCTCGGACGTGGAGGTGAAGGAGAGGGCCGGCAATTGTGATTTTGCGGCATAGTCGTCCGGAATGGAGGCGACATAGGGACCGGCGGCGTCGGCGGCGGTAATCGTATAATCCACGATCGGCATGCCGCCGGAGGCGCGCAGCCGCTCCAGAATATCATCGGAGTTGTTCGGATCGAGCTTTTCGCCGGTCATGTCCTGCCAGGCGGCAATCGCCTTGTTGACGTTGTCGCCCATCTTGCCGTCGATGACGCCGGGCGAGATGCCCTCGCGATCGAGGAAGGTCTGCAGCGCGACGATTTCCTGACGCGAGCGGTTGACAGGTGTGGTCACCGGCGTATGCCGCTCAATCAGGTGATCCGGCTGCGGAACGGCGGCCGTGGTGCTCTCGCCGGGCATCGGTTGACCGAGTGGGCCGCTTTCAACCGCGCCGGGCGCGGGAACGGAACCGGTATAGAAATTGTCGTCGGAGCCGTCGCCGCGATATTCGCGGTAATCGCGCACGCTGCCATTGTCCTGATAGCCATAGTCGCGCTGCGGCTCGCGATACTGGCCGCCGGGGGCGGGCGGATAATAGGTGGTGTCGCGCTGGCGTGACTGCTGACGCTGCTGATAACCGGAGGGCATTTCGGTGGCCAGGAGATTGCCGTACTGGTCGTAAAACACCGTGCGACCCATCGCATCACGGCTGATGACGATATCACCGCGCTCCGGCATGAAGTCGAGCACACGACCGTCCGGAGTGACCAGCATTGTCTGCTGTTGGTCGCCATAACGCTGCTGCGCACCAGCCTGCAGCGGGGCGAAAACCGCCACCAGCGCGACCGTCAGACCCAAAGCTGCGTTAAGAAACTGTTTCACGATTCTGCTATCCCTTGCTTGTTCACCGATAAACACACCGCAATCTTGACCCTATTGTGAAAAAGGTGAATTCGCGGTTAATGCAATCTTAATTTCCGTCACGGTTAGTAGCGTTTCCGTGAACCATGCGTTTTTAGTGCCACAGGGAGGTTATCTTGCGTTCGTTTCAGGCTGGCAGATCGCCACGCATTTTCCTCGATGAAACCTCCGTTTTCGATATCGGCGCCTGCGTCGTCGATGGCATTGACATCGCGCCCGGCCGCGCCATTCCCGATGATGGCGATGCGCGTATCGACCATTCGCTGGAAGGCTTTCTGTTCACCTGCGGTCCCGACCATATCCGCCATCCCGAACCGATCGACGGCGACGGTGAGGGGCGTCGATATCCGCTGCATGGCTCCTTCTCCTCGCATCCCGCGACGATCATCGTCTTCGATGTTCAGGAGTCCAATGCGCTGGCGCGCGTCGAGGTTCCCGTGAAGCTTGCCGATGGCGGCACAGCGCTGCTGGAACGGACATGGAGCATCGATGGCGAAAGCGGCGAAGTCAGCCTTGATGACAGGATCGTCAATACGTCCGAGCGGCCGATCCCGGTGTTCCTGATGTATCACATGAATGTCGGCGCCCGCCTGTTTGACGATGCCGTGCGGCTCGAAGGCGCGATGCTGGAGGGCGGCGGCCATGGCTGGCGTTTTGGCGAGGAGCCGGGCAATGTTTTCTGTGTCTCTGCTGGAAAAGATGAATGGGCGGAATTGAAGCTTGGCCCGATTGCGGCCATCAGCGGGAAGACGCTGACCGTGCGTTTTCGCACGGAGACGCTGCCCTATCTGCAGATGTGGCGCAACCAGCAGGAGTCCGCCAATGTGCTCGGCATCGAGCCGGTTTCGCATCGCTGGGTGGGGCGTAGCCAGCTTGAGGCGGCGGGCGAGTTCAATATTCTTCAGCCGGGCGAAAGCCGTTCCTTCGGCCTGCGCTTTTCCATCCTCTGAGCTGTACCGAATGAAGGCCACGCATCATTGACGCATGGGGTTTGACCGCTTACATCGGATGCGGATTTAAGGATGACAGCCAGCGGCGCGGACACCGGTTTCAGCGGAGGTATGACATGGATATCAGGCGCATAGACGACGAATATTCGGTAACGGGACAGATCAGCGTTGCTGATCTGGACGAGATCAAGGCGCTCGGCTTCAAGTCGATCGTCTGCCACCGCCCTGACGGCGAAGAAGAGGGCCAGCCGCTTTTTGCCGATATTGCCGAGCGTGCCGAGCAGCTTGGCCTCACCATCATGCATGTGCCGGTTGGACGTTACGGCGTCGACGCCGATGCCGTTACGGGCATGGTGGATGCGCTGGACGAATTGCAGCGCCCGATGCTTGGTTATTGCCGCTCCGGCGCGCGCTCGACGGCGATCTACGAAAAGACCCATCACCTGCGCGGCTGATTTTCCGCGCATCCCGATTTTTAATGCCAATCAACAGGAGTTTTCCATGACCATCAAGCGTATCGAGCCGGGCAAGCGCATGAGCGGCGCCGTCGTTCACGGCAACACCGTTTACCTGGCCGGCCAGGTTGGCGAAGGCACTGGTGTGACCGAGCAGAGCAAGTCGGCTCTCGCTGAAGTCGATCGCCTGCTGGCCGCTGCCGGTTCCGACAAGTCGAAGATCCTGCAGACCATCATCTACCTCTCCGACATGTCCACCTTCGGCGAAATGAACGCTGTCTGGGAAGGCTGGATCGACCCGGCAAACCCGCCGGCCCGCGCCACCAGCGAAGCAGCGCTTGCGACGCCGGACTACAAGGTTGAATTCATCGTGACCGCTGCTCTCTGAGCAACGGTTTGATTTCTGAGAAAAGGCCGGGTTGCGGATTGCAGCCCGGCCTTTTTTGATGGGATGGGGTCAAAAAACTCTCCCTGTCATGCCGGGCTTGACCCGGCATCCAGCCACGCCGCGCCTGCGCCGTAAAAAGAGTCTTTTGCGATCAAAGACTTGATCGCGCTGGACCCCGGATCCAGTCCGGGGTGACGGGGCGACATGGCCACAAAATGCCAAGTAGAAGCAATTTTCATGGTTTTTGAATCGCTTGCGCCTGTCACCTCACCGGCTAAGCAAGCGCCTTCTCAAATTGCTTCAACGTCGTCACCCGCTCAGCAAACCACAGCCGCGCCAGATCGCTGGCCGAGGCGAGATCGATTCCATCCGGGTCGATGGAGGTGATCGTCCAGCGGCCTGATTTTGCGCCGGCCAGAACGGTAAGCCGGGATGCTTCGCCCTTGATGGCGTTGAGGCGGGTCGCTTCGCTTTCCGCCGCCGCCATCAACTCTTCCGCGCCTGATAGATCGGTGCGCAGATCGGCCGGGGTGATGTTGCTGGCATTGCGGGCCGGGCCGCCATTGATCTGCACGCCCTCTGTCCGCAGCCGGTAAAGCCGCGTATCGGGCAGGGAGAGATAGAGCTTGGCCTTGGGATAACGGGCAATGTAGCGCCCGATGGCGAGTGGAACTTCATCCGGGCCGATTTGTTCCGCCTTGCCCACCAGTGTCAGCCTTGGCAGCGTCAACGCATCGCCCTTGCCAAACGGCGCGAGTGTCAGCGAGATGCGCGGGTCGGCCTCCATGTTGCGGGCGTGCAGCGTCAGCCCGGCCGCGAAGAAGAACGGCGCGCCATCCGGCTCGATGCCGATATTGGTCGCGGTCGTATAGGGATAACCGCTGACGGGATCGAGAGTGGCGAGCGCTGCCGTGCGGGATGTGTGCAGCACGTCGCGGGCTACGCGCACCGCCTCGAAAGGCGCGCCGGCCGAGGGTTCGATCTTCGCGCCGCGTGGAGTGATGACGGGAGGGGCTGCGTCCGGCATGTCGTATCCTAAGCTGTGAGTCTCAGTCAGGATTTACACCATGCCGGAGCCGTGTCTATCACCAATATCGGAGGGCAATGTCAGGTTCGGGTCCTGATCTGCGTCAGGGTACGTGTCGGCGTGATCGCTTCCGCATCCAGCTTTACTTCGATGATGGCCGGCTTGCCGCTTGCACGGGCCCGTTCGAAGGCGGCGGCGAAGTCTTCGGTCTTTTCCACCGTTTCGCCGTGGCCGCCATAGGCCTTGGCAAAGGCGTTGAAATCCGGATTGACGAGATCGGTGCCGCTGACACGGCCGGGATATTCCCGCTCCTGATGCATGCGGATGGTGCCATAGGTGCCGTTATTGACCAGCACGGTGATGATCGGCAGCCCGTAACGCACGGCGGTGATGAATTCCTGTCCGTGCATCATGAAACAGCCGTCACCTGCAAAGCAGATCACCTCACGCTCCGGGAAAAGGTGCTTCGCGGCAACCGCCGCCGGCAGGCCGTAACCCATCGAGCCTGATGTTGGCGCCGATTGCGTGTTGTAGCGACGGAAACGATGGAAGCGATGCACCCAGGTCGCATAGTTGCCCGCGCCATTGGTGAAGATCGCATCCTCGGGCACATTGGCCTCGATCCAGTCCATGATCGGACCCATCTGCAGCGCGCCGGGGCCGGTCTGCGGTGGGGCGGACCAATTCAGATAGGCCGCATGCATGGCGGCGGTGCGATCCGCCCATGCGGCATTTGCAGAAAGCGTGAGCAAGGAGAGGGCGCTAACGAAATCATCCGGCGCGGCGCAGATTGCCAGATCCGGTCGATAGACGCGGCCAAGTTCCTCCGCTTCCGGATAGATATGGACGAGTTTCTGCGACGGGTAGGGGATGTCGAGCAAGGTATAGCCGGAAGACGGCATTTCGGAGAGGCGGCCGCCGAGGAGAACCACGAGGTCGGATCCCTTGATCTCCTTGGCCAGCGCCGGGTTGATGCCGATGCCGACATCGCCCGCATAGGAGGGGCTCAGATGATCGAACAGCATCTGGCGGCGGAAGGAACAGCCGACGGGCAGTTTGTGCTTTTCCGCAAAAGCCTTGAAGCCTGCGACGCTTTCCTCGGACCAGCGCGTACCGCCGATGATGAAGACCGGGCGCTTTGCCTCATCAAGCATTTTTGCGAAGGCGGCCATCTGCGACGGGCCGGGATGTGCCTCGACGGGTGTGTAGGGCTTCGCCTTGGGCGCTTCGACCTCTTCCACCAGCATGTCTTCGGGCAGCGTCAGCACCACCGGGCCGGGGCGGCCGGAGGTTGCGACGGCAAAGGCGCGGGTGACGAATTCGGGAATGCGGCGGGCGTCGTCGATCTCGCCCACCCATTTGGCGAATTCGGTGAAGGCGCGGCGATATTCCACTTCCTGAAAGGCCTCGCGCTCACGCGCTTCGCGCTGCACCTGGCCGATGAAGAGGATCATCGGAATGGAATCCTGCCTTGCGATATGCAGGCCGGCCGAGGCGTTGGTTGCGCCCGGACCGCGGGTCACCATGCAGATGCCGGGTTCGCCCGTCAGCCGGCCCCAGGTGTCGGCCATCATGGCGGCGCCGCCTTCCTGGCGGCAGACCACGGTTTCGATGCCGCTTTCATAAAGCGCATCCAGCACGGCGAGATAGCTTTCGCCCGGAACGCAGGAAACGCGGGAGACGCCATTGGCCTTCAGCGCTTCGACGATCAATTGCCCGCCTGTTCTTTTCATTCCGGCTGCAGTCATGGCGTCGTGGTCCTTTCGATGTTTTCCAGTTCGGCCAGCACCTGCGCCTGATGTTCGCCGAGCTTCGGGCTCGGGCGTTCATAGCGCAGCGGCGTTTGCGACATGATAATCGGTGTGCGGACACCGGGGATGACGGTGCCGTCTTCGGCCTCCAGATCGATGCGAAGGCCACGTGCCTGAACCTGTGGATCGGCGAACATTTCCTCGATGGAGTTGATCGGCCCGGCCGGGACGGCGTTCTTTTCGCAGGCGGTCAGAAGATCGCGCTTCTGCCATTTCAAGGTTTCCGTCGACACGATCTGCCGCACCTCGACCTTATGGGCCACGCGGGCCTTGTTCGTCGCGTAACGCTCGTCATCGGCAATCGCACCGATGCCGAGAATATTGCAGAGGCGGCGGAACTGGCCGTCATTGCCGACCGCAAGGATGAGGAAGCCATCGGCCGTCGGCACCACCTCATAGGGGGAAATATTCGGGTGGGCGTTGCCGAGTCGGACGGGAGGCTTGCCGGAAATCAGGTAATTCATGTTCTGGTTGGCCAGCACGGCCGATTGCACGTCGAGAAGCGCCATGTCGATGTGCTGGCCTTCGCCTGATCGAATGGCGTGGATCAGGGCTGCCTGAATGGCTGACACGGAATAGATGCCGGTAAAGATATCGGCAACCGCAACACCCGCCTTCATCGGCTGGCCATCCGCTTCGCCCGTGATCGACATGAAGCCGGACATGCCCTGCACGATATAGTCGTATCCGGCGAGATCGGCGTAAGGCCCGGTCTGGCCGAAGCCGGTGATGGAGCAATAGATCAGCTTCGGATTGAGCGCCCGCAGGCTCTCGTAATCGAGGCCATATTTGGCAAGCCCGCCGCGCTTGAAATTCTCGATGACGACATCGGCGGTGCGCACCAGCCGGCGCACCAGCTCGCAACCCTCGGGCGTCTTCAGATCGGCAACGATGGAGCGTTTGCCGCGATTGGTGGCGTGATAGTAGGCGGCGGAGAGGTTTTCTCCATCGGCATCTTCGACGAAGGGCGGGCCCCATGCGCGGGTATCGTCGCCGCCCTCGGGGTTTTCCACCTTGATGACGTCGGCGCCCATATCGGCCAGCATCTGCCCTGCCCAGGGACCGGCCAGAACACGCGCCAGCTCGATGACGCGAATGCCTGATAGCGGCGGTTTCCTGTTCGGCATGTCGGTCATCTGTCCCCCGGTATTTGTGTCTGCCGGTTTATAGACCGCTGCTTGCCGCGTCGCATGTGATTTTATCTCATGGACTTATTCCGTTTCGGCAAAGGCCGCCTCAATCGCCGACGACGCGCCCGCACCAGGCGGCGAAATCCGCCGCCACGGCCTGCCAGCCGATCTCGTTCAAGGTCTCGTGCCGCATGCCCTTGTAGATCGTGTGCTCGACATGGCTGAAACCGGCCTCCCGGAAACGCTCCGCCAGCCAGACGATCTCTTGGCCGTCATTGGTGGCGGCGTCCTGATCGCCGCTGACAAGCAGAAGCGGCAAGGCTTTTGGCAGGCGCTCGATGAGTTTCGGTGCGCGATAGGACATTTGGAAAACATCCTGCCACAGGGAAACACTGGCCTCGAACTGGCAGAGCGGGTCTTCCACATAGGCGTCCACCGCCGCCCTGTCGTGGCTCAGCCAGTCGGCATGGGTGCGCCTTTCCGGCATTCGGGCATTCCATGCGCGGAAGGTTGCCTTCGGCAGAATGGCGCTCGGCACGTCAGAGCCTTTCAGCATTTTTTCCAGCCGCAGCAGAACCTGTGCGACACGGCCCATGAGGCCGGGATTGAGATTGGAATTCCAGATCGACAGGCCGTCGAAGGCATCCGGATGGCTGACGGCGGTGTTAAGCGCCACGAGGCCACCCATGGAATGGCCGAACAGGATCACCGGCAGGCCGGGGTGCCTTTCGCCGACCATCCGGCGCATCGCCATGACATCGGCAATGACCTTTTCCGCGCCGTCCTTCCAGCCAAAACGGCCGAGAGGCGCATCTGCCGCTCTCGTGCGGCCATGGCCGCGATGGTCGTGGGCATAGACTTCGAAACCCTGCTTCGACATCACATCCGCGAACCGGCGATAGCGGCCTGCATGGTCAACCAGCCCGTGGCAGATCATCAGCACGCCGCGCGCCGGGGAAAGGGCGGAGGGCTGGTGGCGAAAGGCGATGGATGCGCCGGAGGGGGCTTCCAGTCTCTCAATACGGCTGAAGGCCAAGTCGTCGGTCGTTTCATTCATGATCGCGCCTGTCCTGCCATAACATCCCTTGTCATAATCATGGGGTCATAATCGTGCCAGAGGTTGCCCCAAGGTCCTATTTACCCTACATAGCGGCAAATTTCCCGATACGTACTCTTAAAAATCCGATGTGGAGCATTCGCTACAATGGCACGTCAATTCATCTATCACATGGCCGGGCTGAACAAGGCCTATGGCGCGAAGAAGGTTCTGGAGAACGTTCATCTCTCCTTCTACCCAGACGCCAAGATCGGTATCCTCGGCCCGAACGGCGCCGGTAAGTCGACTGTTTTGAAGATCATGGCCGGTCTCGACAAGGAATATACCGGCGAGGCATGGCTGGCCGAAGGCGCGACGCTTGGTTATCTCGAGCAGGAGCCGAAGCTCGACGAAAACAAGACCGTGATGGAAAACGTCATGGAAGGCGTGGCGAGCAAGACGGCAATCGTCGACCGCTACAACGAATTGATGATGAACTATTCCGACGAAACGGCGGATGAGGGCGCGAAGCTCCAGGACATCATCGACAGCCAGAACCTGTGGGACCTCGAAAACCAGGTCGAAATGGCGATGGACGCCCTGCGTTGCCCGCCCGGTGACTCAGCCGTAACAGGCCTTTCCGGTGGTGAACGCCGCCGCGTGGCGCTGTGCCGCCTGCTGCTGTCGCAGCCGGACCTGCTGCTGCTCGACGAACCGACCAACCACCTTGATGCGGAAACCATTGCGTGGCTTGAAAAGCACCTGCGCGACTATCCCGGCGCCGTGATGATGATCACCCACGACCGCTACTTCCTCGACAACGTCACGGGCTGGATTCTCGAGCTCGACCGTGGCCGCGGCATTCCCTATGAAGGCAACTACTCCGCTTACCTGCAGGCGAAAGCCAAGCGCATGCAGCAGGAAGCCCGCGAAGATGCATCGCGCCAGAAGGCCATCAGCCGCGAAAGCGAGTGGATCGCCTCCAGCCCCAAGGCACGCCAGACGAAATCCAAGGCCCGTATCAAGGCCTATGACGAACTGGTGGAAGCAGCTGAAAACCGCCGTCCCGGCGACGCGCAGATCGTTATTCCGGTTGCCGAGCGTCTTGGCCGCGTTGTCATCGAGGCCGAGAACCTCACCAAGTCCTATGGCGACCGCGTGCTGATCGAAAACCTTTCCTTCAAGCTGCCGCCCGGCGGCATCGTCGGCGTCATCGGTCCGAACGGTGCGGGTAAGTCCACGCTGTTCAAGATGATCACCGGTCAGGAACAGCCGGATAGCGGTTCGGTAACTGTCGGCGAGACGGTTCAGCTCGGTTATGTCGACCAGAGCCGCGATACGCTGGCGGGTGACAAGACCGTCTGGGAGGAAATCTCCGGCGGCAACGACATCATCAAGCTCGGCAAGTTCGAAGTGAACTCGCGCGCCTATTGCGGCGCCTTCAACTTCAAGGGCGGCGATCAGCAGCAGAAGGTCGGTAACCTCTCGGGTGGTCAGCGTAACCGCGTGCACCTCGCCAAGATGCTGAAGGCCGGCGGCAACGTGCTGCTGCTCGACGAACCGACCAACGACCTTGATACGGAAACGCTGGCAGCGCTCGAAGAAGCGCTGGAAGCCTTCGCCGGCTGCGCCGTTATCATCAGCCACGACCGCATGTTCCTCGACCGCCTGGCCACCCACATCCTCGCTTTCGAGGGTGACAGCCATGTGGAATGGTTCGAAGGCAACTTCGAAGACTACGAAAAGGACAAGGTCCGCCGCCTCGGCCCGGAAAGCATCAAGCCCGGCCGCGTGAGCTACAAGCGCCTGACACGCTGATCCTTTCATCATCTCTTCAAGAAAGGCCCGCCGTAAAGCGGGCCTTTTTCCGTGCAATAAGTGGACATGATCGTCTCGCACGACACTTTACGCTTGCATCGAACGCCACATCGACATAAAGATATCTTTATATCTTGATTAGCTTGCGAGGCACGGCAGAGTGACGTTCGGTCTGGACAAATTGGTGGATCTGTTGAAAGCGGCGGGTGAGACGACACGCTTTCGCTTGCTTGCGCTTCTGGCGGCAGGCGATCTGACGGTTACCGATCTTACCGAAATCCTCGGCCAGTCGCAGCCGCGTATCTCCCGTCACCTCAAGCTTTTGACGGAAGAGGGGCTTATCGAGCGTTATCAGGAAGGCGCATGGGCCTATTTCCGTTTGCGGCAGGATGGCGAACCTGCGGGCGTCGTTCGGCAGCTGCTTGGCGCCGCGTCGCCGTCGGATGCCGTTCTCCAGCGTGACAGTGAACGGCTTGCCACTGTCAAGCGGGTGCGGGCGGAGCGGGCGCAGGATTATTTCAGCCGCAATGCTTCCGCCTGGGACGAGCTGCGTCGCCTGCATGTCAGTGACGAGGCCGTGGAAGGCGCGCTCCTGAAGCTGGTGGGCACCACGCCTGTCGATTCGCTTCTCGATCTGGGCACCGGTACCGGCCGTATCCTGCAGCTTCTGAGCGGCATCTATCGCCGCGCGATCGGCGTCGATGCCAGTCGTGACATGTTGTCGGTGGCGCGTGCCAATCTCGACAAGGCGGGCGTGGTCAATGCCTCGGTCCGTCATGGCGATATTCTCAATCTGCCGCTGGAGGGACAGGATTTCGATCTGATCGTTATCCATCAGGTCCTGCATTTCCTCGACCAGCCGGAAATCGCGCTTTCGGAAGCCGCGCGCATGCTGCGTCCCGGTGGGCGGCTGATCGTCATCGACCTTGCGCCGCATTCCTTCGAATATCTGCGCGATGAACATGCGCATGTGCGGCTCGGTTTCTCGCATCCGCTGATGGAAGAATGGCTGAAAAAGGCCGGACTTGCTCCGGACCGTGCCGTCGATCTTCATTCTGAAAAAGCGTCCGACGAAGCTCTGGACGTGACGATCTGGGTTGCCCGAGACCAGCGGCTGCTGATGGCAGACGATGTGGTGCAAGAGGCCGTTTTACTTGCTGCCGGGAGGGCATGATATGTTGAGGTCGGAAACCGCACGCCGTGATGGCGATATCCGGTTGTCTTTCGAATTTTTCCCGCCCAAGAATGCCGAGATGGAAACCCAGCTCTGGGAAACGGTTGCCGAGCTGAAGAAGTGGGATCCGGATTTCGTGTCCGTCACCTATGGCGCCGGTGGATCCACCAAAGCGCCGACGCTGGATGCGGTGCGCCGCATGATCGGTGACAGCCATCTGTCGACCGCAGCACATCTGACCTGCGTGGATGCCAGCCGTGAGGACGTGCATCAGGTCATAGAAGAGTTCCGTAACGCCGGCGTTCGCCATTTCGTGGCGCTGCGTGGCGATCCCTCCACCGGCATCGGCACGGCTTACCAGCCGCATCCGGAAGGTTACGAGAACGCGGCGGCTCTGGTGAAGGGACTGCGCGAGATCGGCGATTTCGAGATTTCCGTTTCGGCCTATCCGGAAAAACATCCCGAGAGCGCGAGCGATGCCGTTGATATCGATATGCTGAAGCGCAAGGCGGATAATGGCGCGACGCGTGCGCTGACGCAGTTCTTCTTCGATAACGACGTGTTCGAGCGCTATATGGAGCGGGTGACGGCGGCGGGGATCACCATACCGGTGGTTCCGGGCATCATGCCGATCCAGAACCTCACCCAGCTCAAGCGTTTCGCAGGCCGTTGCGGCACCAGCGTTCCCGGTTTCCTGGATGAGCGTTTTGAAGGCTATGACGACGATCTGGAAGGTCGTGCCCGCGTGGCTGCAGAGGTTGCCGCCGAACAGATCGCCGATCTTCAGCGCCGTGGCGTCAATGAGTTCCACCTCTACACCATGAACCGCGCCCCGCTGGTCGACGCGGTGCTTGAAAATCTCGGGCTGGAGCGTCTGCGCCGCAGCGCCGCCTGATTTAAAGCAGCAGATTACCGACATGAAAAAAGCGCAGGTCCCTCGGGGCCTGCGCTTTTTAAACTCGTGTCATCTACGGTTCTTATCTGCGTTTGGTCTTCACGTCGCGTCAGATGAAAAGCATCATCGCTACGAACAAAAACGCCAAACCGACTGCCAAGGCATTGAGAGATTTTGTAAGTCCCATGGGTGCCTCCTCTTGTTGACAGGTTCGATAATATGACCGTTTTGTGGCAGTTGAAAAGCGGTTTTTGTGATGCAGTGCAGCACGTCGCCAGGCGATATAAAAAAGGAATTTATGTAATTAATTGAAAATAAAAGATTATTTTCTTATCATGCAGTGCTTCATATGTTTAAAAAAAGTAAATGACCGGGGTGTTATCCCCAGTCATCAGGTCGAGATTAACACTTTATGCCTTGATTCCGGCCGATAGATTAAAGGCCGGAAGGCGCCGTTAAGATTGCTTAAAGCGCCTGCAGAAGTGCGGTAGACGGCCAGCCATCGGCGGGCAGTCCGAGACGCTGCTGCTCCTTCTGGATGGCGACGCGGGTGCCGGAACCGAGAATGCCATCCACCTTGCCGACATTGTGTCCGCGCGCTTCGAGCTTGGTCTGAAGCTCCTTCATCGTCGCGTCATCGAAACCGGGCTCCGGATTGCCCTTGTTGTAAACGGGGGAGCCCATCAGGCGGGTGGCGAAATACGCGGCCGAGGTCGTGTAGATGAACGACTGGTTCCATTCCAGATAGATGTTGAAGTTCGGATAGGTGATGAAGGTCGGTCCCTTGCGCCCCTGCGGCATGATGAGGGCCGCGGGCAGGGTGGCGAAGTTCTTGTTGCCGTCGCGCGGGGTCACGCCCAGCGCGAACCAGTCACCGGCGGTCAGCGGGCCGCCAAGGCCGGACTTTTCCCAGGGCAGGTTTTCCGGCAGCGACACTTCCTGGATCCAGGGTTCGCCCTTCTTGAAACCGAGATGCTGGATGAATTTCGCAGCCGTCAGGATCGCATCCGGGGCGCTGCTCTTGACGTTGATGTGGCCGTCGCCATCACCATCAACGCCGAAGGCGATGATGTCCTTGGGCAGCATCTGCACCTGGCCGATTTCACCGGCCCATGCACCGGTGTTGGCAGCGGGATCGAGATCGCCATGCTGGACCATTTCGATCAATGCCAGCAGCTGCGGGCGGAAGAGTTCCGGGCGGCGGCAATCATGCGAAAGGGTCACCAGCGCGTTACGGGTGTTGAAATCACCCTGAACGGCGCCAAAATCCGTCTCCATGGCCCAGAAGGCGGCGATGACGCCGGCCGGTACACCATATTCACCTTCGGCGCGGGCGAAGGTGGAGGAGAGTTCCTGCAGCTTCTTGCGGCCGATATCCAGACGGGCCTGGCTGACGGTGCGCTGGGAGAATTCTAGGAAGGTCTGGCGGAAGACGCCCTGGGCGCGGTCACGCGAGAGCACTTTCGGATCGATCTGCGCGCCCGCAAGCGCCTTCTGAATAGCATCGGCCGGAATGCCCTTGGCGAGCGCATCGGCTTTCACGCCTTCAAGGAATGCGCCGAGATCGCCGCCGCAGGCAACCTGCTTGGGATCCTCAGGCGAGGCAACGGGCGGGGTGGCAAAGGCGGAGGCGGTGGAAAGAAGCGACAAAGCGGCGGCAAAAACGATGCTGCGCGACCGGAACGTGGGCATGGGAATTTCCTCGATAGGTTGTTAGCCCGCTTTACCCATATGTTTGCGACAAAAAAACGGACCGTGCGATCTGACGTTGCAGAACAACGCCGATTTTTCGAAAGTGTTGCTTCTTGGCCGTCTTATTTGGCCGAAGCAATCCATTTCCGCCAGTTTTTCTCCGTACCGGCAAAGACATTGATGTCGGTTGGACCGTTTACGCCGGGCACGACGCCGGTTGCCGTATATTGCCAGAAGGCCCATTTGCGATCTTCGTAGATCTTGGCCGGATGGGCGGCAACGGAACGCACCCAGAAATGGTAATCCTTGAACTGACCGACGAGGTTGTCGCGGTGGAAATCAACAGAGGTATAGATGATCGGGCGCTTGCCATAATGGGCCTCGATACGATCAAGGAAACGCTGCATCTCGACGCGAACGACGCCGGGCGCCGGGCGCGTCTTGCAGGTGGGCGAAGAGGGGTTCCACTCCACGTCGAGAACCGGCGGCAGGGTGACGGCATCCTTTGGCACGTTGCGAATGAACCAGTCCGCCTGGGCATCCGCTGTCGAGCAGAAATAATAGAAATGATAGGGCGCGTGCAGAATATCCGCGGCTGCCGCGCTGCGCCAATGGTCGCCGAACTTCGGATCGATGCGGTCCGATCCCTCTGTCGCCTTGATGAAGACGAAGGAAACACCTGACTTGCGGACGGTCTGCCAGTCGACATCACCATTCCATTTGGACACGTCGATGCCGTGCACCTCATGACGGTGCGGGTTGTTCATGCCGAAATCCTGCGGATCGGTATCGGAAAATTTCGGTTTGGAAACGGATGCGGTTTCCAGCAGGTCATAGCTGGTGGAGGTGCAGCCGCCGATCAACAGCAAAGCCGACAATAGTGCCGATAAACGCAGCCGCATTGGAATCCTGATGAAAATGTTGCCCATCCCACGGCCGCAAAATGGCGCGCCGTATCTCCCGATTTACGCATAACATGGTAAACAAACTGATATGGCAAGGGGCAACGTGCTTTTTGCACCCCGCAAGTCGCTGGATTCGAAGCGGTTTGCGGTTTTAACGCCGAAATCTGGCCCGGCAGGAGCCTTGAGGTCGACCCCCCTTTGGCCCCCAAAGATTCGCACCGCCCCCGGGAATCAGGCGTCGGCCAATATGCGGTGGATTTTCGGCTGCTGCGCTTCAACGACCGGAAGTGTGATGACAGCCCGCCACGCATAGCCCCGGGCGATTTCCTCGAATTCGAGATTACCGTCAAAACGGCCGGCCATATTGGCCAGAACATAGCGGAGATTGGCGCGGGGCGTAACGTGAAAGCGGGTGAGCCAGGCTTGCAGAAGCGTGCGGAACCACTTCGGCAATTGTTCTTGCTGGCCGAAATCGACAATATGCAGCGAACCGCCCGGTTTTACTGCCGTGAGCGCCTGTTCGATCGCCTTTTCCCAGTCCGGTATCATCGACAGCGCATAGGGGATCATGACGCGGTCGAAGCCCTCGGACTGGCCGAATTCCGAAGCACGGAAGGCGGTGGCATCGGCCACGCGCAGAATGGGGCGTTCCGCCTTGCCGGCGAAATTCTCGGATGCGGTCAGCAGCATTTCGGCGGAAATGTCGAGGCCAAACAGTTTCGCGTCCGGAAACTTGCGGCTGGCCAGCAGCAGGTTGCGACCGGTGCCGCAGCCCACTTCCAGCAACGTGCCGCCCTTCGGCACGTTGAGGCCGGAAATGGTCCTGTCGCGGCCGAGAAGGTAATATTTGCGGGTGATATCGTAGATATGCCGCTGGTGGCGATACATGCGGTCCATCAGGCTCGCATGCGCGCTGTCTGCAAGTCCCACATTCTCGCCGATGGTTTTCATGCCATAGCCCTCTCGTAAATATGGAAGCCGCCGTAGATGGCCGAGCGGTCCATGGCGTTGAGCTCGTTGGAGCGCTCTTCGAGATAGACCCACTGGTTGCGGATATCAGGGGAAAGCCGACCTTCGATGACGCTCTTTTCGGCGGCGGTGCGAAAGATGATGCGTGCGCCCGAGGCGGCGGTGCGGCTGATCTGCGACCACAATTCGTTGAGCTGCACGTCCGTCATCCAGTCCTGTGCGTCGAGGAGGATGTAGCGGTCGACGGCGCTTGCCGGCTTGCGCGAGAGAAGCTCGGTATAGGTGGCGTGGTGCACTGCGACGCGCGCCGTGTTGTTGCGGATCGTCTCATAATATTCCGGCTTGAGATAGGCAGGCAGTGCGCCCTCATGCGGCTCGGGGTAACGGCGCGCGAAGGCCTGCCAGGCAAAATAATTGTCGCTGAGCGGGAAGTTGCAGGCGAGCTTTTCGAGCCGCTCCTTCAGCACGGAGGCAACCGTGCCGTCGTCGGAAAGGCTTGCCAGCTCGTCATATTGTCGGGGCGGAATGCCGAGGCCGAAAAGCGAGCTTTTGCGCTTCGTCAGCCAGCGCACCACCGGCTTGTCGAATAGCGGTGCGACCTTGCTGTCGAAAAACTGGCGCTGTTCGTCCAGCGTCCGGGTCTTGGCCATTTCGGTGAGTTTCACGCCATGCAGCCGGGCCATGAGATGGCCGGCGCCGATGAAGCGGCCGAGCAGGCCGGTACGGTAGATATTCCTGTCGAACACCGAGATGCGGCGGCGGCCGGAAAGGGTGCGCTTCGACCAGTAAGCCTTGGTCGTGGCGTCGAGATGCTCGGCGATGAAGCGGTCATAACCGTGGCTGTTGCTGCGGGTGTTGGCGCGGCCGAAATGGCGCACCACATCCTGATGGGCCGGCAGATGGCGAAACGCCGCAAGCTTCAGCTTGTTCAGCGCAATGTGATGCGGGTTGAGATCAACCACATCGATGCTGGCAGGGTTGCGGGAGAGATAGGCCAGCATGTTGCAGCCGCCTGAGCCGATGGTGACGATGCGGTGGCCTTCGCCAAGCTCCATCGCTTCCATGTCGATCTCAGGGTCTTCCCAGATCTGTGGATAGACGAGGCCGGAAAAGAGGACGCCGAAGAAGCGCTCGGACAATCCGCTTTTTGAGAGCGCCTTGTGCTGGAGCAATGCGGACTTCAGTTTTGTGTTCTTGCTGAAGCCGGTCTTGGGTGCCGCACTCGTCATATGTTCACCTCTCAGTCGATTGAGAGGCGTCTACAGCCGTGACACTACAATTTGATGACAGGGGCTGTGGGCAAAGACGGGGAATAAAGGAGACGGCGGAAAACCAGCCCGTATCTCGGATTGTCGATAAGCTTCCATTGGATACGGCGTCATCCTCGGGCTGGTCCCGAGGATGACGAAAAAAAACGTCGCGGCGTTTATTTGGAAAGGCTGCTTAGCTGCACGGCGCTCCCAGCGCCGCCAGAGGCCATCACTTGCGCAGAACGTGCAGCATGCCCTTGCGCTTGGCATCGTAATAATAACCGCGTGCGTAAAGCCGGACGGCATTGTCGCGGTCGTTACCAGCCACAACCCATGCGCCGCGCAGATATTTCACCGCGTATTTGAGATTGGTTTCGGCATCGAACAGGCCGGAGGCGGGGCCATCGAAGCCCATGGAGCGGGCCGTGGCGTGCCGAATCTGCATCAGGCCGAAATTGCCGCTGCTATAGGCGCCGGGATTGTATCGGCTCTCGCGCTGCACCACGCGGTGAACCAGATCTTCCGGCACATCATACATGGTGGCGTATTTGGTAATAAGGCCGCTCAGCTTTTCGCGTCCAGCCGGCGCGGAATTGAGCGGCGCCGTCATTGATTCGTTCTGCCGGATGGCGGCAAGTGCGGCATTGGTGGGGCCGGCGGCATAGGCCAGAACCGTGCTGTCCGGCTTCGGTAGCGGAATGACTTTGCGTTCCGCCGTCAGTTCGGTGCCGATGGAGGGCGAGCCGGGCGGCGGCGGTGCGGGAGGGAAGCTGCCCTTGATGGCAACCACCTGCGGCAGATCGGCGGCGGCATTGTGGGCAGTCGGCTTGGCCGCCGTTTCGATGGCTGCTGCCGCGGGAGCGGCGCCTGTCGGCGCGAGTGCTGCAACGGCGGTGGGTGCGGATGTCGCCCCTGCGGCCTGAGCCACTTCCGTCTGGTGCGGCTGCATCTGGGCGGTGATGGCTGCGGCGGCTGCGATTTCGGACGCCGGCGGCAGGGCCACGCGTCCGCCCTTGACGGCGACGGCAGTGGGAAGTGCTGCTGGCTGGGAAGAGGTTGCGGTTTCGGCGGTCTGCACCGCTGATGCTGCCGAGGTTGCGCCCGCTGCGGCTTCGGCCGTTGCCGGCTGCGTCGATGTTTGCGCAGGAGTGGTAGCGGGATTGACCGTCGCGATCTTCGGGCCGTTAGGCCCTTCCTTCGCGGTATATTCGACGCTTGTGCATGCGCTCAATGCCAGTGCCAGACCCACGGTGGAAGACAGAAGAAGTGCACTTCTTCCGCGGAATTTGCCCGAATTTCGCATGTTGCCGCCTTCGTTATGCCTGTCTTTCGATACCCCCGCGTCGAGCGAAGCAGGCAGTGTCCCGTCGAGCCTTCATTAACCTATTGTAAGGATAGCGGCAAGCCGGGACGTGGCGGCCCGGTTTTTCAGGCTGCGATGCGCCTGTATCCGGCGCTGACAGCGCGGCCGGAAATGAAGTGAGTGCGGTATTTCGGCCGGATTTTCTTGTCGCCCGACATGCGGCGCACCAGCGCGAGCGTCGGGCCGGCAAACAGCGCCTGTGCGGTCAGAATCACAAGCGCCAGAAGCAGGATGGCGGCCTGCGCCATGGCGAGCGTTTCAATTGTGTTGCCTGACGTAGAAACGAATTGTGGCAACAGCGCCAGAAAGAAAGTGAAGTAGCGCGGGCGCAAAGCGGCAATGGCGTAACAATCGCGGAAAATGCCGCTCCAGGATTTGCCCGGCAGATTGTCATTGTCGGCATTGGCCGCCTGGGCGGCCGGCGTGGCGAAGGTCCACAACAGAAACAGCATCAGCCAGCCGATGCCGGCCCATTGCACGATTTCCACGAAGGATTGCGGCAGGTAGGCGAGACCGGCCACCGGAATGGCCGAAATCGTCATGGCCGTGACGATGCCGAGCGCGCCGCCGACAGCGGAGGCGAAGACCGTCTTTTTGCCGCGGATGGCGGCATAGGAGGCAACAGAGAATACAAGGGGAGAGGGGAGTGCGAACACAACGGCACATGCTGCACAAAAAATCAGCCAGGCCTGTCCAGACATTCTCTTCCTCCTTGCCCTCCCTGTCGCCGTCTTATTTTAGACTATCGTAAAATCAGGCCGCTGTGAACGGCTGACCGACGTGTTCCATCACTTCGGTAAACCATTTTGCAGAGAGGTCGAAATGCTTTCCGCCCTTGATACGCGGAAACTCGATCGTCCGCAATTTGCCATTCTGGTCTTCGTCATGGCCGGTGACGCCGGAGACCTTGTTGAGCGCGCTTTCGACCGCGAGATCGACCATGCCCTGGATGAGGCGCAGATCGTCCCCATTGGCGGCGGCGGAGCGGGCGAAATAGCCTGATTTCTGCACCATGGAGCGTTCAGCACCGATGAGGCTGGCGAACTGCTTCTGGAACCAGCCGCCAACATTGATGGTGTCGATCTTGACGTGACCAAAGGCGTCGCGCTTGACGGCCTCTCCGGACGCTTCGCGTTCGGCAACGATCGAATCAAGGCCGGCGCCTTCCGAGACGAACAGCGTGACATAGCCGTTTTTGTCCATGATGTCCTTCAGGCGCTCGGCTTCCGCCTCGATGTCGAAGGCCATTTCCGGCAGGTAGATGCCGTCGATGTTCTTCATCTGCGTGTTCATCATCAGGCCTTCGACATATTCATTGCCGCTGGTCTTCTGGATATAGGCGCGGGCGGTGGCGGCCGTCAGCCAGCCGCAATGGCGGCCCATGACTTCGTGGATGACGAAGGTCTTCGGCGCAGCGCTCTGTTCGTTACTGACATTGTCAAAGAAGGAGGCGCCGACTTCGGCGGCCGTCCAGGCGCCGAGCGACTGCTTGATCGGCACCACGTCATTATCCACCGTCTTCGGCAGGCCGACGACGGTGAGGTTATAGCCGTTCGCGCCGAGATAGGCGGCAAGGTCCGCAGCCGTCGTGTTGGTGTCGTCGCCGCCGATGGTGTGGAGAATGGTGATGCCGTCGGCCGCCAGCCGGTCAGCGGCGACGCGCAGCGGATTGTCGCCTTCCTTGACCAGACCGCGCTTGGCGCAATCGGCGGCATTGGTGAGCTTGACGCGGCTGTTGCCGATCGGCGAGCCGCCGTAACGGTGCAGCAGATGCGCCTTTTCGCGCATGTCTTTGTTGATTTCGATACGGTCACCCAGAAGCACGCCCTGATAACCCGAGCGGTAAGCGATGATGTCGATCTCGGGCGCAATGTCGCTGTAACGCTCGATCAGGCCGCCAACGGCCGAAGAGAGACAGGGCGCAAGGCCACCCGCGGTCAGCATTGCGACTTTCTGTTTGGCCATCATGGCTCTCCTTTTCACATATACCCAAAGACATGTCTGGCAAATGGATGCGACAGCCGCGTGTAGGTGTAAAGTGAATTTATGAAAAAAAACGCGGATTTCTCGCGGTTTTTCAGCGGCTTGAGCAAAGTGGTGGAATATAATCGTTTCAATCGGCATAGCCGGTGGCCGGCTATCCGCCGTCTGTGGAAAACCGTGGTCCCATCGTCTGCCGCACTCTTGTTCCTGAAGCAAAACTGTCGCAAAGATGAATAAAAGTTAATGCCGCCGGACCGCTGGACATATTGCATTCGCGGCAATATCCCGTCATGCTTGTCGCATGATGTTCGATTTCGCGTGTCTGCAAATTTCATCCCTGTGGGAACGGCTGCTCGGCGCAATCGGCGACGCGGCAGGCGGTGCACTCGGGCGCGTGGTGGAAGCCATCCGCACCCTTTTCGAAGGTGATCCGGAAACCCGCCGCAAGGTTTCCTTTTCCGTGGCCATCATTGCACTTTCCGCCAAGATGGCGAAGGCCGACGGGGTCGTCAACGATGCCGAGGTTCGCGCTTTCCGGCAGATTTTCGATTTCCCGGAAGAAGAAGCCAAGAACGTCGCTCGTCTTTATAACCTCGCGCGTCAGGACGTTGCCGGTTACGAAGCCTATGCGGAGCGGCTGGCGGGTCTTTGCGGTTCCGGGCACGCCAATTGCGAGATGCTGGAAAGTGTCATCGACGGCCTGTTCCACATCGCCAAGGCCGACGGGCTGATCCACGAGCGGGAACTGGCCTTCCTCGGCCGGATCGCGGAAATCTTCCGTATCACCGAAGATCATTTCGAAACGATCATGGCGCGGCACGTCCACATGGACGGGCGCGACCCTTACCGCGTACTCGGTGTTTCACCTTCGGACGATTTTCTGGATATCCGCAAGCGGTACCGAACGCTGGTTGCCGAACACCATCCCGACAAGCTCATCGCCCGCGGCGTTCCCATGGAATTGCATGCGGCCGCGAATGAGCGTATGGCGGCTCTCAACGCCGCTTATGCGGCCATTGAGAAAGAACGCCGCGTCGCATGAGTGAATGTCTGCCGGATTTTACCCCGGATTTCGGGGGCGCAGCCGTTGCGCCTTCGCCTAATCATGGCGAAAGGCTGGGTGTAGCCGGTCCTGATATCATTCTTCTGCACTATACTGGCATGACGACGGCCGATGGCGCGCTGTCATGGCTCTGCAATCCCGAAAGCCAGGTCTCCAGCCATTATTTCGTCTTCGAGGACGGGCGCGTCCTCCAGCTCGTGTCGGAAACCCGCCGTGCCTGGCATGCGGGCAAAAGTACCTGGGCGGGGGATGAAGACATCAATTCCCGCTCTATTGGTGTCGAAATTGCCAATCAGGGCCATCCAGGCGGCCTGCCGGAATTTCCGAAAAAGCAGATCGAAGCCGTCATCGAATTGTGTCGCGATTGCGGCCAGCGCTGGAATATCGCCCCTGAAAGGGTGCTGGCGCATTCGGATGTCGCCCCGATCCGCAAGGTCGATCCGGGTGAAAAATTCCCGTGGGACATCCTGTCGCAGCAGGGTGTCGGCCATTGGGTGGAGCCTGCGCCGATCCGTGGCGGGCGCTTTTTTCAGCGCGGGGACCATGGCCAGCCGGTCGAAGCGCTGCAGTCGATGCTGTCCATTTATGGTTATGGCGTTGAAATAACAGGCGCTTATTGCGAAAAAACCGAAGGCGCCGTGGCTGCTTTCCAGCGGCATTTCCGCCCTGCTCTGGTGGATGGCATCGCCGATTTCTCCACCATTGACACGCTGCACCGGCTGATCGCCAGCCTGCCGAGATTTTCGGGCGCTTAACCGCCGATTCTGGAAAAGCATTCCCGCTTTTCCAGCGTGTTCAAGTCGCTTTTTTTCTTGTGCCACAGTTAATCCGCATTGAGGAAGTTTAAGAACGTCACTGCATGCGGTGTCGTTCTTCAGGGGAACTTACCGTCAATATCAATCAAGGAGACTGGACAGCGGAAGGTCGCGATCGACTTTCCGGGCGCAGACTATTTGTGTCGTTTCATTGTTCCGGTCATCCGATCTGGAGAATTTTTCTACATATGAACAGGGTTGTTGTTGCTGTCGTGGCGGGCGTTGTTATGCTCGCTTCGCAGGCGGGGATTGCTTTTGCCAAAGACGAGGACGTCAAGACCAAAACCGTGACGCTGGAGACCTTCTTCCGCAAGCCCGGTTATCCCATCCCCGAAAAGAGCCTGCCTTCCTCGCTCAGGAACGATTATTCCGATCTGATCGTCAAATATGCCAAGCGTTACGGCGTTCCCACCAATCTGGCGCATGCCGTGGTTTCGGTCGAAAGCAAGTTCAATCCGAAGGCCCGCGGCAGCGCAGGCGAGGTCGGGCTGATGCAGATCAAGCCGGCAACGGCGCGGATGATGGGCTATCGCGGCACCACCAAGGCGCTCTACGATCCCGAGACCAATATTCGCTGGGGCATGCAATATCTGGCGACGGCGCATCAGCTGGGCGGGGGCCAGGTCTGCAGCACGATCCTGCGTTACAATGCCGGCCATGGCGCCACCCGCATGAACCCGGTCTCCAAGCGTTATTGCGGCAAGGTGCAGGCGCTGCTGGCCGGCTGAGGCCGGTTTGTATTGTCTGTAAAATTGCGAAAAGCGATTCCGGTTCGGCCCGGCATGCTGTAGTCAGAAGCAAAGCTGATACGGAGCGTGACATGCCGGATTTCAAATATATCGTCGTCGGGGCCGGGATGATGGGAGCCGCCGCGGCGCGGCATCTCTCAGCACAAACGGATGGCGTGGCGCTGATCGGACCGGGCGAACCCGCCGATCGCAAGACCCATCGAGGTGTGTTTTCAAGTCATTACGATGAGGCGCGCATCACCCGCGGGTTTGACGGCGATCCGGTCTGGGCGGAACTGGCGCAACGCTCCATCCGCCGTTATGCGGAGATCGAGGCCAAAAGCGGTATCCGCTTTTTCACTGAAGCAGGCTGCCTTTTCACCGGCAACGGTAAGGGTCTTGCGGGAGATTATGTCTCGCGCGCCCTTTCCTCGGCCGACCGTCTCGGTCTTGGTGTAGAGACACTCGGCAGCGATGTGCTCGTTGACCGGTTTCCGATGTTTTCCCTGCCGGCCGATCACAGCGGTTATTTCGAGGCGCAGAATGCCGGTCACGTCAATCCACGCGCCCTGGTGAAAGCGCAGTGCGCCGTTGCCGAGGTGCAGGGCGCGAAACTGCTGCGTGAGACGGCGGCGCATATTCGCGACACCTCCCATGGCGTGGAGGTTTCGACCCGCGAAGGGGCTGTCCATACCGCCGAAAAGGTCATTGTCGCGGCGGGCGGCTTTACCAACATGGCGGAACTTCTTCCATCGCCGGTCGATATGGCGGCAACGGGCCGTACCATCGTGTTTTTCGAGCTGGATGAGGCGAGGCAGGCCCTGTTCGGTGCGATGCCTTCCACCATCGTGCTCGCGGAAACCGAGGACGACATCGTCTATATCCTGCCGCCGGTGCGTTATCCCGATGGTAAGGTCTATCTGAAGATCGGCGGCGAAAGCGAGAAGGGCAGGCTTGAAACGCTCACCGAAGCGGTAGACTGGTTCCACTCGGACGGTACGCCGGGTGAGGTGGAATTTTTGAAAAAGCGGGCGCTATCCCTGATGCCGGAGCTTGCCGGCTGCCCCGTGACCTCCGGCTCCTGTGTCGCCTCCATCACCCGTAGCGGCTATCCCTATATCGGCTATACGCAATCCTCCAATATCGCGGTTCTGACCGGCGGCAATTTCGTCTCCGCCAAGTCTTCGGACGAGATCGGACGGCTGGGTGCTGTGCTGCTTCTGAACGGCCAGCTGACCGAGGATGAATTCGCCGCTGAAATGTCGCCGGTTTTCGTCTGACATTTACGGACGAAGCGGCTAAAAGGTTGCGACGGAAGTGAGCGGGTAAAGAGGGCGGCATGTCGGGACATTTCAAATATATTGTCGTGGGTCGCGGCATGATGGGTGCGGCCGCCGCCCGCCATCTGGCGGAAACGGCGGATGGCGTCGCGCTGATCGGTCCCGGTGAACCTGCCGACATCAAATCGCATCAGGGTGTCTTCGCCAGCCACTATGATGAAGCGCGGATTACCCGCACCATCGATGGTGACGCCGACTGGGCGCTGCTCGCCAATCGCTCGATCGCGCGTTATGCCGATATTGCCGCAAGAAGCGGCGTTGAATTTTATGCACCGGTCGGCTGCCTGATGGTGGGGCCCGAACGGGGCGGCGATAATCCTTTTGTCGACGATGTCCGCACGGCGGCGGCACGGCTTGGCGTGTCTACGGAACTGCTGTGCAGTCAAAGTCTCAAAAGCCGCTTTCCCTATTTCTCCTTCGAGCCGGGTTGCGAGGGAGTGTTCGAGAGGAACAACGCCGGATACGTCAATCCGCGTGCGCTGGTGAAGGCGCAGGCTGTTCTCGCTGAAAAGGCAGGTGTCACGCTTATCGATGATATCGTCGTCTCGACGCGGGAAGAGGATGGCCGGGCATCGGTTCAGACGGCTTCAGGCGCGGTTTATACCGCAGACCGGGTGCTGGTGGCGGCCGGCGGCTTCTCGATCACCAAAGATCTGCTGCCGCAGCCGGTGGCTCTTGATGTCTATGCACGCACCGTCGCTTTCTTCGAGATAGGCGAGGGTGACCTTGGGCAATATGCGGACATGCCGTCGCTGATCTATGAGCCGCGAGAGCCGACAAAACATATCTATCTGCTACCGCCGGTGCGCTATCCCGATGGCAAATTCTACCTGAAGATCGGCGGCGATCCCGATGACAAGAGGCTGGGCAGCGATCCGGAAATCCGGGAATGGTTCCGCTCCGGTGGACGCGAAAGCGTGCGGGATCATCTCTCTGACATCGTCGGAACGCTGGTGCCTTCCATTGATCTCTCGCGTGTCTCGATGTCCGCCTGCGTCGTCTCCAAAACGCGGAGCGGTTATCCGGCCATCGGTTTCACCGCCTCGTCGCGCATCGCGGTTCTGACCGGCGGCAACGGCACGGCGGCCAAGAGCTCCGATGAGATCGGTCGGCTTGGCGCTGTGCTGCTGCGGGACGGAGAAATCGCCGACGGGGCCTTCTCAACGGATTTCAAACCCGCATTTCTTTAGTCCTTGCCTGCGCTTTTCGGTGGCTTTCGCCCCGGAACATGGTTATGGAGCCCATGCCAGTTGGCCGGGCAGCCGCGCTTTACCAATGTCGAAAGACGGTAAGGTGAGGAAAGTCCGGGCTCCACGGAAATACGGTGCCGGATAACGTCCGGCGGGGGTGACCCCAGGGAAAGTGCCACAGAGAGCAAACCGCCATGCATCGCATGGTAAGGGTGAAAGGGTGGGGTAAGAGCCCACCGCGCTTCTGGTAACAGCGGCGGCAAGGTAAACCCCACCGGGAGCAAGACCGAATAGGGATGACACGGGATGGGCGAAAGCCCGTTCACAGCCGGTTTCCAGGCCCGTCATCCGGGTGGGTTGCGCGAGGCGGCATGCAAATGCCGTCCCAGATGAATGGCTGCCACGTTCCGGGTCAAACCGGGGCCATACAGAACCCGGCTTACAGGCCAACTGGCGAATTTTCCTTTCCGGCACTGAAGTGCAGGTCTCGTGTGGGATTTAGTTATCCCGTTGTTTCATAAAAGAGAAATTGTTGTTTTGCGGCGAATTTTCACGCAGCGAAAGCGCATCGTCGCGCGTCAAGTAAACCATTCGTTAAACTTAACGGCTTATGAATTTCCGATGCGAAGTCGGTATCGTGCCGGCTTCTCCCATTGACGCCCATAGTGTCCCATGATATCCCAAATGCACACCACATTGGGTCGTGTTTTTGACCCGCAATCGCTGAAACGAGTGAGGAGCCTACGAGGGGCTGCTGCAGGGCATGTCGCCCTGGCGCTTGGCGATGTGTCGTGCGTACCGGTGTCGGCTGCGGAGCGGATGGATCGCTTTGCGGCATGCGGTTTTGGCGAGTTGAGTAATGGACCGCTTTTTATCGAACGTGACGAACAGGATCGACGCCAAGGGGCGCGTCTCGGTTCCGTCTCCGTTTCGTTCGGTGCTGGCGAAGCGCGGCATTCAGGAGCTTTATTGTCTCCAGGATTTTGCGTTTCCGGCAATCAGTGTCGGCGGTCCGGATTTGCTGGAGCGCTACGAGCGGCAGATTGCGTCCATGGATGCTTTCTCGCGGCAAGCGAACGCAATGTCGCTGCTGGTTCACGGCGGCGGCGTTTTCATGAAGCTCGACCAGGAAGGTCGATTGATGGTGACGGATTTTGTGCGGGAATTCACCGGCATATCCACCGAGGTCACCTTCGTTGGGCGGGCGGATCATTTTCAGCTTTGGCAACCGGATGCGTTTTTGGCGGCGCAGGCGGAAGCAAGAGCGGGGCGCGGTTTTTCGGCTGCTCGCCCCGCCTAGGACGGGGACACGGGATGGCGGCGAATTCTGGCGGACGATCTTCTGATGCCGATGGCGGACCTCAGCGTCACATCCCTGTCCTGCTTCGCGAAGTCATTGCCGCGCTGGAGCCAGCGCCCGGCAAGATCATTCTCGATGGTACTTTCGGCGCCGGCGGTTATAGCCAGGCCATTCTCGATCAGGGCGCCAATGTCATCGCACTCGACCGCGATCCGACTGCGATCGCCGGCGGCCAGGCCATGGTTGCCGCCAATGGCGGCCGGCTCTCGCTTATTCAGTCTCAGTTTTCCGAGCTCGCGAAGCATGCGCCTGAAGGCGGGCTTGATGGCGTCGTTCTCGATATCGGCGTGTCTTCCATGCAGATCGATGAGGCCGAGCGCGGTTTTTCCTTCCAGAAAAACGGCCCCCTCGATATGCGCATGTCCGCTTCCGGCGTCTCGGCGGCCGATGTCGTCAATCGCGCCAAGGTCAGCGATCTGATCCGCATCTTCGGTTTTCTCGGTGAAGAGAAGCAGCCAGGCCGCATTGCCCGCGCCATTGAAAAGAAGAGGGCGGAAGAGCCGTTCCGAACCACCCGTGATCTGGCGGGCCTTATCGAGATCGTCACGCCGCGCAAGGCGAAGGACAAGATCCATCCCGCAACGCGCGTGTTTCAGGCGCTGCGCGTTTTCGTCAATGATGAGCTGGGCGAGCTGGCGCAGGCTTTGTTTGCCGCCGAGCAGGTTTTGAAGCCCGGCGGAAGGCTGGTCGTCGTCACGTTCCATTCGCTGGAAGACCGTATCGTCAAGAAATTCTTCTCCGACCGTTCGGGCAAGGCCGCCGGTTCCCGGCATCTGCCGATGGTGGGGGATAAGCCGGCCATTTTCGAGAACATCGGCAAGCCAATGATCGCCGCCAGCGACGAGGAGGCGGAACTTAATCCGCGGGCTCGCTCGGCCAAGCTTCGCGCTGGCCTGCGCACCACAGCCCCGGCGCGCGCTGCAGATTTCTCGATTTTCGAGCTTCCCGATCTCGCCAGCCTTGAAAAGATGGGAGGCTGATATGCTGCGCACTTTCGATGTCATCTTGATGGGGGTCATGGTCGCTGCGGCTGTCGTGACCTATTCGATCAAGCACAAGGCCGATCTGAAGCTTGAGGAAGTCCGCAAGCTGGAGGCCGAGATCAAGCTTGAAAAGGATACGATCGATCTTTTGAGGGCCGACTGGGCGCTCTTGACGCAGCCGAACCGTCTGCACCGGCTGGTGAATGCCTATCAAACGGAACTCGGTCTTTCACCGACGCTGCCGACGCAGCTGGCGCAGCCGCGCGAGTTGCCCATGCTGCGCTCGCAATTGCCGCAGCCGCCTGAGCCTGAAGGCATGAGCGTCGAGGATGTCATCGCCGCTGCCGTTAATGGCTCCAAGCCGGGGGCTACCCTCGGTGGCGCTTCGAAGCCCAAATCGCCGCCTGCGGGCCAGATCGCTGTCAACGGCGTTCCGGTGCCCACGCCACGTGCGCGCGTTTCACGTCCGGCACCGGCGCCTGTACCGGTCGCCTCCGCCGCCGCTGGTGATGAAACCGGCGATATGGATGAAACCATAACAGGATCGGTGAACCGCTGATGTCTTTTCTCTCCCGCGTCATGGTTTTGAAGAGCAAGGCTCACTTTTCCGCCAGCACCACCGGTGTCTATACCGACCATGCGGCGTTTGAGGGCGCCCGCAAGAGGCGGGCCGCCCAGGCGAAAAGCCGCGTTGGCCTTCTGATTTTCGGTTTTGTCGCCTTTTATGCCGTCGTGGGCGGCCGTCTCGTGCAATATGGCATGGCGGAACAGGAAACAGTGTCGAGCATCGCGCCCGCAGATCGGCTGATGGCGTCGCGCCCCGATCTTCTTGATCGCAACGGCGAGGTTCTGGCCACCGATATCCGCACCGTCTCGCTGTTTGCCGAACCACATCGCATCGTCGATATCGACGAGGCCATTGAGAAGCTGCGTACTGTCCTGCCGGATCTCGACCAGCGCGGCACCTATCAGAAGCTTTCTTCCAATTCGCGCTTTCAGTGGCTGCGCCGTCAGCTGACGCCGAAGCAGCAGAGCCAGATTCTTGCGCTCGGTATTCCCGGCGTCGGCTTCCGTCCGGAAAAGCGCCGCTTTTATCCCGGCGGGCCGACCGCTGCGCATGTCGTCGGCCACGTCAACATCGACAACCGTGGCGTTGCCGGCATGGAACGGTACGTCGACAGCCAGGGCCTTGCCGATCTGACGGCGCTCGGCATGACCAGCGACCAGCCGCTGGAACCGGTGAAGCTATCCATCGATCTGCGCGTGCAGTCCATTGTCCGTGAAGTCGTGACCTCGGCCATCACCAAGTTCCAGGCGATTGGCGCCGGCGCGGTGGTTCTGGATGTGCATACCGGCGAAGTGCTCGCCATGGCCTCCGTGCCGGATTACGACCCGAACAACCCGGCCGAAGGTGCCAAGGAAGGCTGGCTCAACCGCATGTCGAACGGCACGTTCGAAATGGGTTCCACCTTCAAGTCCTTCACGATTGCCATGGGTCTCGATTCGGGCCGCGTCCGTCTCGGCGATACTTTCGATGCGCGTTATCCGATCCGCATCGGCGGTTTCACCATCAAGGACTTCCACGGCAAGGGCCGAATGCTTTCGGTGCCGGAAATCTTCCAGTTTTCGTCCAACATCGGTACGGCCAAGATCGCCGACACCGTGGGAACGGAAGGCCACAAGGAATTCCTGACGCGGCTTGGCCTTTTGACCCGCATGCAGACCGAATTGCCTGAAGTGGCGCTGCCGTCGCAGCCTCGCGAATGGAAGAAGATCAACTCCATCACCATTTCCTTCGGCCACGGCGTTTCCACGACGCCGCTGCAGACGGCAGTCGCCGGTGCAGCACTTGTCAATGGCGGCAAACTGATCGAACCGACTTTCCTGCCGCGTACCCGCGAACAGGCCGATCAGGTGGCGAAGCAGGTTCTGAAGCCCGGCGCCAGCAAGGACATGCGTTTCCTCTTCGAGTGGAACGGCGTCAACGGTTCGGGCCGCAATGCGCGCGTCGACGGTTTCAACGTCGGGGGCAAGACCGGTACGGCCGACAAGGTCGTCAACGGACGTTACGTGCACGACAAGAACTTCAACGCCTTCCTCTCGGCCTTTCCGATGGATGACCCGCAATATGTCGTGCTGTCTTTCATCGATGAGCCGAAGACGGACAAGGGCAACGGCGCAGCGCTTGCCGGCACGTCTGCGGCGCCGATGGTGCGCGATATCATCACCCGCACGGCGGCGGTGCTGGGCGTGAAGCCGAAGTTCGGCAAGGATGGCTCGGCCTTGCTCGTGTCTTATTGATTGTTAGCTTATGATATTCCGGCGATTCGCGCCGGGGGGACAAGACGGACACAGTCGATGAATTTGCGAGATATATCCGGAAATGCGTTTCCGGAATTGAAAGAATTGCTCCTGTCTGAGATCGGGGCGATCGAAATCGGGGGGATCACCGCAGACAGCCGCAAGGCTGCGCCCGGCAGCCTGTTCGTGGCGGTTGCGGGCACCAGGGCGGATGGCGCGGCCTATGTGAAGGACGCGGTTGCCAAGGGTGCGGTTGCCGTCGTTTCCGGACATGCGCTGGATGCCGACGTGCCGGTGCTTTCCGTCACGGATCCACGCCTTTATCTCTCCCTTGCCGCTTCCCGTTTTTACGGAAAACAGCCGGAAACCATGGTCGCCGTCACCGGCACTGCGGGAAAGACGTCCGTCGCCTCCTTCGTGCGGCAGATCTGGGCTTTCGCCGGCCATGCCGCCGCACAGATCGGCACCACGGGTGTCATCGCTCCCGGCCGCGAGGATTATGGCGCGCTCACCACGCCCGATCCCGTGACGCTGCATGCGCTTCTGGCCGAACTTGCGGCCGAAGGCGTGACCCACGCGGCGATGGAGGCATCCAGCCATGGTCTCGACCAGCGCCGTCTCGATGGAGTGAAGCTGGCAGCCGCCGGTTTCACCAATCTTGGCCGCGACCACATGGATTATCATCCGACCGTCGAGGACTATATGGCCGCGAAGATGCGGCTCTTCGATACGCTGATGGAGAAGGGCTCTCCCGCAGTGATCTTTGCTGACGATCCGTGGTCGGACCAGGCAATAAGGGCGGCGCGCGAAGCGGGTCTCGATGTGCGCACCGTCGGCCGCAAGGGTGATTATCTGACACTGAAGCGCGTCGAGCACTTCCGTCACAAGCAGATGATCGAAGTGCATCATGACGGCGTGATCCATGAAGTCGACATCCCGCTGGCGGGTGATTTTCAGGTTGCGAATGCTCTCGTCGCTGCAGGTCTCGCCATGTCCACCGGCGTTGCCGCGACAACAGCGCTCAAGGCGCTTGAGAAGCTGATCGGTGCTGCCGGACGTCTGGAGCTTGTCGGCCAGACGGGGAACGGTGCGCTCGCCTATGTGGATTACGCCCACAAGCCGGATGCGCTGGAGAACGTGCTGACCTCGGTCCGGCCTTTCACCTCTGGCCGCATCGTCACCGTCTTCGGCTGCGGCGGCGACCGTGACAAGGGCAAACGCCCGATCATGGGCGAGGTTGCGACGCGGCTTTCCGACATCGTCATCGTCACCGACGACAATCCGCGCTCGGAAGACGCCGCGACGATCCGTTCGGAAGTCATGGCGGCGGCACCCGGCGCATTGGAAATCGGCGACAGGGCGGAGGCGATCCGGCATGCGGTGTCGATGCTGTCGCATGGCGATACGCTGATCGTCGCGGGCAAGGGGCATGAGGAGGGGCAGATCGTCGGTTCCGTGACGCTGCCGTTTTCCGATCATGAACAGGTGCGCGCTGCACTGGCAGGGCTGGAAGGATCGAAAATTTGAGCTGGTTATGGACAGTCGCCGACATGATCGCCATTACGGCAGGACGCCCCGTGGGCAACCTGTCGACCGGAATCACCGGCATTTCCATCGATAGCCGGACTGTCAAAGCCGGCGAGGCCTTTTTCGCCATCAAGGGCGACCGGGTTGACGGCCATGACTATGCGAGTTTTGCCGTCGCCAACGGGGCCAGTCTGCTCGTCGTGGCCGAAGGCAAACTGCCGGCTCTTGGCCGTCTGACGGTGCCGATGATCGTCGTGGAAGATGTTCTTACCGCACTCGGTAAACTCGCCATTGCGGCGCGTGAAAGAACGTCAGCGCGCATCATCGCGGTGACCGGCTCGGTCGGCAAGACGACGACCAAGGAAATGCTGCGGCAGGCCTTGGCCCCATCGGGCCGGGTGCATGCGGCGGTTGCCTCCTTCAACAACCATTGGGGCGTGCCGCTGACGCTGGCGCGCATGCCCGCCGATACGGAATTCGGCGTGTTCGAAATCGGCATGAACCATTCCGGCGAAATCCGGCCGCTGGTGAAGATGGTCCGCCCGCATGTGGCGATCATCACCACGATTGCGCCTGCCCATCTCGGCAATTTCAAGAATATCGAAGAGATCGCCGCAGCCAAGGCCGAGATTTTCGAAGGTTTGGAGGAGGGTGGTTCCGTCATCCTCAACCGCGATAATGCCCAGTTCGAGCAGCTTGAAGAGGCGGCGCAGGAACAGGGCATCGAACATATCCTCACCTTCGGGCAGCACGCCAAGGCGGATTTCCGCCTCGCGGATTTCGAGAGCACGGCGACGGGCTCGACGATCTGGGCGATACTGAACGGCGAAACCAGCGAGTTGCACATCAATATTCCCGGCCGGCACATCGCCGATAACGCCATGGCGGTCCTTGGCGCGGTTGCCGTAACGGGCGCCAATCTCGACCGCGCCTTTGAGGCGCTGGGATCGCTCGAGGCGGTGAAGGGGCGTGGCCAGCGCCACCATCTCTCCATCAATGGCGGCTCCTTCCTGCTGATTGATGAAAGCTACAATGCCAATCCGGCCTCCATGCGCGCCGCGATTGCCGTGCTGGCGGAAACGGAAACGCAGGGTCACGGCCGGCGCGTCGCCGTTCTCGGCGATATGCTGGAGATGGGTGAGTTTTCCGCGCAGCTGCATGAGGAACTGGCCGGGCCGTTGCTCGCGGCCGGTATCGAACATGTGTGGCTTGCGGGCGAGGCAATGGCGGCGCTGCGCGATGCGCTGCCTGATAGCGTGACCGTCATCTGGTTCCCGACGACGGCGGAACTCACCGATTTCGCCCTGCAATGGGTGCAACCGGGAGACGCGCTGATGGTAAAATCGTCACTTGGCCTCGGTTTCGGCAAGATTGTCGCCGCGCTGCTTGACAAGTATCCGGCATTCCCCGAGACGGAACGCCAAGTCTGAAATAGCCTTTTGAAAGGGCAATTATGCTGATCTGGCTCGTCGAACTGTCGGATAAAATTCAAGTCTTCAACCTCTTCCGGTACATCACCTTCCGGGCGGGGGCGGCGATGTTCACCTCTGCGTTGATCGTCTTCCTGTTTGGGCCGGCCATCATCAACTCGCTGCGCGTGCGTCAGGGCAAGGGCCAGCCGATCCGTGCCGATGGGCCGCAGACGCATTTCAAGAAGGCCGGCACGCCGACCATGGGCGGGCTGATGATCCTTGCCGGTATCCTCGGCGGTTCGCTGCTCTGGGGCGACCTCTCGAATGTCTATGTCGTTGCCGTTTTGATGGTGACGCTCGGTTTCGGGGCAATCGGCTTTTACGACGATTATCTCAAGGTCACGAAACAGAGCGACAAGGGCTTTTCCGGCAAGGCCCGTCTCGGCATCGAATTCCTGATTGCGGCGATTGCCGTGTTCTTCATGATGAAGATGGCGCTAGCTTCCGCACCGCATGGCGGCACGCTCGGCAGCTCCATCGCCTTTCCCTTCTTCAAGGAACTCGTGATCAATCTCGGTTATTTCTTCGTGCTCTTCGGTGCTTTCGTCATCGTCGGCGCGGGTAACGCGGTGAACCTGACGGATGGTCTCGATGGGCTTGCCATCGTGCCCGTCATGATCGCTGCCGCTACCTTCGGCGTGATCGCCTATCTCGCCGGCAACGCGGTTTTTGCCAATTACCTGCAGATCAATTTCGTGCCCGGCACGGGTGAGCTTGCCGTTATCGTCGGCGCGGTCATCGGCGCGGGCCTCGGCTTCCTGTGGTTCAACGCGCCGCCTGCCGCCATCTTCATGGGCGATACGGGTTCGCTGGCGCTCGGCGGCCTGATCGGCTCGATCGCTGTCGCCACCAAGCACGAGATCGTCATGGTCATCGTCGGTGGTCTCTTCGTGATGGAAACGCTGTCGGTCATCATCCAGGTCTTCTGGTTCAAGCGCACCGGCAGGCGCGTTTTCCTGATGGCGCCGATCCATCACCACTTCGAGAAAAAAGGCTGGACGGAAAGCCAGGTGGTGATCCGTTTCTGGATCATCTCCGTGGGCCTTGCGCTGCTCGGCCTCGCCACCCTGAAGCTGAGGTGAGCGATGATCCCGGTCACGTCGTTTAGGGGTAAGAAAGTCGCTCTCTTCGGGCTCGGCGGTTCGGGCCTCGTTACCGCCCGGGCGCTGGTTGCCGGCGGAGCCGATGTCGTTGCTTTCGACGACAATCCCGACAGCGTCGCGAAGGCTGAGGCCGAAGGCATCACCACGGCGGACCTGCACACGATTGACTGGGCCTCGTTTTCTTCCTTTGTGCTGGCGCCCGGCGTGCCGTTGACGCATCCGAAGCCGCACTGGTCGGTCGACCTTGCGAAGGCAGCGGGCGTCGAAATCATCGGTGATATCGAGCTTTTCATCCGTGAGCGCCGCGCCCATGCGCCGGATTGCCCTTTCATCGCCATCACCGGCACCAACGGCAAGTCGACGACGACGGCGCTGATCGCGCATATTCTCAAGGCTTCGGGCCGCGATACGCAGCTCGGCGGCAATATCGGCACGGCGGTGCTGAGCCTCGATCCGCCGAAGGCGCAGCGCTTTTACGTGGTCGAGTGCTCGTCCTACCAGATCGATCTGGCGCCGACGATCAATCCGACTGCCGGTATCCTGCTCAATCTGACGCCTGACCATCTCGACCGACATGGCACGATGCAGCATTATGCCGACGTCAAGGAACGGCTGGTGGCGGGCAGCGGCACGGCAATCGTTGGTGTTGATGACAGCCATTCGACGCTGATTGCCGACTGTATCGAACGCGCCGGTGTCAAGGTGGAACGCATTTCCAAGCGCAATGTCGTTTCCGAAGGTCTTTATGCCGAAGGCAGCCGCATCCTGCGGGCCCACGGCGGTAAGTCCTCGCTGCTGGTCGATCTCGACGGTATCCAGACGCTTCGCGGCAGCCATAATGCGCAGAATGCGGCGGCGGCAATTGCGGCCTGCCTCGCGGTCGGTGTTTCCGAGGATGAAGTTCGCGCTGGCCTGAAGTCTTTCCCCGGCCTCAAGCACCGCATGCAGCCGGTTGGCCGACGTGGCAATGTCACCTTCGTCAACGACAGCAAGGCGACCAATGCCGATGCTGCGGCACCGGCACTTTCGAGTTTCGACCGCATTTACTGGATCGCCGGCGGTCTGCCGAAAGCGGGCGGCATTACCAGTCTTTCGCCGCTGTTTCCGCGCATCGCCAAGGCCTATCTGATCGGCGAGGCGGCTGCGGAATTTGCGGCGACGCTCGGCGAAGCGGTGCCTTATGAAATATCCGGCACGCTGGACAAGGCGGTGCAGCATGCGGCGGCGGATGCGGAAAAAGATGCGACGGCCGGCAATATCGTGATGTTGTCCCCGGCTTGCGCAAGCTTCGATCAATATAAGAACTTTGAAATCAGAGGTGATTCGTTCGTCGCGCAGGTCGCGGCGCTCGATGGCATGACGATGCTGGTTGACTCTGGAAAAGGGGGCTGAAGGCCATGGTAAGCCGAGTTGATCGAGGTCCGGTCGCGGAATGGTTCTGGACCATCGACCGTTTCTTTCTGGCGGCGTTCATAGCGCTGATGGGCATTGGCCTGATGTTGTCCTTTGCGGCATCGCCTGCGGTTGCCGAGCGCATCGGCCTCAACAGCTTCTTCTTCGTGGAACGTCAGGCGATGTTCATGGTGCCGTCGCTGGCGATCATGGTCGGCCTGTCCTTCCTGTCGCCGCGCCAGGTGCGCCGCGTGGCGGTCATCATGCTGATCGCCTCGCTGCTGATGATGATCTTCGCGCTGTTCTTCGGCATTGAGGTCAAGGGTGCGCGGCGCTGGATTTCCATCGGCACCTTCTCGATCCAGCCGTCGGAATTCATGAAGCCGGCTTTCGTCATCGTCTGCGCATGGCTTTTTGCCGAGCGGGCGCGCCATCCGGAAATTCCGGGCAATCTCTTTGCCATCATCACTTTCGGTATCGTGGCCGCACTCCTGATCGCGCAGCCGGACTTCGGCCAGACCATTCTGACCTCCGTGGTCTGGGGCGGCATGTTCTTCATGGCCGGTGTACCATGGTTCTGGATCATCATGCTCGGCGGCCTTGGCGTCGGCGGCATTGTGACCGCCTATCTCATGTTGCCGCACGTCGCCGGTCGTATCGACCGGTTCTGGACGGGTGAGGGCGATACGTTCCAGGTCGATACCGCACGCGAAGCGATCATTCGTGGTGACTGGTTCGGTCGCGGACCGGGTGAAGGCATCGTCAAGCGCATCATTCCCGACAGCCATACCGACTTCATCTTCTCGGTGGCGGCGGAAGAATTCGGTATCGTTTTCTGCATGTTCCTCGTTGCGATCTTCGCCTTCATCGTGCTGCGCGGCCTGTCGCACGCCTTCAAGGAGAAGGACGATTTCTGCCGTTTTGCCGTCGCCGGTCTCGTGCTGCAGATCGGCATGCAGTCGATGATCAATATCGGCGTTAATCTCGAGCTGATGCCCGCCAAGGGCATGACGCTACCGCTGATTTCTTATGGTGGTTCGTCGATGATGGCGATCTGCGTGACCGCCGGCTTCCTTCTGGCGCTGACACGCCACAGACCCGAAAAGCGGGCGCAGGAGCGGAGTTTCTTCCGCGTCGGTTCCGGCGTTCCCGCGGAGTAAACGATCATGAGCAAGGGTATTGTTCTTCTTGCCGCCGGGGGAACCGGCGGCCATGTTTTTCCGGCGGAGGCGCTCGCGCATACGCTGAAGGCGCGCGGTTATCAGGTGCATCTCGTCACCGACAGCCGCGCCGAGCGTTATGCCGGCAAGTTCCCGGCGGATGAAATCCATGTGGTGCCGTCTGCCACCATCGGTTCGAAAAACCCGATTTCCGTGGCGCGTTCGCTCTGGAAGCTCTGGGTTGGCCTGCGTGCGGCGCGCCGGCTGGTGGCGAAACTTAAGCCGGTCGCGGTTGTCGGTTTCGGTGGTTATCCCACCGTGCCGCCGCTTCTGGCTTCCACCGGCCTTGGCGTGCCTTCCATCATTCACGAGCAGAATGCTGTGATGGGTCGCGCTAACAAGGCGCTGGCAGGCCGTGTGAAGGCGATCGCCGGCGGCTTCCTGCCGCCCGCCAATGGCCAATATTCCGACAAGACGGTGGCGACCGGCAATCCGGTGCGCCCGGCGGTGCTGGCGGCTTCTGAAATTCCCTATACCCCGTCGCAGACGGGTGAAACTTTTCAGCTTGTCGTGTTCGGCGGCAGCCAGGGCGCGCAGTTCTTTTCGAGCGCGGTGCCTGCGGCTATCTGCCTGCTGAAAGACGAGCAGCGCAAGCGCATCGTCGTCACCCAGCAGGCGCGTCCTGAAGACAAGGACAGTGTCATCGCCTCCTACCAGAAGCTTGGCGTAAAGGCTGACGTTTCGCCCTTCTTCGGCGACATGGCGTCGCGCATCGGCGAGGCCGATCTGGTGATCAGCCGCTCGGGCGCTTCGACGGTATCGGAGCTGTCGGTGATCGGCCGCCCGTCGATCCTCGTGCCTTATCCGCATGCGCTGGATCACGATCAGGCCGCCAATGCGGCAGCACTTTCGGCGGCGGGCGGGGCTAGCGTCATCAAGCAGGCGGAATTGTCGCCGCAGAAGCTCTCCGGCCTCCTGTCCTCGGCGCTTTCGGAACCGGATCGTCTTTCGGCAACGGCAGCGGCGGCCAAGGCAACGGGTAAACCGCATGCGGCGGATGTGCTGGCCGATCTGGTGGAGGCCATTGCCTCCGGCCAGTCCGTACAGGAATTCAAGAAGAAGAATGAAGGAGTTGAGGCATGAAGATGCCGAAAGCCATAGGCCTTGTCCATTTCATCGGCATAGGCGGGATCGGCATGAGCGGCATTGCCGAAGTGCTTCACAATCTCGGCCACCGCGTTCAGGGGTCGGATCAGGCCGACAGCGCCAATGTGCAGCGCTTGCGCGACAAGGGCATCGAAGTATTCGTCGGCCATACGGCGGACAATCTCGGTGATGCCGAGGTCGTGGTCGTTTCCACCGCCATCAAGAAGAACAATCCGGAGCTCATCGCCGCGCGGGAAAAACACCTGCCGATCGTTCGCCGTGCCGAAATGCTGGCAGAGCTGATGCGTTTCCGTAACGCCATCGCCATTGGCGGCACCCACGGCAAGACGACGACGACCTCGATGGTCGCGACCCTGCTGGAAGCCGGCAATCTCGACCCGACCGTCATCAATGGCGGCATCATCAATGCCTATGGCACCAATGCCCGTATGGGCGAGGGCGAGTGGATGGTGGTGGAGGCCGACGAATCCGACGGCACCTTCCTGAAGCTGCCGGCCGACGTGGCCGTCATTACCAATATCGATCCGGAGCATCTGGACCATTACGGCAATTTTGATGCTGTGCGCGCGGCGTTCCGCCAGTTCGTCGAGAACGTGCCGTTCTACGGCTTCGGCGTCATGTGCCTTGACCACCCGGAAGTGCAGGCGCTGGTCGGCCGCATCGAGGATCGCAAGGTCATCACATACGGTGAAAACCCGCAGGCCGACGTGCGTTTTTCGAATGTGCGCATCGATGGCACACGCTCGGTTTTCGACGTGGAAATTCGCCGTCGTCGTACCGGCAAGATATTCTCCTTCAAGGACCTCGTCCTGCCGATGCCCGGCCGACACAATGTTTCGAACGCGACGGCCGCGATTGCCGTCGCCAATCGTCTCGGTATTTCGGAAGCTGACATCAAGAAGGGTCTCGCCTCCTTCGCAGGCGTCAAGCGGCGTTTCACGCTGACGGGCGAAGCCAATGGCGTACAGGTCTTCGACGACTACGGCCATCACCCGGTCGAGATCAAGGCTGTGCTGGCGGCGGCGCGGGAGGCCTGCAAGGGCCGTATCATCGCGGTGCATCAGCCGCACCGCTACAGCCGCCTTTCCAGCCTGTTTGACGATTTCGCGCATTGTTTCAACGATGCGGATACGATTCTTCTTGCCCCGGTTTATGCTGCGGGCGAAGATCCGATCGAAGGCGCAAGTTCGGAAGCGCTGGTTTCGGCCATCAAGGCCGCCGGCCATCGTGACGCCCGTTTTCTTGAGAAACGGGAAGATCTCGCCTCAGTGGTTGCAGGCATTGCGAATCCGGGTGATTTCGTGGTTCTCTTGGGGGCTGGAAATATCACGCAATGGGCAGCAGCGCTGCCTTCGGAATTGAAGAGCATATCAGGAAAGTCTGAATGAGACAGGTCGATGGGGTTAAATTGCTGGGGAGGCTCGGCGACGGGGTAAACGAACTGAGGGGACGTCTGACACCGGATGCGCCCATGGACCGCGTGACGTGGTTCAGAGCCGGCGGTCTGGCGGAAGTCATGTTCCAGCCGCACGATACCGATGATCTGATTGCCTTCCTGAAAATTCTGCCGGAAGACGTGCCGCTGACGGTGGTCGGCGTCGGCTCCAACCTTCTGGTGCGCGATGGCGGCATCCCGGGCGTTGTCGTCCGTCTGTCGGCCAAGGGTTTCGGCCAGGTGGAGCTTGCCGGCGAAAACCGCATCAAGGCCGGTGCGATCTGCCCGGACAAGCATATTGCGGCCATGGCCATGGATAACGGCATTGGCGGCTTCCATTTCTATTACGGCATTCCCGGCTCCATCGGCGGTGCGCTGCGTATGAATGCGGGCGCAAACGGCGGTGAGACGCGCGAGCGCGTGGTGGAAGTCTATGCGGTTGACCGTCAGGGTAAGCAACATGTGCTTTCCAATGCCGATATGGGCTACAGCTACCGCCATTCCGGCGCCGACAAGGGCCTGATCTTCACCGGCGCATTGTTCGAGGGTTATCCGGAAGACAAGGCGAAAATCCGCGCCGATATGGACGCCGTGCGTCACCATCGCGAAACAGTTCAGCCGATCCGTGAGCAGACCGGTGGTTCGACCTTCAAGAATCCCGAAGGTCATTCCGCATGGGAACTCATCGATGAGGCGGGCGGCCGCGGTCTGGTCATCGGCGGCGCGCAGATGTCATCACTGCATTGCAATTTCATGATCAATACCGGCCATGCGACCGGCTACGATCTGGAATATCTGGGTGAGACCATCCGCAAGCGCGTGTTCGAGAAGTCGGGCATCCGGCTGGAGTGGGAAATCAAGCGGCTAGGGCTTTTCATGCCGGGCCGTGAGGTGGAGCCTTTTCTGGGAAGCTGAGTTTTTGGCTTCCGATTTTCTTACAGGGGCTTCTCCGTCATATGACCGTTGGCGTTGGCCGTAACGGTCGGTCAATAGTTGTATCTTATAGTTTTTTGACATAAGCGACGAGCGGCATGTTATCTCAGATAGCATGCCGCTCGTCGATCAAAGGGTGTTTGACAAGAATTTTCAGTGATTTGATTTAGGTACTATTGGAGACGGTCTTGGATCTCTGGAGAAAACTGATCGAAATGATGAGTTTTTCGATTGCGACGCCAGAGGGCCGCAGGCGGCTTGAACCTTTGGAATTTTCGTTTCGGGTTGCCTGTGTCACAACGATCATGGCTCTGCTGATATGTTCCGGCGGTCTGGTTCTCCTGGCGCAGTTCGGGCTGGTGACGGACCTTGTCAACGGTCTTATACTCGGCGTTACCTTGTGTTCCGTCATCGCATTCACGATGACGTGGCTGGTCTGCTGGCTCAATGCCAGGGAAGTGAAGATTCTTGCGCAATCGCACGAGCGTTTTTTGCATCTGAGCCATACCGATGCATTGACTGGGCTCAGCAATCGGCTCGGGCTTTATGCCGGATGCATGAATCTCGGTCAGCATTATTGCGTCGCGTTCCTCGATATCGATCATTTCAAGTCGGTGAACGACAGGTTCAGTCATCTGGCCGGTGACGCGGTGATTTCCAGCGTCGCACAGCGGATACGTGCTTCCTTTGACGCCTCTGCCAAAGTCGCCAGAATAGGCGGCGAGGAATTCGTCGTCGTGCGCGAGACAGGGTCGTCATCGTTTCTGGATGTTTGCGAAAGGCTGCGGGCGAGCATCGAGGCGGTGCCGGTCGACTATCAGGATATGCGGATCGGTGTCACCATATCGATCGGAGTGGCTTTCCGGAAGGACGCCGAAGTCTTTGAAAAAGTCCTGCATAATGCCGATCTTGCGCTTTATCAGGCAAAGGGCGCGGGGCGTAATCGTATCTGCGTGGCGGGCCAGCGGGATATCCGTCAGTCCGTCGCCTAGAGCGTTTCCAGTAAAAGATGCTGAATAGCAAAAGGCCCGTGAAACGCCAGGTTTCTCGGGCCTTCCCATATTCGGAACCCTTGGGTGGCTCAGACTTCATCCTTGCGGGAAAGCAGAATGCAGGCCAGCGTGATGATGGCGGATACGCAGAGGTAGTAGCCGACATAACCCATGCCGTAATTCACCTGCAGCCATGTGGCGATGTAAGGCGCCAGCGATGCGCCGAAGATGCCGGCCATGTTGAAGGTGATCGACGAGCCCGTGTAGCGCACCCGGGTCGGGAAGGGGGCGGCGAGCGCCGTTCCGATCAGGCCGTAGGTCATGCCCATCAGCATCATGGCCAGGGCCGCGAAGACGAAGATGGAGCCTTCGTTACCGGTCATCAGGCCGGGCAGCAGGAAGGAGAACAGGCCGATCAGCACCGTCGTAATGATCAGAATTTCACGACGGCCGAATTTTTCGGCGAGCTTGCCGGCGATCGGGATGAAGATGCCGAAAACGATGGAGCCGAGAATCTGCACTTCCAGCGCGTCAAGGAACGGGATTTTCAGGACCTTGACGTTATAGGACAGCAGATAGGCGGTACCGATGTAGAAGAGCACAAAGGTGGCCAGCGCCACGAAGGTGCCGAGCACGAGGCTGCGCTTGTGGTTGCGGAACAGTTCCGCGACCGGAACGGCCACACGTTCTTCCTTTTCGATCGCTTTCTGGAAGTCGGGTGTCTCGGTGATCGACAGGCGAACCCACATGCCGACCGCGATCAGAATGATCGAAGCGACGAAGGGAATGCGCCAGCCCCAGCTGAGCAGCGCTTCCTGCGACATGAAGTGCAGCAGGATCCAGAACACGCCGGAGGAGAGGAACAGGCCGACAGGGGCGCCGAGCTGCGGGAACATGCCGTACCAGCTGCGCTTGCCGGGAGGCGCGTTTTCCGTGGCGAGCAGGACGGCGCCGCCCCATTCGCCGCCAAGGCCAAAGCCCTGGCCAAAGCGGCACAGCGCCAGCAACAGCGGTGCAAGGACGCCGGCGGTCTCATAGGAGGGCAAGAGGCCGATCACGACGGTCGATACACCCATGGTCAGCAGCGCGGCGACAAGTGTCGTCTTGCGGCCGACGCGGTCACCATAGTGACCGAAGACCACAGCACCCAGCGGACGGGCAAAAAAGGCGATGGAGAAGGTGGCGAAGGACGCCAGAAGCGCCGTCATCGGGTCATTGTTCGGAAAGAACAAGGCGGGGAACACGAGCACTGCGGCCGTGGCGTAAACGTAAAAATCGAAAAACTCGATGGTCGTGCCGACCAGGCTGGCAGTGAGAACTCGTGCAGGCGAATTTGTCTTTACAACGTTCGAATTGTCAGCGGTCGGCGATACCGGAGATATCGCGTCGGTCATGGTATTGGTTCCATTTTGGATGATTGCAATGTCATGCCTTGGGAGGCGATGTCTGCGTTAACGCAATTTTTGTTCCTATGGAATGCTAAAAAAGAAATAATGCAAATAATGTGATTGATGAATGCGACAGGCTCGGCTGCGTGCTGCCGGATGCGCTTCGGCGATTGAGAGACTGATTCAGGCTGCGGTTTTAAAACGCTGAAACGCCAGATAATTTTCCCTGGGGAATAATCCCGTCCGTTAACGTTTCGATCTTGCCTTTATCGCGGAGCAGCAGGTGCGCTCGTACGATTTTATTTCCGATCATTGAAAACCTGCATGTTGCAATCCATGCAACTCTCTGATTCCAAGGAGGGAATCCGGATCGGTGCTGATTCTTTAACGGAACTTGGCACGTTGGGCGCGGTGGTTAACGAAAGTAAACGATTCATTAACCTTAATGGCGTTTAACTGATCTCAAGGGTCATGTGCCAGAATCACCGTTCTTCAAATTCGGTCGGTTCGGGGCGTGGTTCGTAACGGAGAGTTGGTGTCAGAGGTATCGATGGGCGGCAAGCACGTAGCTGTTCTTTTGGGTGGGTTTTCGTCGGAGCGGCCAGTCAGCCTGTCGTCGGGCAATGCCTGCGCGCTCGCGCTTGAGGGCGAGGGCTACAAGGTTACCCGGGTCGATGTGGGGCGCGATGTCGCGGCCGTACTCGATGAGCTGCGCCCGGATGTCGCCTTTAATGCGCTGCACGGTCCTTTCGGTGAAGACGGCACCATTCAGGGTATTCTCGAATATCTGGCCATTCCCTATACACATTCGGGCGTGCTGGCTTCCGCACTTGCCATGGACAAGGCGCAGGCGAAGAAAGTCGCTGCGGCTGCCGGGGTGCCGGTTGCTGCCGAGCGCGTCATGAACCGCTTCGATTTCACCAGCGAACATCCGCTTGCTCCACCCTATGTGGTGAAGCCGGTGCGTGAAGGTTCGAGCTTCGGCGTTGTCATCGTCAAGGAAGACCAGTCGCATCCGCCGCAAATCCTCACTTCGTCGGAATGGCGTTATGGTGATCAGGTGATGGTCGAACGCTACATCCATGGCCGCGAATTGACCTGCGGCGTGCTCGACGGCGACGCGCTTGGCGTCACCGAAGTGGTGCCGCTCGGTCACAATTTCTATGATTTTGACGCTAAATACGCTGCTGGTGGCTCGAAACATGTCATTCCGGCAGAAATTTCACCGAAAATTTACCAAAAAATTCAAACACTGGCGGTTATGGCGCATCGGGCGATCGGGTGCCGTGGCGTAAGCCGTTCAGACTTTCGTTACGACGACCGCTTCTCAGAAGATGGCGAAGTTATCTGGCTTGAAGTGAATACGCAGCCGGGCATGACGCCGACCTCCCTGGTGCCGGAAATGGCGGCCCATGCTGGCCGCTCCTTTGGTAACCTTGTCAGCTGGATGGTGGAGGACGCTTCGTGTTTGCGGTGACCGGCAAAAAGTCGACGGCAAAAAAGCGCGAGCAATTCGCAGCGACGGCAAATGCCGACGACCGCATGGTGCTGCCGCGCCCGCTGCGTCGTGTCGTGCGCTTCTGCGTCAGCCTTGCGACCGGACGCATCCACATTCCCGCCCATACCGGCACGATTTCGGCCGTCGCCTTCTACGCGGTGACTGGCCTTTATGGCATGTCGCTCGGCGGCCACACGAATATCGTTACGCAGGCGACGACCTCTGCTGCGGGTTTCGCCGTTGAGGACGTGAAGGTCTCCGGCAATCTGCAGACCTCCGAAATCGATGTCTTCCAGCTTCTCGGCCTTGATGGCAGCACCTCGCTGATTGCACTCGACATCGATGCGGCGCGCCGCAAGCTCGTGCAGCTTCCGTGGGTGGAAGACGTGGATATCCGTAAGGTCTACCCGAAGACGATCGAGGTTCGCCTGAAAGAACGCCAGGCCTTCGGCATCTGGCAGCATGGCTCGGAACTGTCGCTGATCGAAAAGAGCGGCAGCGTCATCGCGCCGCTGCGTGACAATAAATTCGCTTCCCTGCCGCTGTTCGTTGGACGCGACGCGGAAACGGGCGCTGCCGGTTTCGTCGAGCAGCTGGCCGACTGGCCGGAAATCCGCAACCGCGTTCGCGCCTATGTACGCATTGCCGGCCGCCGCTGGGATCTGCACCTCGACAACGGCATCGTCGTCAAGCTGCCGGAAGAAAACCTGCCGCAGGCGCTGCAATTGCTGGCGCGGCTTGATCTCGAAGAAAAGGTCCTGTCGCGAGATGTCGCCGCAGTCGATCTCAGACTGGCGGATCGCACCACGATCCAGCTGACCGAAGGTGCGACGGAGCGCCGTCAGGCTGCTGTCGACGCGCGCACCAAGGCTCTCAAGAAAGCGGAGAAGAACACATGAGCTTTTTCGGTTCTTCCCATTTCGGCCTGCCTCGTCTGAAGCCGCTTTCTTCCAAGCGCAGCCACATCGTTTCGGTGCTGGACATCGGTTCGACCAAGGTCGTGTGCATGATCGGCCGGCTGACGCCGCGTCAAGAGAGTGAAATCCTGCCTGGCCGCACCCACAAGGTGGAAATCATCGGCATTGGCCACCAGCGTTCGCGTGGTGTGAAATCCGGCGTGATTGCTGATCTTGACGCGCTGGAAGGTGTCATCCGCCTTTCGGTCGATGCGGCCGAGCGCATGGCGGGACTTACCGTCGACAGCCTGATCGTCAATGTTTCGGCAGGACGGTTGGCTAGCGATATCTATACCGCGAGCATCGATCTCGGCGGCCAGGAAGTGGAAGCAAGCGACCTGCGCAAGGTTCTGGTGGCGGCAAGCCAGCAGTCCATGCGTCAGGACCGGGCGATCCTGCATTCTCTGCCGACGGGCTATTCGCTGGATGGCGAGCGCGGCATTCGTGATCCGCTGTCGATGTATGGCGATCTTCTTGGCGTTGACATGCATGTCGTGACTGTCGAACGCACGGCGCTGAAGAACCTCGAGCTTTGCGTCAACCGCGCGCATCTTTCCGTCGAAGGTATGGTGGCGACGCCCTATGCCAGCGGTCTTGCCGCTCTGGTGGACGATGAAGTCGAGCTTGGCTGCGCGGCCATCGACATGGGTGGCGGCACCACGACGATCTCGGTTTTCGCCGAAGGCCGTCTCATTCACACCGACGCGATCGGCCTTGGCGGCCATCACGTTACGACAGATCTTGCACGAGGCCTCTCGACACGAATCGAAGATGCGGAGAGACTGAAGGTGGTGCATGGTTCGGCTTTGCTGAATGGCGCGGATGAGCGCGACATGATTTCGATCCCGCCGATTGGCGAAGATGATCGCGATCAACCATCGCAAGTTTCAAGAGCACTTGTAACCCGCATCGTGCGGGCGCGTATCGAAGAGACGCTGGAATTGATCCGTGATCGTATCCAGAAGTCCGGCTTCAGTCCCATCGTCGGCAAGCGCGTTGTCCTGACCGGCGGCGCAAGCCAGCTGACGGGGCTGCCGGAAACGGCACGGCGCATTCTCGCCCGCAACGTTCGCATCGGCCGCCCCATGGGCGTTGCCGGTCTTCCGGTGGCGGCGAAGGGACCGGCATTTTCAACCGCCTGCGGACTGATGATCTACCCGCAGGTGGCGGACATCGAAATTCATGCGGCGCAAGGCGGAATGTTCTCGCCGTTTGGTAACGGTAGCGGCCGGATAGCCCGGGTGGGGCAATGGCTGAAAGAGAGTTTTTGAGTGGCCTCGTGGCGCAAGCCGGAGGTTTCAGAGTTGAGTTTCAAGAATCGGCCAGCGGGGCGATGCGGCCAGAGAAAGAAGGAATGTTAAAATGACGATACAGCTGCAGAAGCCTGATATCACAGAGCTGAAGCCACGCATCACCGTCTTCGGTGTCGGTGGCGGTGGTGGTAACGCTGTCAACAACATGATCACGGCCGGCCTCCAGGGCGTCGACTTCGTCGTCGCCAACACGGATGCGCAGGCGCTGACCATGACGAAGGCAGACAGGGTCATTCAGCTCGGCGTCAACGTCACCGAAGGCCTCGGCGCCGGCTCCCAGCCGGAAGTCGGCCGCGCGGCTGCTGAAGAGTGCATCGACGAGATCATCGATCACCTGAACGGTACCCACATGTGCTTCGTCACCGCCGGCATGGGCGGCGGCACCGGCACGGGTGCTGCCCCGGTCGTCGCACAGGCTGCGCGCAACAAGGGCATCCTGACGGTCGGCGTCGTCACCAAGCCTTTCCACTTCGAAGGCGGCCGCCGCATGCGTCTTGCCGAACAGGGCATCGAGGAACTGCAGAAGTCCGTCGATACGCTGATCGTCATTCCGAACCAGAACCTTTTCCGTATTGCCAATGACAAGACGACCTTTGCGGACGCCTTCGCCATGGCCGACCAGGTTCTTTACTCCGGCGTTGCCTGCATTACCGATCTGATGGTGAAGGAAGGTCTTATCAACCTCGACTTCGCCGACGTCCGTTCGGTCATGCGCGAAATGGGCCGCGCAATGATGGGCACCGGCGAAGCTTCCGGTCCGGGCCGCGCAATGCAGGCTGCGGAAGCGGCGATCGCCAACCCGCTGCTCGACGAAACCTCGATGAAGGGCGCGCAGGGCCTCCTGATCTCCATCACCGGTGGTCGCGACCTCACCCTCTTCGAAGTCGACGAAGCGGCGACCCGTATCCGCGAAGAAGTCGATCCGGATGCCAACATCATCCTCGGCGCAACCTTCGACGAAGCGCTTGAAGGCCTCATCCGCGTCTCCGTCGTCGCAACCGGCATCGACCGCGTTGCTGGCGTTGGCGAACAGAACATTGCCGATATGCGCGCCGCAGCTGCTGTTGCCAAGCCGCTTATCCGTCCTTCCGCGGCCGTTGCTCCCGCTCCGGCCGCAGTACAGCCTGCAGCAGTCTCGCAGGCACAGAAGGCCGTAGACCCGATCGCCCAGACCATCCGTTCGGCGGAAGCCGAAATGGAACGTGAACTCGGTTTCGCCGCACACCAGCAGCCCGCCCAGGATTTCCGTCCGCAGAGCAAGCTGTTCGCATCTTCCCCGGCTGAAGCACCGGCTGCCCTCCGTCCGGCCCAGCCGGTTCAGCAGGCCGCTCCGGCACCGGTTGCGCAAGCGCCGGTCTATCACGCTCCGGAACAGGTTGCCGCTCAGGCTCCGCGGATGCAGCAGCCGCAGGCTCCTGTCTACCAGGAACCCGCGCCGGTTGCCCGTCAGCCTGAGCCGGTTCGCATGCCGAAGGTCGAAGACTTCCCGCCGGTCGTGAAGGCCGAGCTGGACCACCGCACCCATGCCGCTCCTGCCGCACAGGAAGAGCGTGGCCCGATGGGTCTTCTGAAGCGCATCACCAACTCGCTTGGCCGCCGTGAAGAGGAAGAAGTTCCTTCCGACATGATGGATGCGCCGAGCATGGCACCGCAGCAGCGCCGCGCCCCGCTTTCGCCGGAAGCAAGCCTCTACGCACCGCGTCGTGGCCAGCTTGACGACCACGGCCGTGCAACGCCTGCCTCGTCCAGCCATCACGACGATGACCAGCTGGAAATCCCGGCCTTCCTGCGCCGCCAGTCCAACTAAAGGCGATTCCATAAGCCTCTTGAAACGCCCGGATCACACGATCCGGGCGTTTTGTTTATTTTACGTTATTAACACTAAATTAATTCGCGTTTTCAATGACTTGCGCATGTAACAATCCGAAACGAACAGTGATTTGTCGTGGCACCTACATGTGCGTATGTATGAGGCTGGGTGAAGGAACACATTGACTTTTCCGGTCGTTAAAAACCGGCTTGAAAAACTTGAACGGCGCTGGCTGAAGCAGCGCGGTTTGCAAAACAAGGCATAGACGCATGACTATCGGACTGCTCGGATTTCAGACAACTATCGCACATGCTGTTCAGCTTAAAGGCATTGGCGTGCATTCCGGCAATCCGGTCTCGATGACCTTCCAGCCTGCAGAAGCCGGAACGGGCGTCGTCTTCCACCGCCTTCACGATAATGGCAGCGTTACAGAGCTTAAGGCGGTTTCGGCCAATGTCGGCAATACCGATCTGTGCACCGTGCTCGGCCGTTCGCTCTCCCAGTCGGTAGCGACGATCGAGCACGTCATGGCTGCCATCTACGCCATGGGCCTCGACAACCTCGTCGTTGAGGTTGACGGTCCGGAAGCGCCGATCATGGATGGCAGCTCCGCACCTTTCATCGAGGCGATCGAATCTGTTGGCATCAAGAACCTGGGCGTGAAGCGCCGTTACATCCGCGTCACCAAGCCGGTGCGTATCGATTCGGGCGCCTCCTGGGCGGAGTTCCGTCCCTATGACGGCACGCGTTTTGAAGTCGACATCGATTTCGACACGCCGCTGATCGGCAAGCAGTCCTGGAAGGGCGACCTCACGGCGGATACGTTCAAGAACGAACTGTCGCGCGCCCGCACCTTCGGCTTCATGCGTGACGTGGAGCGCCTGTGGGCTGCCGGTTACGCACTCGGCTCCTCGCTTGAGAACTCGGTTGTCATCTCCGACGACAATAGCGTCATCAACATGGAAGGCCTGCGTTACGCCAAGGATGAATTCGTCCGTCACAAGACGCTGGACGCCGTGGGCGACCTGGCGCTTGCCGGCGCGCAGTTCATCGGTTGCTACCGGTCCTATCGCGGCGGCCATAAGGTCAATGCGAATGCGCTGAAGGCCCTGCTGAGCGACCGCACCGCTTACGAGATCGTCGAGGCTCCGGCTGCCCGCAACCAGATGGTGCGCGCCCGCGAATTTGTTGCGGTCAACATGCCGGAATTTGCACCCTGGTCAGCTTGAGTTCTTTCGCAGGCTATCAATTGACAGAAAAGGCCGCTCCCTTTGGGGCGGCTTTTTCGTGATGAGAACAAGAAGTTGCGTTATATCGTGTGATATTCATGCGATTGCACGGGTCGATGCCATAAAAATGCGTTAATGCGTCATCATTGCGTTGCCCTGCGGATGCTTTTATGGCTAGAACGCCAGTGCAAAGCCGATGCTTATGTATTTGCGCGGGAAGTGGGAACTGTCGAATGAAGCATGTAGGGTCTGGTGCAATGAAGGGTACGATGCGGGGGATCGCCGTTTCGTTGATGTTGGTCGGCGCAAGTGTCGTCGTCACGGCCTGCCAGTCCGATCCGGATATCGACATTACCAAGCTCGGCTTCGAATCCGATCCGCCTGATGTTCTGTACAAGCAGGGGCTTGCCAACATGAACGCCGGCAACATGACGGAAGCCTCACGCAAGTTCGAGGCTATCGACAAGCAATATCCCTTTACCGAATGGGGCCAGAAGGCGCTTGTCATGCAGACCTTCATTGCCACGCGCACCAACAAGAACGATGTGGCCATCACGAACGGCAGCCGCTTCCTGCGGCAATATCCCCGTTCCAAGGACGCGGCCTACGTTCAGTACATGATCGGTCTTGCCTATTCGAAGCAGATTTCCGACGTGACGCAGGATCAGCGCGCAGCACAGCGCACCGTCGAGGCGATGAACAAGGTCGTCAATGACTATCCCGATTCGGAATATGTCGCCGACGCGCAGGCCAAGATCCGTTTCGCCCGTGACCAGCTCGCCGGTCGCGAAATGCAGGTCGGTCGTTATTACCTTGAGCGCAAGGAATACCTCGCCGCCGTTTCGCGTTTCCGCATCGTCGTCGAGCAGTACCAGAACACCAACCAGATCGAGGAAGCGCTGGCGCGTCTGACTGAGGCCTATTACGCTATGGGCCTGGTGGATGAAGCACAGACAGCGGCCGCCGTTCTCGGCAACAACTATCCTGATAGCCAATGGTATTCGGATTCCTACAAGCTGCTGAAGGGCAGCGGGCTGGAGCCGCGGGAAAACAAGGGGTCCTGGATTTCGCGCGCCGGCAAGAAGCTTATCGGCGCCTGAGACCGGGGCATAGGCCATGCTGGTCCAGCTCTCGATTCGCGATATCGTTCTGATCGAAAGGCTTGACCTCGGTTTCGAGGCAGGCCTTTCCGTGTTGACGGGCGAGACGGGTGCGGGCAAATCCATTCTTCTCGATAGCCTATCGCTGGCGCTTGGTGGCCGTGGCGATGGCGGCCTTGTGCGCCATGGTGAAGAGAAGGGGCAGGTTACCGCCACTTTCGAGGTCCCGAACAATCACCCGACACGGCTTCTCCTGCGCGAAAACGGTCTCGATGACGACGGCGACCTGATTTTCCGCCGGGTACAATCCTCCGACGGGCGCACCAAGGCCTATATCAACGATCAGGCCATCAGCGTGCAGATGATGCGCCAACTCGGTCAATTCCTGGTCGAAATCCACGGCCAGCATGATGATCGCGCGCTTGTCGACACCGATGCACACCGGACGCTGCTGGATGCCTTTGCCGGGCTGAGCGATGAGGCTCGCGCTGTTCAGGGCCTCTACCGCACCTGGAAAGATGCTGACCGGGCCCTGAAGACGCACCGCGCCAAGGTGGAGGCGGCGGCGCGCGAGGCGGATTACCTGCGCTCTTCCGTTGAAGAACTGGAAACGCTCTCGCCGCGTGACGGTGAGGAGGATGAACTAGCCGAGCGCCGGGCGGTGATGCAGAAATCCGAACGCATTGCCGGCGATATCGCTGAGGCCAGCGAGTTTCTGAACGGCAATGCCTCGCCCGTGCCTGTCATTGCATCCATGATGCGCCGGCTCGAGCGCAAGAGCCACGAGGCTCCCGGACTGCTTGAAGACACCGTGCAATTGCTGGATGCCGCGCTGGACAGCCTTTCCAATGCGCAGATGGAAGTGGAAGCGGCATTGCGCCGCACCGAATTCGATCCGCGTGAGCTGGAGCGGGTGGAAGAGCGGCTTTTTGCGCTGCGCGCCGCGGGCCGCAAATATAATGTCGCCGTGCCTGACCTTCCGGCTCTCGCCGAAAAAATGGTGGCCGATCTCGCCGATCTCGATGCCGGTGAAGAAAAACTCGGCAAGCTCGAGGCCAATCTCGGCGTCGTAAAGGCCGATTTTGACCGTGCCGCCCAATCGCTTTCCGACAAACGCCGCAATGCGGCGGAAGCGCTTTCCAACGCTGTCATGGCCGAGCTTCCGGCGCTGAAGCTCGAGCGGGCGCGGTTTACCGTCGAGGTGACCTCCGATCCCGAGCAGGCGACGGCTGACGGTATCGATACGGTGGAGTTTCACGTCCAGACCAATCCGGGCACGCGCCCCGGTCCGATCATGAAGGTGGCCTCGGGCGGCGAACTGTCCCGTTTCCTGCTGGCGTTGAAAGTGGCGCTCGCCGATCGCGGATCGGCGCCGACGCTGGTGTTCGACGAAATCGATACGGGTGTTGGCGGCGCTGTGGCGGATGCCATCGGCCAGCGGCTGCGCCGCCTGTCGAAAACCGTGCAGGTCCTGTCCGTCACCCATGCGCCGCAGGTGGCCGCACGGGCTGCCACTCATCTCCTCATTTCCAAAGGCCCATCCGGCGACGGCAGCGAGCGCATCGCTACGCGCGTGGCCACCATGGAGCCGAAACACCGCACCGAAGAGATCGCCCGCATGCTCGCCGGCGCATCGGTAACGGACGAGGCGAGGGCTGCGGCCGCTCGTCTGCTTGCCGCCAAGGACTGATCGTTCGCGACAATGCCGTTGGAGCGCCTTTCGGCGTTGTGAGTCCAGCGGCAAAACTGTTTTTAATGTTTGTTATTTCGGCTAAAAGCGTTCGGTAATTCCGAAAAGAGGCCGTCATGTCGAAAGACCAGAAATCCGTCGAAAACCTCACCGAGCTTGAAGCCTCTTCCGAGCTCGCATTTCTGGCGGCCGAGCTTGCTCGCCATGACGCCCTTTATCACGGCAAGGACGCGCCGGAGATTTCGGACGCCGATTATGATGCGCTGAAGCGGCGCAACGATGCCATCGAGACGGCTTTTCCAGCGCTGGTGCGGGCCGATAGCCCATCGAAGAAAGTCGGCTTCGCGCCGCTTCCGACCTTTGCGCCAATCGTGCATGCGCGGCCGATGCTGTCGCTCGACAATACGTTTTCGGAAGAGGATTTGCGGGATTTCGTGAGTTCCGTCTATCGCTTCCTCGGGCATCTGCCTGATGATTCCATCGCCTTTACCGCCGAGCCGAAGATCGACGGGCTTTCCATGTCGATCCGCTACGAGAACCGCAGGCTGAAGACCGCGGCGACGCGTGGTGACGGCACGACGGGCGAAAACGTCACCGCCAATATCAGGACCATCAAGGAAATCCCGAACGAGCTGCCTTCGGACGCGCCCGATGTGGTGGAGGTTCGTGGTGAGGTCTATATGGCCAAGAGCGACTTCATGGCGCTCAACGCCCAGATGGAGGCCGAAGGCAAGCAGACCTATGTGAACCCGCGCAACACGGCATCCGGTTCGCTGCGCCAGCTCGACGCCAATGTGACAGCGAAACGCAAACTCAGGTTCTTTGCCTATGCCCTGGGTGAGGTTTCGAATGGCGGCCAGCCGACGCGGATTGCCGATACGCAATACGGCATCGTCGAGAAGTTCAGGGAATGGGGCTTCCCGGTCAATCCGCTGATGAAGCGATTCACCTCCGCCCAGCAATTGCTTGAACATTATAATGAAATCGGCGTTGCGCGGCCTGATCTCGATTATGATATCGACGGTGTGGTCTATAAGGTCGACCGGCTCGACCTTCAGGAAAGACTCGGCTTCCGCTCGCGCAGCCCGCGCTGGGCGACCGCGCACAAGTTTCCGGCCGAACAGGCCTTCACCACGGTTGAGAACATTGAAATTCAGGTGGGACGTACCGGCGCCTTGACGCCGGTCGCGCGTCTCACCCCGATCACCGTCGGCGGTGTCGTTGTCACCAATGCGACGCTGCATAATGCCGATTATATCGAAGGTATCGGCAATGGCGGCGAGCGCATCCGCCCGGAGGATCACGATATCCGCATTGGCGATACGGTCATTGTGCAGCGCGCCGGTGATGTCATTCCGCAGGTTCTGGATGTGCTGTTGGAGAAGCGCCCCGCCGAGGCGGCGAAATATGCCTTCCCGGAGAAATGTCCGGTCTGCGGCAGCCATGCGGTGCGGGAGCGCAATGAAAAGACCGGCAAGCTCGACTCGGTCACACGTTGCACCGGCGGTTTTGTGTGCCGGGCGCAGGCGGTGGAGCACCTGAAACATTTCGTCTCGCGCAATGCCTTCGATATCGAAGGGCTCGGCACCAAGCAGATAGACTTCTTCTTCGAAAGCGACGATCCGGCGCTCTCGATCAAGACCGCGCCTGATATTTTCACGCTGAAGGCGCGGCAGGAAGGCTCTCACCTCACCAAGCTCGAGAATATCGACGGCTTCGGCAAGGTCAGCGTCAGGAAGCTGTTCGATGCCATCGACGCCCGCCGCGAGATCGATCTGCACCGGCTGATCTTCGCGCTCGGTATTCGTCATGTGGGCGAGACCACGGCGAAGCTTCTGGCGCGATCCTATGGCACTTACGAACATTTCGAAGAGAGCATGAAGGCGGCGGCCGATCTGGCGAGCGATGCCTGGGCCGAACTCAACAGCATCGACGGCATTGGCGAGGTGGTGGCCCGCGCCATCATCGAGTTCTACAAGGAACCGCGCAATCTCGATGTCATCGACCGTCTGATACGGGAGCTTCGCCCGAAGGAGGCCGAAAAGCCCTCTACCGAAGGCAGCCCGGTGGCAGGCAAGACGGTTGTGTTTACCGGTTCGCTGGAAAAGTTCACCCGCGATGAGGCTAAGGCCCGGGCCGAAAGCCTCGGCGCCAAGGTTGCGGGTTCCGTCTCGAAAAAGACCGATATTCTGGTCGCAGGACCGGGAGCCGGTTCCAAGCTTGCCAAAGCGGCGGAACTGGGTGTTCAGACCATGGATGAAGACGAGTGGCTGGCGCTGATCGGCGGCTGATGCGCCGTCATGGCAATGTTGTCCTCTGCCGCTAAAGCTTTGCGCCTGAGACGGAGAGCACAGCATGGATGACCGCATCGTCGTCACCACACAGCAGGTCCGGGCGCTGGTCGCCAACCAGTTTCCGCAATGGGCCGATCTCGAGGTCCGGCCGGTGGAACTGAGCGGCTGGGACAATCGCAGCTTTCGCCTTGGTGGCGACATGCTGATCCGCATGCCAAGTGCCGCCCGGTATGTTGCGCAGGTGGAAAAGGAGCACCGGTGGCTGCCGGCGCTTACACCGCTCCTGCCTTTTCCGATCCCTGCACCATTGGCGCTGGGGCAGCCGGGAGAAGGCTATCCGTTCTGCTGGTCCGTCTATCGCTGGCTTGAGGGCGAACCTCTCGCACGGCATCTGGAGCGCGTCGATCTTTCGACTGTCGCTATTGATATTGCCGCGTTTTTGAAAACATTGCACGGCGTGGATGCTTCGGATGGCCCACGCGCGGGCGCGCATAACTTTCATCGCGGCGGGTCCCTCTCGGTCTATGACGGGGAGGCGCGGGCCTCGGCAGCACGCCTTGCCGATGAGGTGGATCATGCGCTGGCCATGGAGATCTGGCAGCTGGCGCTTTCCAGCCGCTGGCAGGGGCAGGGTGTCTGGGTGCATGGCGACATTGCCGAGGGCAATCTGCTGGTGCAGAACGGCCGCCTTTCAGCCGTCATCGATTTCGGCAGTTCCGGCGTTGGCGATCCATCTTCCGATCTCATTCTCGCCTGGAATGTGCTCAATACCGAGAGCCGCGCCGTTTTTCGTCAGGCGCTGGAGCTTGATGATGCCACATGGCAGCGCGGGCGCGGCTGGGCGCTGTGGAAGGCGTTGATCGTGCTGGATGCCGAGCGCGGGCGGAACGAAAGAATGGCCGAATGGTCGCGACGGACCATTCGGGAAGTGTTTGCGGACCACCTTCTACACTGAAAGCGCCTATCGAAGTCGTGCCATCACATGGGCATCGACGTATTTTCCATCACGATAGGCATCGTTGCGCAGGGTGCCCTCGCGCTCGAAACCGAATTTCTCGTAGAGCCGGATTGCCGGGAGATTGTCGGTGAAGACGTTGAGCTCGATGCGGCGGATATCGTGCCAGTTATCCGCTGTGTCGATCAGCGCCCCAAGAAGGTGCGACCCCACCCCTTTTCCCGCGAGATCGTCGTGAACGCTGATCGCCAGGTCGGCGATATGGGCCTGTCGTCCCGCCCTGCGAAACAGCCCGCCATTGGCGACGATCTTTCCGCGCCATTCGCCTATGATCGAAATATCGTTCGGACCGCGGTTCTCCATTGCCTTCCTGGTCTTTTCCACAGATTGGAAGGGTTGCCGCAGCGTGCCGTGACGGACGCCCGGCAGGTTGAACAGTTCGGTCAGGGCTTCGGCATCATCCAGGCGCGGTGCGCGCAGGAGGATGTCGCGTAACTGGAACTGATTATCTTCATTATCGGCAAATTTCACGTTCTGCATGCCTGTCTCCTTGGGGCGTATGGGAGCAGGCTTGCGAACCCTGCTCTAATGGCAGGGTGGAAATGGATCGCTTAAAGCGACGACATACCTTTCCCTGCCGGGTGGCCGGTGATGGTATGGCGACGGGTGGTGTTCTGTTTCGCGATCATGCGCGCAGAATGCTTTTGCCGTGTAGCTCTGTCAAGCCGGTGCGTTGCGTAGCAGGCTTCTGAGTTTTGCCGGCAACCTGCCGTCGATCGCTGCAAGACCGGCGGCGATCATTGCCATGCCGGCGAAATGCTTCATTTCCAGTTGTTCCCCGAGAAGCAGCGAACCGAGCAGGATGGCGCTGACCGGGATGAGGAAAGTGACGAGGGCAAGATTGGTGGCGCCGGCGCTGGCAAGAATACGGAAGAAGATGAGGTAAGCGAGCGCTGTCGACAGGAGGGCGATGCCGATCAGCGCGCCCCAGGTGCCGAGGCTAGGCATGGCGAGTGTCCAAGGCTTATCGATGAGAAGGGCGGCCGGGATCAGCATCAGTGTTGAAGAGGAAATCTGGCCGGTGGCGGTCATCAGCGGCGGCACGCCCATGGCCTTGAAGCGGCGGCCGAAAATGCCGGCAAAGGCATAGGAGACGGCGGCGCCAAGAATGGCGATCTGGCCCCAGAGACCTGATGAGCCGGTAAAGGCGGCCGGGCCGATCATGGTCGCCACGCCGGCAAAGCCGATCAGAACGCCAGTGAGCTTGTTGCCGGTCATCTTCTCGTCGGCGGTCAGAAAGTGCGCGACGATGACGGTGAAGAGGGGCGTCGTGGCATTGAGGATCGAGGCAAGCCCGCTGGCAATATGGGTCTGACCCCAGACGATCAGGCAGAAGGGAATGATGTTATTCAGCAGGCCCATGCCGAAAAACGCACGCCACACTGCCCCTTCGCGCGGCAGGCGAAGGCCCATGATGCGGCAGACGATCAGAAGCGCTGTGGCGGCAAGGGTGACCCGCAGCGTAACGATGGTGACCGGCGGCAATTCCTTGACCGCGACACCGATGAAAAAGAACGATCCGCCCCACAGGAGCGAAAGCGCGACAAGCATCGCCCATTCACCGGCATCCATCTGTTTCTGTATCGCCATCATCATCTCCCAAAGCATGAGCATCGACATGATCGCAGACGGGATCGCCGCCATCCACCCGATATCGGTTGAGTTTAGCTCAAATCGGAGACGGGTCGCTTTCACTGCATTTCAGGTCTTGTTGCGTCTATTTACTCCCTGTTTTATGGTGTTTTCAAACGATTGTTTCTCGTGCGATAGTTGAGGTGAGCTAAATCATGGCAGCCGAACTTCCTTCTCTGAAAGGACTGCAGGCCTTCGAGGCCGCAGCGCGGTATCGCAGCGTCACGCTTGCCTCCAATGAGCTGAATGTCACGCCCGGCGCGGTTAGCCTGCAAATCCGGGAGCTGGAGGCGCGGCTTGGTGTGCAGCTTTTTTCCCGCAAACCGCGCAGCATCCAGCTGACGCGTGAAGGGGAACGTTATTACGGCGCGCTTCGCACTGCCTTCCGGATGATGCGCGAGGCGACGGCGGAACTGACGGCGCGATCTGAGATCACCGTTCTGACGCTTAGCTGCACCCCGACTTTCGCCGTGCAATGGCTAATGCCGCGATTGCCGGCCTTCCAGCAGCGACACCCGCATGTGGATGCCCGCATCAGCGTGACGAACCGATTGGTGGATTTTTCAAGGGACGACGTCGATCTGGCGGTGCGGCATGGTTTTGGCCGGTATGAAGGGCTTGAGAGTATCCGCTTCATTGATGACAGCACGCTGCCGGTCTGCTCGCCGCAGCTTCTTGAAAAATATGGGCCGCTTCAGGAGGCGGGTGATCTGAAGTCCGTTCCGCTGCTACACGATGAAAACCGCAATGAATGGCGGCGCTGGCTGGAAGCGGCGGGCGCGCGCGATGTCGACGCCTCCGGCGGTACCGTCTTCATCGACAGCAACGGCGCGCTTGATGCGGCCAAGGCCGGGCACGGCATTGCGCTGACCCGGCGTTCGCTCGTTTCCCGCGAGCTTGCGGAAGGCGCATTGATCGCCCCCTTCGGCAAGGACATGGCCAGCACGCTTGCCTATTTCCTCGTTTATCCCAGGCGTATGCTCGATAATCCCGATCTGGTGACGCTCATCGACTGGATGCTTTCGGAAGCGCGTTCAGCCGAGGCCGGTTCTCTTTGAGGTCAATCCGGTTTATGCCGGAATGAAACAACGGGAATCACTCTTGAAAACCATCGCCATCGATTTCGAGACCGCCAATGAGGAGCGGGGCAGCGCCTGCTCCGTCGGGCTTGCGTGGATAGAGGGCGGCGAGATCGTTCGCGTCGAGGAGCGTCTCATCCGGCCGAAGGACATGCGGTTTTCGCCCTTCAACATCGCCGTCCACGGGATTCGGCCTGCCGATGTCGAGGACGCGCCGGAATTCCCTGAGGTGATGGAGGAGTTCATCGACGACTTCCACGGTGCGACGATGATCGCCCATAATGCCGCCTTCGATTTCAGTGTCATGCGGGCGTCGTTCGACAAGTACCGGCAGTCCTATCCCGATCTTTCTTATCTGTGCAGCGTAAAGATCGCCCGGCACGTCTGGCCGCAGCTGGAATCGCACAAGCTGAATGTCATTGCCCATCACCTCCAGCTGCGTTTCGTGCACCATAATGCCGCCGAAGATGCCGTTGTCTGCGCGGCAGCGTCGATTGCGGCGGCCAAGGCGCTGCGCGTCACCCATGTTCGCGACCTGCCGGAAAAGATCGGCATGGTCGCAGGCCGTCTCACCTCCACCGGTTACCAGCCCTGCAGCATGAAAAAACGCGCCGTCTCCCGGGTTGCGTAACCGTTCCGCGCACTTATGTTTGAAGCAGCGTAACGGAGAAGATGCGATGACGACGAAAACTCTGTCGGGTTTGTTTGCGGGCTTTCTGGCATTGCTTCCGGTCACTGCCGCGCATTCGCAGGTCGTGGGTGAGGTTGGCGTCGACTGGATCGGCAACGACATCGTCATCGAGGCGATTGCCGATCCGAAGATCAAGGGCGTGACCTGCCATGTGACCTATTTCGAGCGCGGCGTCATCGACCGGCTGAAGAACGGCAATTGGTTTGAAGACCCATCAAACAATGCCATTTCCTGCAGCCAGACGGGGCCGGTGGAGATCGGCGATATCGATCTCTCGAAGGGCGGGGAAGAGGTGTTCCGGCAGGGCATGTCGCTGGTCTGGAAGAAGCTGGTCGTCAGCCGCGTCTACGACAAGGCCAATGACACGCTTATCTATCTGGTGCATGCACGGGAGCTGACTGACGGTTCGGCCAAGATGGCGATTTCCACGGTGCCGCTCTATAACCAGCAGGTCACATGGGAAAAGGGCAAGCCGTAAGGCTCGCCCCCCGCAATTGCGTTATAGATGCCTGGATCAGGCTGCTTCGCGCGCCAGCTCGTCGGCAATGACCGTGTCGAGGTTGAGGAAGCAGACCATGCTCTTTTCCAGCGCGACGATGCCGCGGCAGAAGCTGCGCTGCTCTTCCGGAATGATATCGGGTGCGGGCTGCAGGTCTTCGGAGCGGATGGTCATCATGTCGGAGACCTGCTCCACCAGAAGGCCAACCAGCTTGCCGCCGATATCGGTGACGATGATGGCGGAGCGTTCGGAGGGCTCGGTCATTTTCATGCCAAGGCGGCCGGCCATGTCGATGACGGGAATGACGGCGCCGCGCAGGTTGATGAGGCCGAGAACATAGGGCGGGGTGTGCGGCATCGGGGTAACCGGCGCCCAGCCGCGGATTTCGCGGATCGCCATGATGTCGATGCAGAATTCCTGATCGCTCAGATGGAAGGAAACGATTTCGAGATATGCGCCGGATTGCTTGATGGCGTTGGACATGACGGCAGGTTTCCTCTGATGGCTCTCTAACAGGCCCGCGCAGGATTGAGCTTTATGCGGTAGCCGGAGAATGGACCGGGAGACATCATGTCGAGGCTTAAAAACCGCTATGGTCATAATGCACAGCAAGATTTTAAACTTTCCCTAACAATTGCCCCGCGCCTGCCGGCAAAACCCAGTATTTTGGCGGTTTTCGCGCTCACGCAAACAGGCTATGATAGGCATATGAACGCGCTCGTTTCCCATCCGCTGAAGTTTATTCTGGCAAGTCTTGCGGCTGTGGCCTCGCTTGCCATCGTGCTTCTTGCCTTTGACGGCTGGGTGCGGCACGGCACGGATATTTTCCTGTCTACGGTGCAGAGCGGCATCGCCTGGTGCCTCTAAAGTTTTTCCGGCTGCGGATTTGTGACAAATCAGCGCGGTCGGCTCAAATACGCCCAGTTGATTTGCCGTCGCCACCGCCTTTCGTTATCTGTCTGCCAGAGCCTGCGATATGCCGCCGGCTTTCGGGGTAGGATTGGAAAATGAGAAATATTCGCATCGTATTGTGGGCCGTCGTGCTCGTTCTCGCCGGTGTCGTCAGCTGGTTGACGATCGAAATGACGAAAACCCGGGAGCAGATGGTGGAGACGGCCTATGGCGTGCCGTTCGAACTGACGGCGCAAACCGGCCAGCCGATTACCGAAAAAGCCTTTCAGGGCAAGCCGACAGCGCTGTTCTTCGGTTTCACCCATTGCCCGGAGGTCTGCCCTACAACCCTGTTCGAGCTGAACGGCTGGATGGAGAAGGTGGACCCGGCCGGCGACAAGCTGCAGGCCTATTTCGTCTCCGTCGATCCCGAGCGCGATACGCCTGAGATCATGCAGCAATATGTTTCCAACGTCTCGAAGCGGATCACGGGCATCACCGGTCCGGCCGACAAGATTGCCGAGACGCTGAAGGGCTACCGCATCTATGCCAAGAAGGTGCCGGTGGACGAGAAGGATCCGAATGGCGATTACACTATGGATCACACGGCGTCCGTCATCCTGCTCGATGCCAATGGCCGCTTTGCGGGGACGATTGCCTATGGTGAAAATCCCGATGTCGCCGAGCAGAAACTTCAGAATCTTCTGAAGGGTACGAAGGTTTAATTACGCGCGGCTTATTGGACTGACTGCGGTTTTGTGGCAAAGGCAGACACAGAACTATTAGCCAGAGAAAGCAGCCCGCCGTGAGCGAAATCCGACTTTACGTCACCACGACCGAAATCCAGGCGGGTGAAATCCTCGATCTCATGTCGGACTATTTCGGCGAGGAGGATGTCGCGATTGCCACCACCGAGGTGGATGAAAAGCGCGATATCTGGGAAGCCTCGGTTTATCTGATGGCTGAACAGGAAGAAGAGTTCCGCGAGCGTGTCAGCGCGCTGCTTGCTCCTGCCTTTCCCGATCTCGTCATCGAGAAGGAGACCGTTCCTGACGTTGACTGGATCGCCAAGTCGCTCGAGGGGCTGAAGCCGGTCAGGGCAGGGCGCTTCATCGTGTATGGCGCCCATGATCGCGATAAGGTGCAGGCGAACGATCTGGCAATCGAAATCGAGGCGGGGCAGGCTTTCGGCACGGGCCATCATGGCACGACGGCAGGTTGCCTTGAGATGATCGAGGAAGTTCTGCGGGCGAGGACGGTGCGCAATGCGCTGGATCTCGGCACCGGCAGCGGCGTTCTGGCGATTGCTGTACGCAAGATGCGTCCTATTCCCGTGCTTGCGACAGACATCGATCCCATCGCCGTGAAGGTGGCGAAGGAGAATGTGCGGCTGAACGGTATCGTCTCCGGGCTGGCGCTGGAGACCGCGCCGGGTTTCCACTCGGACGCTTTCCGCAAGCATGGCCCGTTCGATCTCATCATTGCCAATATTCTGGCGCGGCCGCTCATCAAGATGGCGCCGCAGCTCGTCACGCATCTGGCGCCCGGGGGCACCGTCATCCTGTCGGGCATTCTGGCGTCACAGCGTTGGAAGGTGCTTTCCGCCTATAATGGCGCGCGGCTTTCCCATGTCCGCACGATCTGGCGTAATGGCTGGGTGACGCTGCACCTGCGCAAGGACTGAAGCTTCCCCAGCATCCCTTTCGGGGTAAAAGAAAAGGCGGCGCTTTCGCGCCGCCTGGAAACCCGCGAGCAGATGGGAGGAGTTTGCTCAAGCGGGTCGACGTATTCCTGTTCGGCGCGGCGGAGGGAGGATCTCCGCACCGGACATTATCAGAATACGTAGCTGGACTTTGCCTTGCGACGCAGATCGGCGCGGTTCATGCCGAGCGCTTCGAGCGACTTGTCGTCGAGGTTCAGAAGGGCGGCGTTGACATGACGGCTGACCTGACGCTCGCGTGCTTCAACGACGCGATCGAAGGCGGTACGGAGGAAAGATTTTGCCATTGCTTCAAATCCTTGTTTGCCAGAAGAGTGTCTCTCTCGCTGTGTTGCCCTGAAGATAAGCGATGTGTTTTCGTTTGGTTAGAGGAGATATCTCAGGGTAGATATGCGTATTTTGCATGTCATATCGCCTTGAGTATTACTTATTTCGCAAAATATGCACAATTTATCGCCGCAATCCGCTCTGTCATATATGGCTTGAAACCGGCTTTGTCCGCATGGCATTGTCGTGCCGCGCCAACGATTTGATGGCGCGATCATACAGTTTTTCTCATGACAGTTCCCGAAAGACGCTCATGTTCCAGACCTTCGAAAACAAATCCGCGCCGCAATTCGGCAAGGCCCGTGTCGAGGCGCTGCGCGCCAGTTTCGACGCCCTCGGCATCGACGGTTTTCTGGTGCCGCGCGCCGATGAATATCAGGGAGAATATGTGCCTGAGTGCGCCGAGCGCCTCTCATGGCTGACCGGCTTTACCGGTTCCGCCGGCATTGCGCTGGTGACGCGCGCGGAGGCGGTGGTTTTTGTCGATGGCCGTTACACAACGCAACTCAAGTCGCAGGTCGATCAATCGATCTTCAGCGGCGGCGATCTGGTTGGCGCGCCGCCCTCCGTCTGGCTTGCCGAACATGCCCCACAGGGTTTCCGGCTCGGCATCGATCCGTGGCTGCACACCGGCGCGGAGTTGAAGCGGCTGGAAAAGGTGCTTGCCGGCAAAGGCGGTTCGGTCGTTCTCCTGGAAAAGAACCCGCTTGATGCCCTGTGGCAGGACCGTCCATCCGAGCCGCTGGAGCCCGTCGTTATCCAGCCCGAGGCCTTTACCGGCAAGCTGGCGAAGGAAAAGATCGCCTCGCTGGCGGAAACGGTCTCGGCAAAGGGCGCAGATGCCCTGCTGGTTACCGATCCGTCGTCCATTGCCTGGATTTTCAACGTTCGCGGCAACGACGTGCCGCATACGCCGCATCCGCTCGCGCGCGCCATCATCTATGCGGATGGCAGGGCGGATATTTTTCTCGACAAGCGCAAGACCGGCATTGAGGTCGAGGCTTATCTGGCGCAGCTCGCGACACAATTGCCGCCGTCGAAAATCGCCGACCGCCTGCACGCCATTGCTAGCGCCAAGGGCCGGGTTATGGTCGATGCCGATCTGACGCCGGTGGCGCTGACCGGCGCGATTGCCGCGGCGGGCGGCACCCTGATCGAGGAGGCTGATCCTGTCCGCTTGCCGCGCGCGCGCAAGAACAGGGCGGAACTGGCCGGCTCGGCAGCCGCTCATGTGCAGGATGGGGCGGCCATGGTCGAATATCTCTGCTGGCTGGACCGCCAGCAGCCCGGCAGCGTCACCGAAATTGCCGCCGTCAGGGCGCTCGAGGCCGCTCGGGTCAAGGTGGGGCAGGGGCTGCAAAACCCGCTCAAGGACGTATCTTTCGACACGATTTCAGGTGCCGGCGAACATGCCGCCATCATCCATTACCGCGTCACGACGGATACGGACCGCACACTTGCGGATGGGGAGATGTTCCTCGTCGATTCCGGTGCGCAATATGTCAACGGCACCACTGACATCACCCGCACGGTTGCGATCGGCGCCGTTCCGGAAGAGCAGAAGCGTTTCTTCACATTGGTGCTGAAGGGCATGATCGGCATCAGCATCGCACGGTTTCCCAAGGGAACGCGTGGTTGCGATCTCGACCCGCTGGCGCGCATCGCGCTCTGGAAGGCGGGAGCGGATTACGCCCATGGCACCGGCCACGGCGTCGGCTCCTATCTTTCGGTGCATGAGGGGCCGCAGCGTATCTCAAGGCTTTCGACGCAGGAACTGCTGTCCGGCATGATCCTGTCGAACGAGCCGGGCTATTACCGGCCCGGCGCTTTTGGCATCCGCATCGAGAACCTCATCTATGTGCGCGAGGCGGAAGAGGTCTCCGGCGGCGACCAGCCGATGTTCTCCTTCGAGACGCTGACATGGTGCCCCATCGACCGCAGGCTGGTGGTCACCGCTCTCCTGACCGACGAAGAACTCGACTGGTTGAACACTTATCACGCCGGGGTTCTGGAGAAGCTTTCTCCCTTGATCACCGACGAGGAGGTTAAGACGTGGCTCGTTGCCGCCACGAGGCCATTGGAGCGGGTCGCTTAAAGCAGCCCGAAATGCCTGATGGCGATGACGATGGCCCAGCCGACGGCCAGCATCGTCAGGCCGGGAAACCGCAGGCAGACCAGCAGGGCGGCCACCATGCCGATCTTGACCTCGTATCCGCCTTCAAAAAAGGCGGGTGCGACGAGCGTGGTCAAAACCGCCACGGGAACGGCGTTCAGCCCCGCCTCCATGCGTGGCGGGATGGATTTCATCCGCGTCATCAGAACATAGCCGCCGATGCGGGTGAGGTAGGTGGCGATGGCGGCGAGCGCGATCAGGATCAGCGTATCGGCGTGCAGCATGTCGCTCATGGCGTTTCCACCCCGTTTTCAGAATTCGATGCGCCGTTCGGTTTCGGCGGATAAAGGACCGCAACGAGAATTCCGGCGACCGCGCCGAGGCTCACATGCCACGGGGAGCCGACGATGTGATAGGCAACCGTTGCGCCAACCGCGCTTGCCAGCATGACAGGGTAGAAATTCTCCCGCTGACGGAAGCTCAGCACCATGCCCATGAAATAGATCGGCAGCAGCACATCGAGGCCAATGGCTTTCGGATCGCCGACCATATTGCCGAGCGATGCGCCGAGAATGGTCATGGCCAGCCACAGCACATAAACGGGCGCGGCAAAGCCCATGTACCAGGAAAAGCCGACCGTGCCGGTATTTTCGTATTTCCTGACCGATTCGGCGAATTGCGGATCCACCAGCACGAAGAAACCAGCAGCCTTCTGCAGGAATGACCAGTTCGAGATCATCCGGGCAATGGCGGCCGAATAGAGGATATGGCGAAAATTGACGGCGAAGACGGAAAGAACGATCAGCCAGGGGGCAACCTTCTGGCCGAACAGTTCGATACCAACGAGCTGGCTTGCACCCGCATAGACGGTGCCGCTCATGATCGTGGCTTCGGTGACGCTCAGCCCGTTATCGACTGCGACGGCGCCGAACAGCGCACCGAAGGGGGCGGCGGAGAGGGCGATCGGGAAACCGCTCTTCAATCCCTCGCGAAAATCTGCATTGAACATGTCTGGAAACTCCTTGCCGCCGCTCTATCGCCGTCCCGTCCGGCTGGCAAACGAATTGCATGAATGGATCGATTGATTAACTTGAAGCTTCCGTTACGGTATCGCCCCATATGGCCGGTGCCGGGCCGGCTTCACCGCCGTCTTCTCGTGCACCTCAACAGTCAGACGATGGAAGATCGATGCTGGAAAAGCAGGAAAAGGCCGCGCTGGCCGGACGTATCAGGGATTATCTTGCCCGTGAGACCGAAACCGAGATCGGCCATCTGCAGGCGGAGATCTTCGTCGATTTTCTGGCAGAGGAGCTGGGGCATGTTTTTTATAATGAGGGACTCAGGGATGCGCATGCCGCGATCCTGAGACGCCTTGAGGATGCAGCAGGCGATATCGACGTTCTGGAGAAACCGAAGCCGCGGTAACGGCACTCTCCTTCCTCATCCCTGTGCTCGTCACAGGGATCCAGCCAGCCCAAGTCCTTGGGCTGGAAAGACTCTCTCGCCGCGCAGACGCGCGTCGGCTGGATTCCTGTGACGGGCACAGGAATGAGGGAGAGTGGTAAGCCCAGTGTTCTTCAGTCCCGCAGAATGTCGCGGCTTTTGAGAACGATTGCGCCCTTTTCCCGCATGGTGGTAATCGCGGCCTTGATGCCCTGCGGATCGATGCCGCGGCTGGCATCCTCGATGAAACGCACCTTCACATCAGGCAGCATGTCGAGGGCGTCGAGCACTGAAAAACTGACGCAGTAATCGGTGGCGAGGCCGCAGACGTCAAGTTGCGTGATACCCTGGCGGTTCAGATAGTCGGCCAGTCCCGTCGTCGCGCCCTGATCATTGTCGCGAAAGGCGGAATAGCTGTCGACGGCGGGGTTTTCGCCCTTCTGCTGGATGTAATCGAAGGTTTCCGTCTTGAGATCAGGGTGGAATTCCGCATCCGGTGTACCCTGCACGCAATGGTCCGGCCACATCATCTGCGGTTTGCCGGAGAGTTCGCCCATGTCGAAGGGTTTCTTGCCGGGATGTTGCGAGGCGAAGCTGCCATGATTTTCCGGGTGCCAGTCCTGCGAGGCGACGATGAGATCGTAGCCGCCGTTGTCGATCAGGGCATTGGCGATGGGCACGATCCGGTCGCCATCGGCAACGGCAAGATTGCCGCCCGGGCAAAACCCGTTCTGGATATCGATGAGCAGCAGCGCCTTCATGATGTGCCTCCCTTTTGAGGGCAGGATGCCAAGCCGGCTTTGGCGGATCAAGCCCCTTTCGATTTCTCAGGTAAGCATGGGTGTTTCCGGCAGGGACTTGCCCTGTCGCAGTCCTGCCGCATTTGCAGCAAATTTCCGGCCAAGTCGGAATTTACCTGACAATTGCGGCGACGGAAATTTTTAGGCCGATGACGCTCCTTTAAGGGGTATTTCCCGGGACGAGGCAGTGCGGATGCACGCAGTACCCGCGCAAGTCATTGTTTTGCCTTCGCCTTACAATGCGCAGACCTTAACGAAATATTTTTGCAGGGACTCGTAAACACTTTGGTTACCATAATTCGTCATGCTTCGAACCAGTCAATTCCGAAACCGGCGTGGTGTCTGCCCGCTCTTCGGATGTCCCAAAATCCCTCCGGCGTCGGCCGGGTATGCGTGAACGGTTCGAGTAACGAGTATCATGGCGTTTTCTGCTGCGGCCTATAATGGTGCCGGCTTTGCCGGTTCGTCTTCCGCCAAGCGAGGCAAATCCTCTTCGCTCGGACGGATGTCCGCGCTTCTCGGCGGCGGCGTTTTTGCCAGCCTTTTCGCAGTCGCAGCCTTTGCCTCGCTGCATAGCATGGCCGCTGCCTCGCATGGTGTCGGACAGTTTGAAAAGACCCTGGTGACGAGGCTCGATTCGGCTGAAACGGCGATTGTCCGCACGGCCGCGCGAGATATTCACATCCGCAAGTTTTCCCGTTTGAGCGACCATAGCCACGGCCAGCAGAAGGCTGTTCGCCTTGCCGGCATCATGCCCGAGATTGGTGCGAAGGAATTCGGCGAGCGCTTCGGCGCGGCAGCGAACGCGAAAGGGCAGGCGACCGTTAAGGAACTTGCCGCGCTCAAGCCTTCGGCAATCGTCGATTCGGCGCTTGGACGCACCTCCGAGGTCGCCTATCAGAGCGCCGTTCCGCAGCATCCGGCATTTGAAGTGGCGCTGGCGCGGCCGCAGATCGAGGAAGAAGCAAGCAGCCTGCTGCCCGATGATGTGCCGCTGCCGAGTTTCCGTCCTGAAGTCGCGACGGCTCAGGCGGTCGAGCCGTCACCTCGTCCTGCCACACCGTCCAGGGCCGAGGTTGCTTCGGCGCCTGCTTTTGATGCGCCGGTTCCCCTGCGCGCTCCTGCGCCGCCCAAGCAGAGCACCGGCGCCATGCTCGCCTTTGCAAAGCCTGATAATCCGATACGCGAGCCGAGCAAGATGGATGCGGTTCCGTGGCCGGATCGCGGCAACGGAACGGCGATCTATGATATTTCCTCCGGTGTCGTGCATATGCCGAACGGCGAGAAGCTGGAAGCGCATTCCGGCATCGGCAAGATGCGCGACAACCCCGATTACGTGCATGTGAGAATGCGCGGTTCGACGCCGCCCTCCAGCTATCGTCTGACGATGCGCGAGGCGCGGTTCCACGGAGTCGAAGCCATTCGTCTGACGCCGGAAAGCGGCGTCAACCCGCACGGCCGCGACGGTCTTCTGGCGCACACCTATATGCTGGCAAAACGCGGTGAATCGAACGGCTGCGTTGTGTTCCGCGACTATTCGCGCTTCCTTGCGGCCTTCAAGCGCGGTGAAGTCAAGCGCATGGTGGTGGTGCCGAAACTGAACGGTAACCGGCCGACACTTGCCAGCAGCGGCGGTAAAAGCGGCGGCAAGACCCTGATCGGCATGTTCTCGCGCGGCAGCGACTCCTGAGCTTTCTTAAGTTCTACGCATTTTCCGGACGTAAAAACGCTGCGCATTTCTACTGAAAATACTTTAGCGACTGCGCCGCTGTGTCAGCACCATGCCGGCCAGGATCAGCAGAATCCCAAGTGCGCTTGCCCAGATTTTCGGCGGATGATCGCTGAAAAGATCAAGAACCACGCCTGAAACCATCTGGCCGCTGATGACCAGAAGGGCGGTATTGACCGCACCGATGCGCGGTATGAGCCAGCTTCCTGAAGCGATGAAGACGACGCCGATCGGGCCGCCGATAAAGGCGAGCCATGGCGCATCGGCCGCGCCCGGCGGAATGAGGCCGCCGACGATAAGGCCGATGACGGTCAGCACACCAAAACCGACGATATGGTTCCAGAAGGAGGCGATGAGCGGCGAGTTCGACAGGCTGAGGCGGCCATTGATCTGGCGGCTCAGCGCCACGAAGACGCCGCCGGTAAAGGCCATGGCGATCCAGAGTATCATGCCGTTCTCCCCACAAGGATGATAAGCGCGCTGCCGCACAGGATCAGCGCCACCGCTGCCATGTCCCGCAGGTCCGGCTTCCTTCTGGGCAGGCCGAAGAGGCCGAAAAGATCAGCCAGGAGGCTGAAGATCACCTGTCCGCCAAGCCCGAGCGCAATGGTGCCGGAAAGCGCCAGCGGCGAATTGACGGCGGTGGAGGTGAGGATGACGATGGCGGCACCCACCACCCCGCCGCAATAGGCCCAGAGCGGCGCTTTCGGTTTTGCCGGTGCTGCTGGATCTTTCTTCGGGCGCATGATGGCGAGATAAATCAGGGCGGCCACCGTGCCGGTTCCATGCGCTGTCCAGGAGGAAAACAGCGCATTGCCGTAATGGGCAAGCTGACCGTTGAAATGCACCATCAATGTCAAAAGGCAACCGCTGGCGAAGGCGGCGGCAAGATGCAGCGGGTTGAGGCGTGGATGCGTCGTGTCTGTCATGGCGGGCCGGAAAGCTGAAGAGGAACCCGAGCTTTAGCCGATATGTGCCTGAAGCGGAATCGAATTGCGCCGCTTTGCTGCTTCACGCGACATTATCCTGTGCGTTGCGGAACAAGCCACCCTGCCGCGCATTATTGCAGCATGAAGAAAACGACGCGCAAACCATTGAACCGGATGACGATTTTCGTCGTTTCGATTTTCCTTCTCGCAGCCGTGGTCGCGGCCGTCTATCTTGTCGGATTCACGCCCGGCGAAGTGTAAGACAGATAATTCAATGACTGGCTGGAGCGGTCTTGCCCTTGCCGCCTCCCATAGCCACCTTCGCCTTCGCCATGACGAAGCGGATGCCGCGCAGCAGGAAACGACTGGTTTCCAGAAAGGCGCGATAGGGCAGTACGGTGAAATAACGCCAGCGCGGGAGGCGGTAGATGCGCAGATTGTTCTGGATCTGGCTTTCTCCGTCCGCATCTTGCGTGGCGCAAAGCGGGTAGATGAACGCCGCCTTGAGGCCCGCGAGATATTCCAGATCGAATGCGATGTCATAGGCGAGCCGCATGGGGATCAGTTTCGATATCCATTTTCCGGCGCGGCGGTTGACGAGATAGGCTCCCGACCCTTTTTCCCGCGTGATCGCAATGGCGAGCGAACGACCATTGGAAAGCGGGCGGAACGGAAATTTCCGGCCATTGCTGACCGTTGTCAGCCTCAGCAGATCCCAGTCGCCGCCGTTCAGCACCGCCTCATCGATGGCGTTGAGAAAATCATCATCGAAGACCACGTCATCCTCAAGGATGAGTGCTATATCGGCATCGCCCGCCATGAATTTTTGGGCGCAGGCGACATGGCTGAGGTAGCAGCCAATCTCCGGCGGCGAGGTGCGGCGGCCATGCATGAGCATGTACGAAATCTCGCTGAATTCCGGGATCGGGTAATTCAGTTCCCTGCCATTGACGCCGGGGACGCGCTCCGCCTTCAGCCCCATGGCGTCAAGGCGTGCGTTCATATCCGCGAGGCGTTTGGTGGCGCTGTCCATGTTGATCAGGAAAACCGCAAGCTTGCGCTGGCTTTTCGGTAATATATGCAAAGCAGTCCTCACCCGGTTTTCACATCCCCATTGCAACTCCTTTATTGCAACGGCATGACGTGGGCTACGGAAAAAGCGGTCTGCGGGCACTCATAGTTGTCGAATCAAACCTTTTCCACAAATCCATCCAGCACGCGCTTCTGTCCGGCGCGATCGAAGTCGATCGTCAGCTTGTTGCCTTCGATGGCGGAAATATTGCCGTTGCCGAATTTGAGGTGGAAAACGCGGTCGCCGACAAAGAATTTCGACGGCTTGTCCGCGACGGATTTCGCCACCAGCTCGCCCTCTATCGTACGGGTGCGCGGGCCGCTTTCGCCGTAACCGATGCGTTCCACCGCATGGCCGGAGCGGGTGCCCCAATTGTCGCGGGTGGCGTCGCTGCGGTTCTGCTGCGCGCGCTTCCAGCCGGGGGTGGAATAGTTGTTGGTGAAGGGGTCGGCCTTGTCGAAGCGCGACTGGCCGTAGCCGCCGCGTCCGCCATAACCGCCGTAATTGCTGTCGGATGCCGCGACATCCACATGGGCCGACGGCAGTTCATCAAGGAACCGCGAGGGCAGGGTGGATTGCCACAGCCCGTGAATGCGCCGGTTCGAGACGAACCAGATATGGCAGAGCTTCTTGGCGCGTGTGATGCCGACATAGGCGAGGCGGCGTTCTTCCTCCAGACCGGAGCGACCGCCTTCGTCCAGAGCCCGCTGGTGCGGGAACAGGCCTTCCTCCCAGCCGGGCAGGAAGACGGTGTCGAATTCCAGGCCCTTGGCGGAATGCAGCGTCATGATGGAGACGGCATCGAGATTTTCGTTCTGCTCGGCATCCATGACGAGCGCCACATGCTCGAGGAAGCCGCGCATGCTCTCGAAGGCTTCCATCGAGCGGATGAGTTCCTTTAGGTTTTCCAGCCGTCCGGGCGCTTCGGCCGTCTTGTCGGCCTGCCACATGGCGGTATAGCCGCTTTCGTCGAGGATCTGTTCGGCAAGCGTGGTGTGTTCGGTGTTTTCCAGCAGGCCCTGCCAGCGGCGGAAATCCTGCACCACATCGAACAGCGCCTTACGGGCCTTCGGTTTCAGCTCGTCGGTCTCGATGATATCGGCGGCTGCCGCCAGCATCGGAATATCACGGGCGCGGGCATAGTCGTGCAGGTTGCGGATGGTCGTATCGCCGAGGCCGCGCTTCGGCGTATTGACGATCCGCTCGAAGGCGAGATCGTCGGCCGGTTGGCAGACGAGGCGGAAATAGGCCATGGCGTCGCGGATTTCGAGGCGCTCATAAAAGCGTGGGCCGCCGATGACGCGGTAATTGAGGCCGAGCGTCACGAAACGGTCTTCGAATTCGCGCATCTGGAAGGAGGCGCGAACGAGGATCGCCATGTCGTTCAGCTTGTGGTTCTTGCGCTGAAGCTGTTCGATTTCCTCGCCGACCGCGCGGGCTTCCTCCTCGGAATCCCAGGCGGCATGCACCACGACCTTTTCATCGTCAGGGCTGCTGCGTTCGGTGAACAGCGTCTTGCCGAGACGGCCCTCATTATGGGCGATCAGATGCCCGGCTGCGCCGAGAATATGCTCGGTGGAGCGGTAGTTGCGTTCAAGCTTGATGACCTTGGCACCGGGAAAATCCTTGTCGAAGCGGAGGATATTGTCCACTTCCGCGCCGCGCCAGCCATAGATCGACTGGTCATCGTCACCCACGCAGCAGACGTTCTGCGGCTCGTCCTTGGCGCGCTGCGCGAGAAGCCGCAACCACATATATTGCGCCGTATTGGTGTCCTGATATTCGTCCACCAGAATGTAACGGAACTTCTGGTGATACTCCTTCAGAATATCCGTGTGGCGGCGGAAGATGCTGATCGGGTGCATCAGAAGATCGCCGAAGTCGCAGGCGTTCAGTGTTTTCAGGCGGTTCTGATAGGCGGTGTAAAGTTCGCGACCCTTGCCATTGGCGAAAGCGCGGCTGTCGCCCTCCGGAATATCCGGCGGCGTCAGCCCCTTGTTCTTCCAGCCGTCGATCATGCCGGCGAACTGCTTTGCCGGCCAGCGCTTGTCATCGAGACCTTCGGCCTGAATGAGCTGCTTGATCAGCCGCACCACGTCGTCCGTATCGAGAATGGTGAAATCCGATTTCAGGCCGACGAGTTCGGCATGGCGGCGCAGAAGCTTGACGCCGATGGAATGGAAGGTGCCAAGCCAGGGCATGCCCTCGACAGCGCCGCCGACCAGAACGCCGATACGTTCCTTCATCTCGCGGGCCGCCTTGTTGGTGAAGGTCACGGCAAGGATCTGGCTGGGATAGGCACGGCCGGTTGCGAGAATATGGGCGATGCGGGTCGTCAGAACGCGGGTCTTGCCGGTGCCGGCGCCCGCGAGGACAAGAACGGGTCCGTCAAGCGTTTCCACGGCATCGCGCTGTTCCGGGTTGAGGCCGGAAAGATAATCGGGCGCGGCACGCGTCTGATCGCGCGCAGCCATCGCGCGGGCGGCAATGCCGAGCCCGCCGGCGCTTTCCGCGCCTGCATTATTCGTCGCTCTGCGCGGCGTCACGGGTTCTTCATCGAAGAACGGCATATCGTCGAAACTGTTGCTCATGCGGCCCAATGTAGTGATTCGGGATATAAAGGCCAGAACCGCGTTCTGCTTTTATTCCGGTATCATCGGTCAAAACGCCTATTCCAAGGCATTTTTTGCTTCATGCCTGACTGTCGGCATCAAAAGCGGCATCCACCGGGACTTGCAGCGCCACCGCAAGCTGGTTGGTCTTGGCGGCAAGCGCGATGACCCGCAGGAGATCGGCGTGCTGCTCGCCGGTCATGCCCTTGGCTTTGGCGGCGGCCGTGTGGGAATGGGCGCAATAGGAGCAGCCATTGGTGACGGACACCGCGATGTAAAGCATTTCCTTGACCACGGGGTCGAGCGCCGAAGGTGTCGCCATCACCGCCTTGACCTCGGCCCATGTCTTTTCCAGAAGATCAGGATCGAAGGCGAGGTAGAGCCACATATTATTGATGAAGTCCGACTTGCGGGTGGTGCGGATGTCGTCAAATACCGCCTTGACGCGCGGATCGGCTTCGGGATTTTGTACTTTCGTTACGGTGCTCATGGCTTCCTCCGGCTCTTTTCCTGGGGGCAGATTACCGCGCTGAAGAATATTTGCGATAAAAATGGCCTTCGTCGTGTGCTCGACGAGAATCCATCACAAATTACAATTACGTAAGAAACGGATTTGTGCGTTGCCTCGTTTTAAACGAGGGGGAATACTGCTGATGTCCCGAAGCCTGCGCTTCAGGGGCTGCTTTATGCTGCGATGATCAACCGGAGAACTATATGCGGGTCTGGAAACAGGTGGGTGTCAGTCTGGCCGTGGTGGGGGCAGGGCTCTGTCTCTGGGGCTTTTATTCGCCCGAAGCCCGCAATGTGCTCGCCAGCATGGGGCTCGGCAAAACGCCGGCAGGCGCGATAGAGGTCGCAACGGCCGGTTCGCCCACAGGCCAGAATGGTGGTTCGCGGCGCAACGGCAACGCCACCCTGGTGGTGACGGCTCCCGTGAAAAAGGGCACGGTCAATGACCGGCTGAACGCCATCGGCAACGGCCAGGCGATCCAGTCGGTCGTCGTCATGCCGCAGACATCGGGCACGCTTTCAGAAATCCGCACGGCCGCCGGCGCACGCGTCGTGAAGGGGCAGGTGCTTGCGCGGCTCGATGACGAAGAGCAGGTGATCGAACGCGACAAGGCGCAGGTCGCGCTGCGCAGCGCGATTGAAAAATCCAGTTCCTACAAGAACCTGAAATCCGTTTCCCGCCTCGATGTGATGGATGCGCAGATTGCCGAAGAATCCGCCAAGCTGGCGCTCAGCACCGCCGAACTCAATCTCAGGCGCCGCGACATCGTCGCGCCGATTGAGGGCGTGGCCGGTATCGTCGCCGCCAATATTGGCGACAACGTCACGACGCAGTCAACCATCGTCAGCATCGACGACCGGTCGGAAATCCTCGTCAATTTCTGGGCGCCCGAGCGGTTTGCAACCGTGATCAAGGTCGGAATGCCGGTGGAGGCGACCTCCATTTCGCGTCCCGGCGAAACCTTCAAGGGTGAAATCGAAGCTGTCGACAACCGTGTCGATGAAGCAAGCCGCACGATCCGCATCCGGGCGAAGTTTGGTAACGAGAAGGACGAGCTGAGGGCCGGCATGTCCTTCGGCGTCACCATGCGTTTTGCCGGGGAGACCTATGCTTCGGTCGATCCTCTGGCCGTGCAGTGGGATGCGGAAGGCTCCTATGTCTGGCGCGTCACCGACAACAAATCGAACAAGGTGCGGGTGCAGATCGTGCAGCGCAACCCTGATGCGGTTCTCGTCAAGGCGGAACTGGCGGAAGGCGAGCCAGTCGTGATCGAGGGCCTTCAGCGCGTGCGTGAAGGCGGTGCTGTCCGCGTCGGCGAACAGCCGAAACCGGAAGAGGTCGCCAGCCAATGACGCAGTCGCCTTCCGGTCAGGATTCCAAGCTCGCTTTTACCGCATTGTTCGTGCGCCGGCCTATTCTGGCGGCGGTCCTCAACACGCTGCTGGTCGTGGCTGGTCTCGCCGCTCTGGTTGGCGTCGAGGTGCGCGAATTGCCCGACGTCGACCGGCCGTCGATCAGCGTCAGGACCACCTATGAAGGTGCTGCGCCTGAGACGATCGACCAGGAAGTGACGCAGACCATCGAAGGTGCGGTGGCGCGTGTCAGCGGCATCAAATCCATCGCTTCCAACTCGCAATTCGGCACCAGCCGCGTGACGATGGAATTTGGCGACAATGTCGACATGGCCGTTGCGGCCAACGATGTGCGTGACGCCATTGGCCGCGTCACCAATCAGCTGCCCGACGATGCCGACGAGCCGCAGATCATCAAGGCGGATTCCGACAGCCAGCCGATCATGCGCCTTGCCGTCACCTCGTCGACGCTCAGCATGGAAGATCTGACCAAGCTGGTGGATGACGAGATCATCGACCGTCTGGCTGCTGTCGACGGCGTTGCCGATGTCGAGCTTTATGGCGATCAGGAAAAGGTTTTTCGCGTCGATCTCAATCAGGCAGCACTCGCCAGCCGTGGTCTGACCGTGACCGATGTTTCCAACGCGCTGGCCAGCGCGGCACTCGACGTGCCGGCGGGATCGCTGAAAAGCACGACGCAGGACATCGTCGTGCGTGCCACGGCGAGCCTGACGAAGCCGGAGGACTTTTCCAACCTTCTCATCAAGAACAATATCCGCCTTCGCGACGTGGCAACCGTCATGCTCGGTGCGGATGACGAATCCACCTCGCTGCGCTCCAATGGCGTGCAGGGTGTCGGTCTCGGTGTCATCCGTCAGGCGCAGTCCAACACGCTCAATATTTCCACCGGCGTGAAGGCCGCCGTCGATGCCATGTCGGCCAATCTGCCAGAAGGCACACGCATCGTCGTCACCAGCGATGACGCGGTCTTCATCGAAGGCGCGCTGCACGAGGTCGAGCTGGCGCTCGGTCTTTCGGCGATCATCGTCATCGTCGTGCTTTATCTCTTCCTGCGCGACTGGCGGGCCACCCTCATTCCGGCGATCACCATGCCGGTGGCGCTGATCGGCACCATTGTCGCCATCTACATGGTCGGCTTCTCGGTGAATATTCTGACGCTGCTCGCCATCGTTCTGGCGACCGGCCTGGTGGTCGATGACGCCATCGTGGTGCTGGAAAACATCGTGCGCCGCCGGGCGGAAGGCATGGGGCCGCGGGCCGCTGCCGTTCTCGGCACGCAGGAAGTCTTCTTCGCGGTCATCGCAACGACGGCAACGCTAGCCGCCGTCTTCATTCCGCTCTCCTTCCTGCCGGGCCAGCTTGGCGGCCTGTTCCGCGAATTCGGTTTCGTGCTGGCCTTCGCCGTGGGCTTGTCCTCCATCGTGGCGCTGACGCTCTGCCCGATGCTGGCTTCCCGCATGTTGAAGGAGGGGTTGAAGGAACAGACGGGACCGCTCGCCTGGTTTGGCAATGTCTTTGCCTCCACCTACAAGTCGACGCTTTCCGCCTGCCTGAACAATCCGCTGATCGTCATTATCGTGGCGCTGATCTTTTCAGGCCTGTCGTGGATTGCCTTCGGCATGATCCAGAACGAGCTGACGCCGCGCGAGGACCGTGCCTCGATCATGATGCGGGTCACCGCGCCGCAGGGCGTCAGCCTTGAATATACCCGCGACCAGCTGCAGCGCATCGAGGAAAATCTGCAGCCGCTGCGCGACAGCGGGGAAATCCGCAATATCTATTCCATCACGGGCATGAACGGTTCGTCCAATACCGGTTTCATGGTGCTGACGCTCGCCCCTTGGGCCGATCGCGAGCGCACCCAGAATCAGATCGCCGCTGACGTCACTTCCGCCGCCAACAAGGTGCCGGCGCTGCGCGGCAGTGCAATGCAGCCGAACAGCCTGCGTATTCGTGGCGCCGGTAACGGTTTGCAGATGGCGATGGTTGGCAGCAACTATGCGGCGCTGACGGCGGCGACGCAGAAACTGCTGCTTTCCATGGAGGAAAGCGGCCTGTTCGATACGCCGCGTTTCGACAATGAGCCCAATCAGGCGCAGCTTTCCGTTTCCATCGACCGCGAGCGCGCTTCCGATCTCGGCATCGATATCACCGGGCTGTCACGCGCCATGCAGTCGCTGCTGGAAGGACGCTCGGTCGTTGACGTTTTCGTGGATGGCGATGCAATCCCGGTGCGGCTCCTGTCCTCCACCCGGCCGATCAATGATCCGACCGATCTTGAAAATGTCTTCCTGAAAACGGGCGACGGCAAGATCGTGCCGATGTCGGTCATCGCTTCGCTGAAGGAAAATGCGGTTGCGCCGCAGCTCAACCGCGAGCAGCAGCTGCCCTCCGTCGGCTTCACGGCCAATCTGAAGGACGGGGTTTCGCTCGGTCAGGCGCTGGAGAAGATGAATGAGCTTTCGCAATCCATCCTGCCGCCCGGAGCCCGCCTGCTGCCGCTCGGTGAGGCGGCGACGCTTGAGGAGAACTCCAGCGGCATGTTGCTGACCTTCGGTTTCGCCATCGCCATCATCTTCCTCGTGCTGGCCGCGCAGTTCGAAAGCGTGTTGAGTTCGGTTATCATCATGACGACGGTGCCGCTCGGCCTTGCCTGCGCCGTCATCGCGCTGCTGGTCACCGGATCGAGCCTCAACGTCTATAGTCAGATCGGTCTTGTGCTGCTTGTTGGCGTGATGGCCAAGAACGGCATCCTGATCGTGGAATTCGCCAATCATCTGCGCGATCAGGGCGCGACCGTACGGGAAGCCATTGAAAAGGCCACCAGCATCCGCCTGCGTCCTGTCATGATGACGATGATCGCCACCATTCTCGGCGGCGTGCCACTGGTGCTGGCGCAGGGAGCGGGCGCGGAAGCGCGCATCGCGCTCGGCTGGGTCATTGTCGGCGGTCTCGGTTTCGCGACGCTGGTGACGCTTTATATCACGCCGGTCTCCTATCTGCTCATCGCCCGCTTTGCCAAGCCGCAGGCGGATGAGGAAATCCGCCTCCATCGCGAGCTTGAACTTGCCGCCCGCCGCAAGGCGCTGGAGGAGGACAAGCCGTTGCTCGCAGCGGAATAGGACGGGGTTTTCGCCAAACCACATTCGGCGCAATCGCGATGCTGGACAAAGCGTTAACCTTATCCCATACCACCTGACGGAATTTCGTAACGGATCGAATCCGTTACGGGCAGATGTTGCGGTGGAGATGGATGATGGCGCTGAAAGACGTTGTTGCGGGTGAGCGGAATGAAGAGGGCATTGCGTCTGTGCTCGCGGTGCTGAAGCAGCAGTTGGGCGATAAGATCCAGACGGGCCAGGCGTTTCGCGAGCAGCATGGGCACACCACCACCTATCTGACCCTGCAGGCGCCTGACGGAGTCGTTTTTGCCGAAAGCGCCGATGATGTGAAGGCCGTGGTGAAGGCTTGTGCCCAATACAAGGTTCCGGTCATTCCCTTCGGAACTGGGTCTTCGCTGGAAGGGCAGGTCAATGCGCCCAACGGCGGAATCTGCATCGATTTCAGCCGGATGAATCGCATCATTGAGGTGAATGCCGAAGATCTTGACGTGACGGTGGAGCCGGGCGTGACGCGTGAGGACCTCAACGTCTACCTGCGCGATACCGGCCTGTTCTTCCCGATCGATCCGGGCGCCAATGCCTCGATCGGCGGCATGGCCTCGACGCGGGCCTCAGGCACCAATGCCGTTCGTTATGGCACGATGAAAGACAATGTGCTTGCCGTTACGGCTGTTGTCGCCAATGGCGAGGAAATCCGCACCGCTCGCCGCGCCCGCAAGTCCTCCGCCGGTTACGACCTGACGCGGCTTTTCGTTGGGGCCGAGGGGACGCTCGGCGTCATCACGTCCGTGACGCTACGGCTTCAGGGCATTCCGGAAAAGATCGCCGGCGGTGTCTGCATCTTCGACACGATCAAGGCGGCCTGCGATGCCGTCATCATGACGATCCAGATGGGCGTTCCGGTTGCCCGCATCGAATTGCTTGACGAGGTGCAGGTGCGGGCTTGCAACGCCTATTCCGGCCTGAACTACGCGGAGAAGCCGACGCTTTTCGTGGAGTTCCATGGCACCGAGGAGACGGCGGCTCTGCAATCGCAGCAGTTTGCCGAGATCGCGGCGGAATGCGGCGGCGTCGACTTCCGCTGGACGAGCGATGCCGCCGAGCGCAACAAGCTCTGGAAAGCGCGTCATGACGCCTATTGGGCGTCGCGGGCGCTCGCACCGCATCTCGATGGGCTGTCCACCGATGTCTGCGTGCCGATTTCGCGCCTCGCTGACTGCGTGGTGGAAACGCAGCGGGATATTGAGGAGAACGGTTTTCTCGCGCCGATCGTCGGTCATGCGGGCGACGGGAACTTCCACGTCCTTATTCTGTTTGATGGCAAGGATGCCGAAAGCGTCGCGAAAACCGAAGCCTTTGTCGCCCGTCTCAACCGCCGCGCCATTGCTATGGACGGCACCTGCACCGGCGAACACGGCATCGGCCAGGGCAAGATGAGTTTTCTTGCCGAAGAGGCCGGCAATGCACTGGATGTGATGCGCGCCATCAAAACGTCGCTCGATCCGGATAATATCTTCAATCCGGGCAAGTTGTTCCGGCTTGTCTGATCATCCTCACAATTGATTGGTACAAAAGGCTGCTTGCCGTTAAGGCAGAAAAGAATAGGTTTGCAGCGTTCGCGAAGGGAGATGCAGGTCAGTGCTCGGGCGTATTCTGGTTTTTCTGGGCGGACTGCTGGCCGTGGTGCTGTTCTCGGCGCTGCTTATTCCCTATTTCGTCGACTGGACGGATTTCCGCCGCGATTTTGAAGACCAGGCGAGCCGTATTCTCGGCAAGAAGGTGGTTGTGCATGGCCGCGTTGAGGCCCGCATCCTGCCTTTCCCCTCGGTAACGCTGCATGATGTGCGCGCCGGAACGGATGCGGATGGATCGCCGCTCATTCAGGTCGCGCGTTTTTCCATGGATGCCGAGCTTGCGCCTTTCCTTTCGGGCGAGGCCCGCATCTTCGACATGCGCATCGAGGAGCCCAAGGCGAAGATCAGGCTGCTGAAAGATGGCACGCTGGACTGGATGCGCGGCAGCCGGGCGGAAATTCCCGCCCGCACCGTGGTTCTGGAAAGCGTGCAGATCGAAGGCGGGCAGATCGAATTCATCGACGAGCAATCCGGCCGCAATCGCGTGGTGACCGGTCTCAACGCCGACATGTCCGCCAATTCGCTGGCCGGGCCGTGGAAGGCCGAAGGGCGCGCCGCCATTGACGGGCATCCGGGGTCGTTCTCGCTCTCCAGCAGCGAGCCGGATTATGCCGCCGGCCGCATGGGCCTCAGGGTCCGCGTGGTGCCTGACGAACATCCGGTCGAGGTCGATCTCGATGGTGCGATTGCTGCAACGGCGGGAAAGCCCGCTTATAGCGGTTCTTTCTCCTTCAGTTTCCGTGAGGATGAAAAGCAGAAGCAGCAGGCGGGCCAATCGCTGTTTTCTTCGCCGCGCACCCGCGGCAGTTTTGAACTGACCAATGAAAGCGTGCGTATCCCGAGTTACCGCATGGAACTCGGCGGCAGCGAAAATCCCTATGTCGTGACGGGCGAGGCGACGCTCGATACCGGCGCCAAGCCGGAATTCCTGCTGACGGCCGATGGCCAGCAGATAGATGTCGCCCGCTTCGCGCCGCCTGTCGTGCAAACGGGCAAGACCTCACGCCAGCCCACCGCCTCGGTTCGGCAGCGCATTGAAGCCTTTGCGGCCATGGTGGCCCGCATCCCGGTTCCGCCGGTGCCGGGCAAGGCGAGCATCAGCCTTCCCGCACTCGTTTCCGACGATACGACCATCCGCGACATCCGGCTGGATGTGCGCCCGGAAGGCAGCGGCTGGCAGGTGGTGAATGCCGTGGCGACGCTGCCGGGCAGGACCCAGCTTGAAGCCAAGGGATCGCTGACGCTGCTTGGCGGCCCCGCTTTCAACGGCAATCTGCTGCTCGCCTCCAACCAGCCTTCGGGGCTGGCGAACTGGCTTTCCGGTTCCGTCGATCCGGCGATCCGCCAGCTCAATGCCGCCGGTTTTTCCGCCGATGTTTCACTGACGACGCTCAATCAGCGTTTCGACAATCTGGAGCTTGCGATCGGCGATGCCTCGCTGAAGGGCGAGCTGGAGCGGCGTTCCGACGGCAAGACTTCCAATCTCTCCATCGATCTCTCGGGCAACGAAATCGATCTCGATGCGCTGAGGGCGCTCGGCAGTCTGGCGCTTGGCGATCAGGTCGGCAGTTCCGTCCTCGACCACCGCATTACCGCAAAATTCAAGGCCGACCGGTTCAACATGGCCGGTGTGACCGCCAATCACGTCGAAACCGCCTTCACCATGGCCGGCGGGGTTCTCTCGCTTGAAAACATGACGGCCGGTGATATTGCTGGCGCGGAGGTGAAGGCCAGAGGGCAATTGCAGGGTTCGCTGCTGAAATATGCCGGCAAGGGCACGGTGAACCTGCATGCCGCGGATGTGCAGCCGTTCTTCACCATGCTGCAGCAGAAATTGCCAAACCATCCATTCCTCAGCCGTCTGGCGGCGAGTGCGCCATGGTACGCCAATTCCGACCTTGCCATGGATGTTTCGGTCAATAGCGAAAATGGCGGGGCCAACGTCGCCGTCTCCGGCACCGTCAATGGTAGCCGGCTCTCGGCCGTTGCCAAGATGCCGGATTTCCTGTCGATCACCGATGATACGGCCATGTCGCTGGAAGCCGTCCTGAAGAACCAGTCGACCGCAATCCTGTTCGGGCAGGCGGGGCTTGATCCGCTGCCCTTTGATGCGGATGGCGAAGGACTTCTCTCGGTCAAGCTCAACGGCACCCTCGGCTCGCCCGCCCAGACGGAACTGCGCTTCTCGACGGAACGGACGCATTTTTCGATGAACGGTTCCTTTGCTGTCTCGGCCGCCAATTTCGGCGAAGGCAGCGCCGATGTGGCGCTTGAAAGCGCTGATATCGAGCCATACCTCATCATGAACGCTGTCGGCCTGCCGCAGCTTGGCGGCGGCATGGCGCTGAAGGCCAATGCGAAAGTGGCGGTGGACGGGCAAAAGATCGCACTCTCCTCGATCGGCGGGCAGGCGGGCGGAAATCCTTTCTCGGGCAATCTGACATTCCAGCGTGCCGCGCCCCATCCTGTAGACGGTGATCTCTCCGTCAGAACCGTCGATCTCGCCTGGCTGGGGGATGCGATCTATGGGCCGGTGATTGATCCGGAAACCGGAGCGCTCAATGCCAAGCCTCTGGCCATGCCAGCCTTCCCGCAGCTCAAGGCTTCGCTCGCCTTGAAAGCGGAAAGCTTCGAGGCCGGTCCCTTTGGTACCGTCACCGGTGTTTCGGCAAGGGTCACGCATGATGCGGGCAGTCTGTCGCTCGATGATGTTGCCGGCACCTTCATGGGCGGTAAGCTGACGGGGCGGCTTGCCATGTCGACTGGCGAAGGTGCGGGCATTTTCCGCACCAAGATCGCGGTGACCGATGCCAATCCGGAGCCGATCCTTTGGGCCAATGCCAACGGGCCGGTTGCGACAGGCCGGGTGGCCGTTGACCTGACGGCCGAATCGACGGGCAAAAGTGTCGGTGAAATGCTGAAATCAGCGGGTGGATCGGGTGAAATTAGGGCCAGCGGGCTTGTGCTGAAGGGGCTTAATCCCGGCGCCTTCCCGCCGATCCTGCAGGCGGCTGATGGTTTGCAGCAGCCGATCGACGCGCCCAAGGTGCGGCCGCTGGTGGACCAGAGCCTGTGGCAGGGTGAAATCGGGCTTGGCGATGTGGCCTTGCCGTTCTCGCTGAATGGCGGCGCGCTTCATTTCCAGAATCTGCGTGCGGGGATCGATCCCGTAACGCTGACGGCCGACGCGACGGTTGATCTTGCGGCTTCGACCGTGAATGGCGACCTCGATCTTCTGTTCAATCCCGGTACCGAAACGGTCGTAGGGGCCGAGCCATCGGTGCGTCTCAACTATAACGGTCCGCTTGCCGCGCCGGCTTTGACGACCGATGTTTCAGCGCTCAGCAATTACCTGTCGCTCAGGGCTTTCGAAAAGGAACGCCGCCGGGTGGAGGCCATGCAGGCGAGTGTTCTTGAAAAGCAGCGCCTGCGCCGCGAAGTTGCGCTTTATCGCTCTCAGGCGGCCGAGCGGCAGGCCGAGAAGGAGCGGGCGGAGGCGGAAGCCAAGGCCAAGGCTGACGAAGAGGCGCGTCTGAAGGCGGCAGCCGAAGAACGTCTGCGCCAGGAAAAGGAACAGCAGGAGCGGTTGCAACAACAGCAGCAGGAACAGGGGCAACAGCCGGTACCCGAGCGGCAATCCGCGCCGGTTCTGGTGGTGCCTCCGACGGAAAACGCCATCCGGCAATTGGCGCCGGAAAACGCTCCTGCCACGCCGTAAGCTTGCGGGCAGGGGAAGGCTGATCGGCCTTCATATTGCGAAAGTGCGGAAACCTGTCCCGGAACGTTGCATCATCCTCGAGCATGCGCCGAGAATCTCACGGCAAGCTCGTTCTCTAACGGGGGAAACCCCGGAAGGCCTCGTGGTGGATGGGAAAGGCCTGGGAACAGTATTTAAAAGCAAGGCTACGCAATACGGGAAATGCCTTGCAGCGCAGACTAGGCCGCTAATGTTTAATGAATGCTTTCACGGCGTTACGAGTTTTCGGCAGTAATTTTTGTAGTCTAGGACGACAAATCCGGATAGAGGCATCGCAGGTCGTGATCGATTGCGCGTCTTTACCGCACGTCACAAAATCTCAGCGGTTTTTCAGCCAGTTCAGCACGTAAACCCGCAGCGACGAGGACAGATTGCTGTCGGCGGAGCGGTTGTCATCTATTTCGGCAAGCAGGGCCGCGAAACTGATCTTGCGTCTGTCCGCAATGATTTTCAGCTCGTCCCAGAAGGCGTCCTCGAGTGAAATGCTGGTGCGGTGACCGTGCAACGTCGCGGAGTGCTTGCGGATCATCAGATCGGTCTCCGGTGGATCCGGTTGGAGGTCTGAATCATATCTCCCCGGCAAGTCCCTGTTTTGCGATTCTTTTCCGATAGTCCCGAAATTCGCGCGGTCTGTCGGCTTGTCAGTCTTTGCCGACCGCGTCATCGGGTTTTTCGAGCCGCCCCTGATCGAGCGCCTTTTCGGCTTTTTCGTTCAGGGCTGATGTGAGATTTTTTTCCGCCTTGGCGCGGCCGAAGGACAGGCGGTTCTGCTCCGCCTGCTTTTCTTTTTCGCTACGGGCTTTCTGTTTCCGAAACTGACGTAGATTGACGATATCGGCCGCCATGGGGATATGTCTCCTCGGGTTTCGTACGCTCGGGGTAAGCCGTTATTGCTTCTTGCGGAAGGCATCCAGCGAAACGACCGAGCCTTCCTTCTTTTCCTCGCCGGCCTTGGGCGTTTCGGAAGCGGCAGCCGGCTTCGGCTCATGGGAAACGGGATAAGCGGTGATTTCGGCTTCTTCCATCTCTTCTTCTTCGGCCAGAGGCACGTCGAATTCGAGTTCGAAATTGACGGAAGGATCGTAGAAACCTCTGATGGCATTATAGGGAATGACCAGCTTTTCCGGCGTATCGGAGAAGGAGAGGCCGATTTCAAAGCCGGTTTCGGTTACTTTGAGGTCCCAGAACTGGTGCTGGATGACGATGGTCATCTGTTCGGCATATTTCGCCTTGAGGTGCTGGGAAATCCGCACGCCCGGCGCGCCGGTCAGGAATGTGATGAAGAAATGGTGGTCGCCGGGCAGGCGGCTGGTTGCGGCCACTTCACCCAAAACCTTACGAATAACGCCGCGAAGGGCATCCTGTGCGAGAATGTCGTAACGGATATGATCCTGCCCCATGCGGTCCTGTCTTTCCCTTATTCGAACGTCTTTTCATGTGCGGCGCGGCTCGCGCGCCAAGGACGCTGTAACACTTTGAATCTTCGCGTAATCCTTGAGCCGGGATCATTTCCGATCCTGACGCTCACGCGTTGCCCAAGTATACGCAATGTCCTGAACGGCAGCAACGGAAAAGCCGACGCCGTTCGCAAGTCAGCTATCATATAATCAATTCAGGCAAAATGGAGAAGGTGGAGGTTTCTGTTGCCAGGTACCTCCGAACCCCGCCTCACGGGGCTAACCGTGAGGACTTAGAGCGGAATTCCCGCACCGCCATTAGGCAGCGAGAGCGTATTCCTTAGCGTTGTTGTCATTTGCAACTACACTTGTGACCCGATAACGGCGGTATCATGCCGAGCAAAAGTTCGATCTTTACGCCCTTGTCGATCCTATTTCGCCCCCATCAAAAGCCGGCCTTCATCTTGAAAAGCCCGCCGGTTTTTGGTGGAGGCGCCGGGTACCGCCCCCGGGTCCAATAGGTTTATTACACCGACCGTTTATCGCCATAGCCGGGTTGCCCCGGCAAGGTTCATATAGGCGTTTCACCCGCCCGAGAAAAGGGGGGTGATGACAATTCCATGAAAAGGTTTCGTGATTGCGGCCCGCACTTTAGACAATTCTTGACGACGAGGGATTGCTGTCCCATTCTCCCTGCAACCGGTCACCAGAAGCAACACCGGGCCGGGGACACACGAAGGAGTGGACATGACTGACTATCTCGCAGATGTGAAGAAATACGACGCAGCAGCCGACGAAGCCGTTGTCGGCAAGATCGTCAAGCATCTCGGCATTGCCCTGCGCAACCGGGATTCCTCGCTGGTGTCCGCTTCCGATCCGGAAGAGCTTGCGCGCGTGAAGGCGAGCTGGTGCGGCAAGAAGCTCGGCGTTACCGACGGTGCGGCCGATCAGGCGATCGATGCCGTCGCCAAGGCCATGGCCGCCGACCGCTCCAAGTCGCGCGTGACTTTCTATTACCTGGTCGCCAAGGAACTGGGTAAGCTTCAGTCGCTTTGATTTGATCCGGGGATAAGCCCGCATTAGGTGATTGGTTCTGCCGCCCTGTGCTATTATATTCCCTCGATATCAGGGAATCGGCGGCAGAACGCATGAAACAATATCTCGATCTTCTCCGGCATGTGATGGAAACCGGCTCCGACCGTGGAGACCGCACCGGCACGGGCACGCGCTCGGTTTTCGGTTACCAGATGCGTTTCGACCTTGCGCAAGGTTTTCCGGTTCTCACCACCAAGAAGCTGCATCTGCGCTCGATCATCCATGAACTCCTGTGGTTCCTGAAGGGCGATACCAATATTGCCTATCTCAAGGAAAATGGCGTTTCCATCTGGGATGAATGGGCTGACGAGAATGGCGATCTCGGCCCCGTCTATGGCGCACAGTGGCGCTCCTGGCCGGCGCCTGACGGTCGCCATATCGACCAGATCGCGCTTTTGATTGAGGCCCTTAAAACCAATCCCAATTCCCGCCGCCACATCGTTTCGGCCTGGAACCCCGCGCTGGTGGACGAGATGGCGCTGCCGCCCTGCCATTGCCTGTTCCAGTTCTACGTTTCGGATGGAAAGCTTTCCTGCCAGCTTTACCAGCGCTCGGCGGATATTTTCCTCGGCGTGCCTTTCAATATCGCCTCCTATGCGCTCCTGACGCTGATGGTGGCGCAGGTGACGGGGCTGAAGCCCGGCGATTTCGTCCATACGCTCGGCGATGCGCATATCTATGCCAACCATTTCGAACAGGCGCAGCTGCAGATGACGCGCACACCCAAGGCCTTGCCGACGATGCGCCTCAACCCTGATGTGAAGGACCTTTTCGGCTTTAAGTTCGAAGACTTTACGCTTGAGAACTACGAGGCCGATTCAAGCATCAAGGCGCCGATCGCGGTATGAGTGAGCCGCGCGTCACCATCATCGTCGCGGTGTCCGAAAACGGCGTCATCGGCCGCGACCTCGACATGCCGTGGAAGCTTTCCACTGACCTCAAGCGCTTCAAGGCGATGACGATGGGCAAGCCGCTCATCATGGGCCGCAAGACATTTTTATCCGTCGGCGAGCGCCCCCTGCCGGGCCGTCCGCATATCATCGTCAGCCGCAATGCCGACTACCGGCCTGAAGGTGTGGATGTCGTCTCGTCGCTGGACGAGGCCATGAAGCTTGCAAAAACCAAGGCTGCGGAACTGGGTGTGGATGAGGTTTTCGTGGCCGGCGGCGGCGAGATTTACCGTCAGGCCATGCCCTTTGCCGATCAACTTTCCGTCACCCATGTGGCGGTAAAGCTGGATGGAGACACTTTTTTTCCGGAAATCGATCCCGGCGTTTTTGAGAAAACCGAGGAAACCCCCGCTCCCGCAGGGGAAAAGGACAATTATCCGGTTCTGTTCACCACTTATGTGCGAAGAGCCGCGTCAAAGTGAACTATTTACCCTGATTGGGTATTTAGTTACCACCTCTGCGTTGAAACGGACGCTTCTCCTTCTTATAACGGGTCGATATTCCCGCCGCACGCGAGCAATCGCTTTCGAACGGAACCGGGAGAGGCTTTTATAAAGAGGTATTGATGCCCTGGAGCAATCAGAATGGCGGCGGCGGCCCTTGGGGCGGCGGCGGTGGAGGAAACAACCAGGGCGGCGGTGGCGGCCCATGGGGGCAGGGGCCTAACCGGCCTCGCGGCGGTGGCGGCGGCAATGGCGGCCCTCCTGATCTGGAAGAGATCATCCGGCGCAGCCAGGACCGTTTCAGGAATGTCCTGCCGGGCGGCTTCAACGGCGGCGCGGTTGCGATCGTTGTTCTCGTCGTTCTGGTTTTCCTCGGCATCCAGTCCATCTACACCGTCCAGCCGGACGAGCGCGGCGTGGAGCTGCGTTTCGGGCGTCCGAAGGATGAAATTTCGATGCCGGGCCTGCATTTCCATCTGTGGCCGATCGAGACGGTGGAAATTGTCAAGGTGACCGAGCAGCAGCAGAATATCGGTTCGCGCGCTTCGTCGTCTTCAGCGAGCGGCGTGATGCTGACCGGCGACCAGAACATCGTCAACGTGCAGTTCTCGGTGCTCTATACGGTCTCCGATCCGAAATCCTACCTCTTCAACGTCGACAGCCCGGCTGAAACCCTGCAGCAGGTTTCCGAAAGCGCCATGCGCGAAGTCGTCGGCCGTCGTCCGGCACAGGACATCTTCCGCGATAACCGTCAGGCGATCGCAGCGGATGTGCGCACCATCATCCAGTCCACCATGGACGGTTATGGCGCCGGCATCTCCATCAATGCGGTGGCTATTGAAGACGCGGCACCGCCGCGCGAAGTGGCCGACGCCTTCGATGAAGTGCAGCGCGCCGAACAGGACGAAGACCGCTTCGTTCAGGAAGCCAACCAATACGCCAACCAGAAGCTCGGTGCCGCCCGCGGTCAGGCCGCGCAGATCCTCGAAGAAGCGAACGCCTATAAGTCGCGTGTCGTCAACGAAGCACAGGGTGAAGCGCAGCGTTTCATCTCCATCTACGACCAGTATCGCACCGCGCCTGATGTAACCCGTCAGCGCATGTTCCTGGAAACGATGGAACAGGTCCTGAAGGGCTCCAACAAGGTCATCATCGACGAAAAACAGGGTGTGGTGCCTTATCTGCCTCTGAACGAGATCATGCGCGGCAATCCGGGCGCGGCACAGCAGGGAGGCAACTAATATGGGCAACCGTCTTACGGCCATTCTCGTCGGCCTCGCCGTCGTGCTTTTCCTCGGTTATTCGTCGATCTTCGTCGTCAACGAGCGCCAGCAGGCCATCGTCGTTCGCTTCGGTGAAATCCAGGATGTCAAAACCGCGCCGGGCCTCTATTTCAAGCTGCCCTTCGCCTTCATGGACGCCGACCGCGTACAATATGTCGAAAACCGCGCGCTGCGCTTTGATCACGACAATATTCGTGTTCAGGTCTCCGGCGGCAAGTTCTACGAGGTTGATGCCTTCGTGGTCTATCGCATCACGGATGCACGCCGCTTCCGGCAGACGGTCTCGGGTGACCAGATGTCGGCGGAATCGCGCCTGCGTACCCGTCTCGACGCATCGCTGCGCCGGGTCTACGGTCTGCGTGGCTTCGAATCCGCGCTCTCGGATGCACGTGCATCGATGATGCAGGAAGTGCGTGACGATCTGCGTCCCGATGCGGAATCGCTCGGCATCAGCATCGTTGACGTGCGCATTCGCCGTACCGACCTGACGCAGGAAGTCTCGCAGCAGACCTTCGAGCGCATGAAGTCGGAACGTCTGGCCGAGGCCGAACTGATCCGCGCCCGTGGTAACGAAGAAGCGCAGCGTCGCCGCGCTATCGCCGACCGTCAGGTCGTGGAATTCGAATCCGACGCGCGTCGTCAGTCCGAAGTGCTGCGCGGTGAAGGCGATGCGGAGCGTAACAAGGTGTTCGGTGAAGCTTTCCAGCGCGACCCGAGCTTCTTCGAGTTCTATCGCTCGATGGCCGCCTATTCCAGCTCACTGAGCGGAACAGGCACGACGCTGGTTCTGTCTCCGGACTCGACCTTCTTCCGTTATTTCAACAACATCGACGGTGTGCCTTCCGCGGCGCCTGCCGCACCTGCGCCGGCACCGGCGAACTGATAACGGATAAAATGATTTTGGAGGGCCGGTTTTTACCGGCCCTTTCTTTTTGGTCCGTTTTCGTGCCAAAGCTGTGACTACGGGCAAGGCGTCCCCCGCCTGTTCACGAAAAGGTATTTTTACACTTCATCATTCCGCCTTATGCTTTGCCGATATATGCAGGGCAGGACTATTTGAAACGCGAGGACGCTTATGGCCGTGACCCTTCTTTCGCCTTTTCGCAGCAGCATCGCCGCAATCGCGGGCATCGCGCTTGTGGCGGGTAGCCTTACGGCACCGGTTGCGGCATTGGCGCAGAGCCATGGGCCGGAATCGGTGGCTGATCTTGCTGAGCCGCTTCTCGACGCGGTGGTGAATATTTCCACCTCGCAGAACGTCAAGACCGACGGCAAGGGCCCGGTTCCGCCGAAACTGCCGGAGGGTTCGCCCTTCCAGGAATTCTTCAAGGATTATTTCGACAGCCAGAAGCCGGAAGGCGGTGAAAAGGTCAATTCGCTGGGGTCCGGTTTCGTGATCGACCCGGCCGGTTACGTCGTCACCAACAACCACGTCATCGAGGGTGCCGACGCCATCGAGGTGATTTTCCCTAACGGTTCGAAGCTCAAGGCGACGCTGGTTGGCACCGATACGAAAACCGATCTTTCCGTCTTGAAGGTGGAGCCGAAAACGCCGTTGAAGGCCGTCAAGTTCGGTGATTCGCGCAGCATGCGCATCGGCGACTGGGTGATGGCCATCGGCAATCCCTTCGGGCTTGGCGGATCGCTGACGGTCGGTGTTATTTCCGCGCGCGGGCGTAATATCAATGCCGGCCCCTATGACAATTTCATCCAGACGGATGCGGCCATCAACAAGGGCAATTCCGGCGGTCCGCTCTTCAACATGAAGGGCGAGGTGATCGGCATCAATACGGCGATCATTTCGCCGAGCGGCGGTTCGATCGGTATCGGATTCGCCGTGCCGACGGAGCTTGCCCAGAATATCGTCCAGCAGCTCATCGAATTCGGTGAGACGCGCCGCGGCTGGCTCGGTGTTCGTGTCCAGCCCGTCACCGACGATGTGGCGGCAAGCCTCGGCATGGATAGCGCCAAGGGTGCGCTTATCTCCGGCGTCGCCAAGGGCGGACCGGTGGAAAATGGCCCGATCCAGGCCGGCGATGTCGTGCTGAAATTCGACGGCAAGGATATTCACGAGATGCGCGACCTTTTGCGGATCGTGGCGGAAAGCCCTGTCGGCAAGGACGTCGATGTGGTGATCCTGCGTGATGGCAAGGAGGAGACCGTCAAGGTCAAGCTCGGCCAGTTGCAGGATGCGACGGATGAGAAGGCCTCGGCCGAGGACCAACAGAGCGAAGACGGCGATGGCGGTGTGGTCGCACCGGAAGACGATGGCGGCACCGACGATCAGGCGCAGGACCAGACGCCGGAAGTGCGTGAAGCACCGCAGAGCGTGCTCGGCATGAATCTCGTGGTGCTGAGCAACGAGCTGCGCACCGAAAAGGGCATTGCCGAAAGCGTGGAAGGCGTGCTTGTCGCCAGCGTCGATCCGGGGTCACCCGCCGAACAGAAGGGCATGAAGGCCGGCGATATCATCGTCGAGGTCGGGCAGGACTTCATGGAGGTTCCGGGCGATGTGCTGGTGCGCGTCAACGGCCTGAAATCCGAAGGCCGCAAGAATGCGCATATGATGGTGGCGGATGCCCAGGGCAATCTGCGCGTCGTGGCGCTGCCGCTGGAATAAACGCTTTTCGTCCGATCCGTCAGGAATCGGGTGGTTGTCATTCCGGCCGCTCTCTAATCCTTGGGCTCCATCAAACGGAGGCCAAGGATATGAAATTGCTTGAAAACAAGGTTGCCATCATCACCGGTGCGTCATCCGGCATCGGCCGGGCGACGGCGATGCTGTTTGCCGCTCACGGCGCGGCGGTCGTTCTCAATGCACGCGGCGAAAAGGCGCTGCAGGAGGTTGCCGCCGACATTCGTGAGACCGGCGGCCGCGTCCACGCGGTTGCGGGTGATGCCGGTCTTGCCGAAACCCATTCCCGACTGGCAGAGGCGGCCGTGAGCGTGTTCGGTAGCCTCGATATCGCCGTCAATAATGCCGGTGCGGTGGGGGCCATGAAGCCGCTGGCGGAGATTTCGCCTGCGGAATGGGATGATGTACTCAACGTCAATCTTACCTCCGCCTTTCTGGGTGCGCGTTACCAGATACCCTTGATGTTGACGCGTGGCGGCGGCTCCATCGTCTTCACCTCAAGCTTCGTCGGCACCAGCGTCGGCATACCCGGCATGGCGGCTTATGGGGCGGCGAAGGCGGCGTTGATGGGGCTGGTGAAAGGCATTACCGCCGATTATGCCATCAGCGGCATTCGCGCCAATGCGCTGCTGCCCGGCGGGGTCGATACACCGGCCGCGGGCGATGCGGCGCAGAAGGAATGGGCCGCTGGCCTGCATGCAATGAAACGTATCGCTGAGCCGCAGGAAATCGCGCAGGCAGCGCTTTTCCTCGCGAGCCCCATGGCGAGCTTCGTCGCCGGAGCGGCGTTGTTTGCCGATGGCGGCAATGCGGCCGTGAAGTGATGTTCGGGACTGGCGGGCAGGTGTCTTATCGCGCCCGCCACTCCTCCAGCGTCAGCGCATAGGTCACATGCGGGCGCAGATGCGGATGCGTCTCTTCCGGCACGCGCGGATGGTCGAAATCGCGTGAAGGATCACGCTTGAGGCCGATACGCTCCATCACCCGCGTTGAACGCTGGTTGTTGTGCACGGCAAAGGAGACGATTTCCGGCGTCTCCTTTTCATCGAAGGCCATGACGAGCAGCGATTGCGCCGCTTCCGTGACATAGCCGTGGCCCCAGAAGCGGGTGGCGAGCCGCCAGCCGATTTCCATGGTTCCGAGCGGGAAGGGCGGGTCGAGATTCATGACGGGGGAAATGCCGCAGAAGCCCATGACTTCGCCGGTCTCGCGCAATTCCATGGCGTAGAAGCCGTAACCGCTGCCGCGGATCATGCCGTTGATGGTTTCCAGCACGGCGTCCGCTTCCGCATGGCTGCGGCGGAAGGGAAAAAACTCCATGACCTTTTCGTCGGCGTTGATTTCGCGGAACAGGTCACGGTCGCTCTCCTTCCACTCGCGCAGAATGAGTCTCTGTGTCTCTCGGATGATCATGGAGTGACAAAATCCGTCTTGCGGTAGCCCTGGATGTATAGAAGCGCGGTCAGATCACCATGGTCGATGCGCATCTGCGCCTCGGCTGCCACGGCCGGCTTGGCATGCAGGGCCACGCCCGCGCCGGCCAGATGCAGCATGCCGAGATCGTTGGCGCCATCGCCGACTGCCATTGCCTCTTCCGGCGAAATGCCGAGTTTGGCGGCAATATCGTTCAGCGCATCCACCTTTGCCTGTTTGCCGAGGATGGGTTCGGCAACGGTGCCATCAAGTTCGCCATTGGCTTCGCCCAGCAGATTGGCGCGGTTCTCATCGAAACCGAGCATCGCGGAGACGCGGCCGGTGAAGACGGTGAAGCCGCCGGACACGAGGGCGGTGTAATAGCCCTTCGCCTTCATGGTGGCGATCAGTTCCTTGCCGCCCGGGGTCAGCGTGATGCGCTTTTCGATGACGTCATCGATGACAGAGACCGGCAGGCCCTTCAGCAGCGCCACACGCTCACGCAATGCGGGTTCGAAAGCGATCTCGCCATTCATGGCGCGGGCGGTGATGGCTGAGACCTTGTCCTTCAGCCCGACTTCGGCCGCCAGTTCGTCGATGCATTCCTGACCGATCATGGTCGAATCCATGTCGGCGATCAGAAGCTTCTTGCGGCGCTGATCCTGCTCCTGGATGACGATATCGATCGGTTTTCCGGCAAGCGCGGATGCAATCGCGCTGCGTGCCTGTTCGGTTGCGGTGCCGGAGGGCAGGGCGATATCGCAGGCAATGCCATCGGCCAGCCAGTAGAGGCCCAATGCGTTGACGGCCTTCGCGGCCGCTTCGCCGAGGGCCGGTGTCAGAACAGGATTTGACGGATTGGCGATAAGCGTGGCAACGAGAGCCATGATGAAAAACCTTGATGAGAATTTTGATGCGATCCTGATAACCGGCCCGACGGCAAGCGGCAAGTCCGCGCTTGCGCTTCGTTTGGCGCGGGAGCGGGACGGCGTCGTCATCAATGCCGACAGCATGCAGGTTTATGACACGCTACGGGTGTTGACCGCCCGGCCATCCGAAGACGAGATGGAGGGCGTTCCGCATCTGCTCTACGGCCATGTGCCGGCGAGCAGTCTCTATTCAACGGGTGAATGGCTGCGGGACATCTCTGCCCTACTTTCGGATTTACGGGCGCAGGGGCGTTTCCCCGTCATCGTCGGCGGCACGGGGCTTTATTTCAAGGCATTGACGGGCGGCCTCTCCGACATGCCCAACATTCCAGGAGACATCCGCGAGAGATTGCGCGCCCGGCTGGTCGAGGAGGGAGCGGCGGTCCTTCATGCGGAACTCGCCGGCCGTGATCCGGCCATGGCGGACACGCTCCAGCCGGGGGACGGGCAGCGTATCGTCCGGGCGCTTGAAGTGCTTGAGGCGACGGGGAAATCGATCCGGGATTTCCAGCAGGCCCGGGGCCCTATGATTATCGACCCCGACCGGGCGCAGAAATTCGTCGTCCTGCCGGAAAGGCCGGTGCTGCATGATCGCATCAATCGTCGTTTTGAGGCGATGATGGAGAGCGGCGCGGTGGAGGAGGTACAGGCGCTTCTCGCGCTCAATCTTCCGCCTGATGCAACGGCAATGAAGGCGATCGGCGTTGCCCAGATCGCCGATATGCTGGCCGGGCGCATGGGCGAGGCGGAGGTTATCGAAAAATCGGCGGCCGCGACCCGCCAATATGCCAAACGGCAGATGACCTGGTTCCGCAATCAGATGGGAGACGACTGGACACGCATCCAGCCGTGAAGGGGCTCAGTCTTTCCGGTAGAGGCTGCCGAGCGGCTTCTTCAGGAGGCTCTCGCGGAGCGAAGGGCGTGTATCGCCGGGCGGCGGGCCATTTTGCGCCTGCATCTGGAAACTGGCCTTGCGCAATTCGTTGACGGCGCCAGAGGCGGTATCGGGTGCCGCCGGATTTGGTGATGCAGGGAGCGTGCGGCCAGGCAGCATGTCCGGGCGATAGGGTTCATATCCCTCCGTTGCAGCTGTGCCCAGTTCCTGCTTCCAGTTGTCGACCTCATCCGTTGCCCGGCTTGGCGCTGCCGGTTCCGGCAGATCGGAAAAGGCCGCTTCAACGCTTTGCTGGAAGCCGGTGATAACGGGTTTTGGCGTGGCGCGCATGCGGGTGACGATGCTGTTCAGATCAACCGTATCAGGGGTTTCGTGGTTCACATGGCTGGTGATGCCGCTCGCCTTCGGCAATTTGGCCGTGACGACGCGGTCAAAACGCATGCGCATCGGTACATTGACGGCCTCGCCAAAAGCGATGGCCTCACCATTGCCGATGGACGACAGAAAACTGGTGGTCGAGGTCGATGCATTCGGTACCGCTGAAAGGATGATCTTCTGGTCGATCTCGTTCGAAAGCCGCATGGCGAAAACGGTCGAGCATTGCGACAGGATGGTCTGGTCCAGTTCGCTCGGCCGTTGGCTGATGACGCCGAGCGAAATGCCGTATTTGCGGCCTTCCTTGGCGATCTGGGCGATGGATTGGCGGGTGGGGAAAAAGCCGCGCTCGGGGTCGGCAGGCACATAACGGTGCGCTTCCTCGCAGACGACAAGCATATGCAGCGATCCGCGCGCCAGCACCGCCAGTTCGAAGGACATGCGGCAGAGGACCGAAACCACCGAGTTCACCACTTCGGAGGGGATACCTGACAGCTGGAATACCGAAATCGGCTTTCCTTCCCCGGGAATACGGAAAATATGCGCCACCGTTTCCAGAATGGTGTCGCTGATCGTATTGCTGGAGAACATGAAGTTGTAGCGCGTATCGTTGATGGCCGAGAGGATGCGGCCTTTCAGCGTGCGCAATGCGGGTTTTTCGCCGCGTCCTTCCAGCCGTCCGATACGCTCGTCGATGAGGGCGAGAAGATCGGCCATGCGGTAGGGTACCGGCGTATCGGGTGTGATCGCGCTTTTGTCGGAGGTGCGGCGGACGGCGGAACCTTCGGTGCCGCGAAACGCCTTCTTCGCTTCGGGAATGATGTCGCGGAGGACATCCATTTCTTCCGGCACCGGCTTGCGACCGCGGAAGATGACCTCGGCAAATTCTTCAAGCCGCATCAGCCAGAAGGGCAGGTCCAGCGTATCCGTATCGATGACGACGGAATGATCGGGAAAAGCGGCCGCGAATTCATTGTGTGGATCGAGAATGAGGACACGCAGTTTCGGGTCGGTCTCGATCGCCTTGTTCAGAAGCAGCGAAACGGCGGTGGTCTTGCCCACGCCCGTCGAACCGACGACGGCGAAATGTTTGGCAAGCATCTGCGGAATGCTGATGGCGGCGCCGATCGTATCGTCCTGCGTCAGCCTGCCGATCACGCAGGCGTCACGCTTGCCGCTGTCGTAGATCTTCGAGAGGTCGCTGGTGCGGATGCGGTGCGCCACCGCGCCGAGATAGGGGTAACGCGAGATGCCGGTGGAAAAGCGTTCGCTGCCGTCCTCGGTGCGGTAAACTTCGCCCACGAGTTCAACGTCGATCAGCAGCCTGTTCGGTCTGTCCGCTGCCCAATAGTCCTCGCCCGTGCGCATGGCGAAGACGAGGGCCGCGACACGGCTCGTGCCCATTTCGATCGAGATCAGGCGTCCGACAGACCAGAGCTGCGACACATCGGTGGTGCCCGGTTCGGTTTCGGCGGCAATGGTGGCGTGTGCGCCGTTACAGGCGATGACGCGGCCGAGCATGCGGTTCGCCGGCTGCTGGCCGGACCGCCGTTCGTTTTCGTCCATGCGGGACGCGTTATGAAACGTGTCGTTATTCACATTTTTTCCCGGTACATGCGATATCGCGGTGGTTCGGGCAGTATCTGCGCTCTCGATATTAAAATATTATGCTTAACAACAGGTGTATCGACTGCGTTCGAAAATTTCGCGGAAGCCTACTTGCGGGTAATAAAAGAAGGCGGCGGCGATTTTTTCCTGCAATATGCGTTGACGGCTGGGGCTTTTGTGGCTAACACTCCGGCCCATGAAAAATCTTAACGTACTTATCGTGGTGGGACGGCGCATGGGCAGGATGGTGTAACCATCCGGCGAAAGCACCCATGCGCTGAACGAGGCTCCTCTAGGGGCCTTTTTTTATGTCTTCAAACAGGCCCTCGGGCTCCTCGATATCCAAAGCCAAAGCGGGATGGAAACAGGCAATGACGGATAAGGACAATACGGAAAACAGCAATCGCATGACAGGTGCGGAGATCGTTCTGCAGGCGCTGAAGGATAACGGCGTCGAGCACATCTTCGGTTACCCCGGCGGTGCCGTGCTTCCGATCTATGACGAGATTTTCCAGCAGGAAGACATCCAGCACATTCTCGTGCGCCACGAGCAGGGCGCCGGCCACGCGGCCGAAGGTTATGCCCGCTCCACCGGCAAGGTCGGTGTCATGCTCGTCACGTCAGGCCCCGGCGCGACGAATGCGGTCACCCCGCTGCAGGATGCGCTGATGGATTCCATCCCGCTCGTCTGCCTTTCCGGCCAGGTTCCGACATCGCTGATCGGTTCCGATGCGTTTCAGGAATGCGACACCGTCGGCATCACGCGCCCCTGCACCAAGCACAACTGGCTGGTGAAGGACGTCAACGAACTGGCGGGCATCATCCATGAAGCCTTTCGCATCGCGCAGACGGGTCGTCCCGGACCTGTTGTTGTCGATATTCCGAAGGACATTCAGTTCGCCACCGGCACCTACACGCCGCCTTCCGCTGCCATTCAGCATGAGAGCTACAAGCCGAAGGTCCAGGGCGATCTCAACGCCATTCATGCGGCCATCGAGTTGATGTCGAAGGCGAAGAAGCCGGTTTTCTACACCGGCGGCGGCGTCATCAATTCCGGCCCGGAGGCGACCCGTCTGCTGCGTGAACTGGTAGAGCTGACCGGTTTCCCGATCACCTCGACCCTGATGGGTCTCGGCGCCTATCCGGCATCGGGCAAGAACTGGCTCGGCATGCTGGGCATGCACGGTTCCTACGAAGCCAACATGACGATGCATGATTGTGATGTCATGGTCTGCGTCGGCGCGCGTTTCGACGACCGAATTACCGGCCGCATCAACGCGTTTTCGCCGAATTCCAAGAAGATCCACATCGACATCGATCCGTCCTCGATCAACAAGACGGTTCGCGTCGACGTGCCTGTTATCGGCGATGTCGGCCATGTTCTCGAAGATATGGTCCGCCTGTGGCGCGCCTTGCCGAAGAAACCGGAAAAGGCGCAGACCGCCGACTGGTGGGCGCAGATCGAGCGCTGGCGTGCCCGCAACTCCTTCGCCTACAAGAACTCCAACGATGTCATCATGCCGCAATATGCGTTGCAGCGGCTTTATGAGGCTTCGAAGGGGCGTGACACCTACATCACGACAGAAGTCGGGCAGCATCAGATGTGGGCGGCGCAGTTCTTCGGCTTCGAGGAGCCGAACCACTGGATGACGTCAGGTGGTCTCGGCACCATGGGTTACGGCCTGCCGGCAGCCATCGGCGTTCAGGTTGCACACCCGGAAGCGCTCGTCATCGATATCGCCGGTGACGCCTCGATCCAGATGTGCATTCAGGAAATGTCCTGCGCCATCCAGTACGGTCTGCCGGTGAAGATCTTCATCCTCAACAACCAGTACATGGGCATGGTGCGCCAATGGCAGCAGCTGCTGCATGGCAACCGCCTGTCCAACTCCTATACCGAAGCGATGCCTGACTTCGTCAAGCTCGCGGAAGCCTATGGAGCGATCGGCATGTATTGCGACGATCCTAGGGAATTGGACGAGAAGATCGCCGAGATGATCGCGGTCAACAAGCCGGTTATCTTCGATTGCCGCGTTGCCAATCTTGCCAATTGCTTCCCGATGATCCCGTCTGGTAAGGCTCATAACGAGATGCTGTTGCCGGATGAGGCGACGGATGAAGCTGTTGCCAACGCCATTGACGCCAAGGGCCGTCAGCTAGTCTGAGCCGGGAGAGGAAAAGGACATGAACGCACACCTACAGCCCACCGGCTCCGCCTATTTCATCCAGAAGGAAACGGCTGCCGTCGAAAATCATACGCTGTCGGTTCTCGTCAGCAACGAGCCGGGTGTTCTCGCCCGGGTCATCGGCCTGTTTTCCGGCCGTGGCTACAACATCGAAAGCCTGACGGTTTCCGAGACCGAACATGAGGCGCATCTGTCGCGCATCACCATCGTCACGCGCGGTACCCCCATCGTGCTGGAGCAGATCAAGGCGCAGCTGGAACGTATCGTGCCCGTGCACCGGGTCCTCGATCTCACTGTTCGTGCCCGCGAACTGGGGCAGGAGCGGCCTATCGAGCGCGAAGTGGCGCTCATCAAGGTCGCCGGCACCGGTGAAGTGCGCGCCGAAGCCCTGCGCCTTGCGGATGCGTTTCAGGCCAAGGTGGTGGATGCGACTGTCGAGCATTTCATCTTCGAAATCACCGGCAAGTCATCGAAGATCGACCAGTTCGTGGCCATCATCAAGCCGCTCGGCCTGATCGAAATTTGCCGCACCGGTATTGCGGCGATGAATCGTGGTTCGCAGGGAATGTAATCTCCGTATTTGGGGCAGATGCTGAAATATAAGCCCGCGGTTCGCCGCGGGTTTTTTTATGGCGTTGTTCCGCTCGATCCAACATTCAACCGTATGGTTGACTTTCTGGATCGGTAGTCTATATTCAACAACATGGTTGAATTATCCGCTTCACATCTCGACACCGTCTTTCATGCCCTTGGCGACGCCACGCGACGCACGATGCTGCGCGATCTGTCCCGTGGCGAGCGCACGGTAAGCCAGCTGGCCCAACCGTTCGACATATCGCTCGCTGCGGCTTCAAAGCACATCAAGGCTCTGGAAAATGCCGGGCTTATCCGCCGCGAGGTGAGGGGGCGCACCCATGTCTGCCGCCTTTCGCCGGAACGGTTGGCGGAAGCGCATGAATGGCTGGATTTCTACCGGCAGTTCTGGGGCAGTCGCCTCGATATTCTTGAGCAGATGCTCAGGGAGGATGATCAGGGAAAAATCCCTGCAGATGGAGGAAATGACAATGGCTGATATTGCAATGCCTGACGCCTATGGCCGTCTCGTCGAGCCGACGACCCTGAAGATCGAACGGCTGCTGCCGGGACCGATCGACCGGGTCTGGGCCTATCTGACACAAAGCGAACTTCGCCGCCGCTGGCTGGCTTCCGGCGAAATGCGGCTTGCGCCTGATGCACCGTTCGAGCTGGTGTGGCGCAACGATGAGCTTTCCGATCCGCCCGGCAGGCGCCCGGAAGGCTTTTCCGAAGAAGACCGTATGGCTTCCCGCATCATTACCGTGGTCCCACCGCACCGTCTCGTCTTTAGTTGGGGCGAAGGTGGCGAGGTCTCGATCGAACTTCAGGCTCTTGGCAAGGATGTGCTGCTGACGCTGGTTCATCGCCGGCTGGCCGACAGGAGGACGAGGCTTGACGTCAGCGCTGGCTGGCATGTGCATCTCGACATTCTCGCCGCCCGTCTTCAGGAGAAGGAGCCGGGGCCGTTCTGGGATACATGGCTGGGACTGAAAGAAGAATATGAGCGGCGTATACCGTAACGGAGCGGTGCTTTTTGGACACAACGGCGCGGCTTTCCGCGCCGTTTTTTCAAGTGCCGCCTGCCGTGGCGGTGGCACAATTGCTTTGCTCACATTCCGATTCAACTGCCTGATCGACAGATTCCGGACAGTCTCTTAACGTACTGTTATATCAAAGCATTTCCAGCGAGGTTCTGCGCGTCGGTGGCGGGAAGGCGGCATCGAGCTCCGCCCAGTCTTCATCGGTTATTTCAAGATCCGTCGCACCGCGGTTTTCCTCGACCCGCGCGATGCTGGCGGATTTCGGAATGGCGATGACGCCGTCCCTTTCCAGAAGAAAGGCGAGTGCCAGCTGGGCCGGGGTTGCCTGATAGGCCTTGGCGATGCGGATGAGTTCATGGTTCTTCAAAATGCGGCCCTGTTCGATGGGGGAATAGGCCATCAGTGGCACGCCATGCTCCTGGCACCACGGCAGCAGCGAAAACTCCGGCCCGCGTCGGGACAGGTTGTATAGCACCTGATTGGCGGCGCAGTTCTTGCCGTCAGGAACCGCGAAAAGCTCCTCCATGTCGTCGCTGTCGAAATTGGAGACGCCCCAGTCGCCGATCTTGCCGTCGTGCTTCAGCCTTTCGAAAGCCGCCACGGTTTCTGCAAGCGGGTGCTCGCCACGCCAGTGCAGCAGATAGAGGTCGATGTGGTCGGTGCCGAGCCTTGCGAGACTGCGCTCGCAGGCCTCCGCCGTCCCTCTGGCGCTGGCGTTCCAGGGATAGACCTTGCTGACCAGAAACACCTCGTCGCGACGGCCGGCGATTGCCGCGCCGACCACTTCCTCCGATCTGCCGTCCGCATACATTTCCGCCGTGTCGACCAGCGTCATGCCGAGATCGATCGCCTTGCGGATACTTTCGACCTCCTGCGGCGCGGATGATCGCGTCTCCCCCATGTTCCAGGTGCCGAGGCCAAGGGCCGGAACCTCTTTTCCTGATGGCAGGGTGACGGAAGGAATGTCGTCATACATGGGTTCGCTCCAGCGATTGGTGATTGGACAATAGCCCTTTGTTCCGACTTCTCAAACCCGGCATGGAAAGTATTGATCCATCAAAAAAATTGACCGCGCCCATCGATCCGGCGGGGTGGCTTGATGATGGTCCGACGGATAGGGTTTCTGCTCAAGGAGAAATCATGACTGCCGAAACCTTTGTCGCGCTGGTGCTGTTTGCCTTCACCACCTCCATCACACCAGGCCCGAACAATATGATGCTGTTTGCGTCAGGCGTGAATTTCGGATTCCGCCGCACCATCCCGCATATGCTGGGCATCGGCGCAGGGTTCCTGTCGCTGCTGATCGGGGTCGGCTTCGGTCTCGGCGCGTTGCTGCATTCGGTGCCCGTGCTTTACACCGGCCTGAAATTCGCAGGTGGTCTCTATCTCGTCTGGATCGCATGGAAGATCGGTACTTCCCGCAGCCTCAGCGAAGGTTCGGCCGCATCGGCGCCGATGAGTTTCATTGCTGCCGCCGCCTTTCAGTGGGTCAATCCCAAGGCCTGGGTAATGGCGGTGACGGCGATGGCGACCTATACGGATGAGCGGCAATATTTCTTCACCGTCCTTGTCGTCGGCGTGGCCTTCGCCGCGGTCAATCTTCCCAGCGTTTCGACCTGGGCCGGCTTCGGCTCCGCCTTGCGCGACTGGCTCGCTGTGCCGGTCCGGCTCAAATGGTTCAATATCACCATGGCCGTGCTTCTCGTCATCAGCCTCTGGCCGATGTTGAAATAACAGCCCTTACGTCGGAAACTGCCGGTAACATTCCTCGGCGATCGCCTGCACCTCGTCGCGCGTCAGTTCGGCGGACACGGCGTAACCCAGTTCGTTGTCGATCCAGTAGAAGGTCTCGATACCGTCGGCGCTGGCCATGCGGAAGCTGGTGGTGCGGTTTTCCTCGTTGTGGCCGATCAGCACCGTCACCCTGCGGCCGGTCTTGTCCTGATACATCAGCATCGCGCCCGGCTTGCCGCTGACGGGGATAAGACGCCCGCCGACGAGGTCATATCCGATCCTCGAGAGATCGGGGATGGTGAAGGGGTAGCCGAGCCGTTTGCCGAGCCATGTCGCGAGATGCTGCTGCTCTCCGGCGCCGACTTCAACGGGATGGCGCACCTCGCTCGCATAGATGAGATAGGCGGATTTCGCCTGTGCCGGAATATCCGTCGTCAGCGACGCCAGGGTCACGTCCTGCGGCGTGGAAAAAGACGGCGGCAGAAGCCTGCCGGCCGCAGCACCCGCCACGAAGATCAAAAGGGCGGCCGCTGTTTGCAGGAGAACCGGTTTTACCCGCCATGCGCGCTCCCCCTTTTGCGGGCTGAGCATCGATGCGTCATGCGGATGTGCGGCGGCATAGGAGGCGAAGGCATTGCGCAGAATATCGGCCTGTTTTCTCCATTCCTCCACGCGGGCCTGCTCTTCCGGCCTTTCCGCCAGCCAGGCCTCGACAGCCGCGCGGTCGTCGTCGGAAAGAAGTCCGTCGACATAGGCGTGCAGGTCGTCTTCGGTTATGGCGTCGGGCCGTTTCATCGTGGTCTCCGCAGGGGTATGATATTATCCGCCGCCAGGTGCTGGCGAAGGGTTTCGCGGGCGCGGGACAGTCTGGACATGACGGTGCCGAGCGGGATCGATAGTGTCTCGGCCGCCTCCTGATAGCTGTAGCCCTCCACCGTCACCAGCATCAGCACCGCGCGCATGTCGGGCGAAAGAAGGGCGAGCGCGCCGTGCAGGCGGTCATTCTCCAGCGTGTCGGAGAGCGTCTCCGCGCCGGCGATGGTCTCATGGCCGTCGAGGCTTTCGGACGGGTGACGTTTCTCGGCGCGGTGGCGGTTACGATAAAGATTCGTCATTATCGTGTAAGCCCATGTTTTTAAACCTGTTCCGCGCCATTGCCTTTGATTGGCCAGCGCCTTTTCCACGCAGTCCTGCAAGAGGTCCTCGCCATCGGCGTCAGAACGGGAAAGGCTGCGGGAATAACGGCGCAGCATGGGTATCAGCGCCAGCATCTCCGTTTCGAAGCTGCCGGCTGCGGGGGAATGGTTCCCCCGCTTTTCGCCATTCATGCCATCAGGGTTTTGCGGCATCCCATACACCGTTCACACCATCACCGGTGGCATCGCCCTTCTTGGTATCCTTGACCCAGTAATAAAGCGGCATGCCATCCTTTGCCCACTGCATCTTGCCATCCTTGCGCTTCACGAGGGAATAGGCGCCCTCGGCCTTGTCGCTGGCGGCTGCGAAAAACGGCGGCCAGTTTACCGCGCATTTGTCATAACAATTGGATACGCCCTTCTTGTCGTTCTTGAAAGTGTAGAGCGTCATGCCTTTTTCGCCCGCCAGCACGTCGCCTTTGGCGGTCTTGACCGTTTCGACCGCAGGGGCGGCATAGGCCGTTCCGGCAAAAGCCAGAACGAGGGCGGGAACGATAAAGCGGATCTTCATGGACATATCCTCCTTGGTTCGGGCGGCCTCTGCCGCCAGCACATCAAGAGACACCGCAACCTGACGGATTATTCCCTGTCTCGACGCATTTTTAAACTTATCCATTGAGCTAAGTGTTTTGATGTGATAGTTAGCCTTATGGAAAACTATTCAGATGCACTCAACGATATCTTCCAGTCTCTTGCCGATCCGACCCGCAGGGCGGTGATCCTGAGGCTGGGCGGCGGGGAGGCGAGCATCGGAACGCTGGCCGAACCCTTCGACATGGCCCTGCCATCCTTCATGAAACATATCCGCCAGCTGGAAGAGGCGGGGCTGATCGTGACGCGCAAGCAGGGGCGTGTCCGGTTCTGCTCCCTGGAGAAGCAGCGGTTTTCCATGCTCGATGGCTGGCTTTCGCAACAGCGCGCCATCTGGGAAGGCCGCACCGACCGGCTCGAACAGCTTGTCATGGCACAACAGGACAGGATGTCCAGCAAAGGGGAGAATGACCGATGACCGACACTTTCAATCCCGATCTCGACCTGAAGATTTCACGCATCATAAGGGCGTCGCGTCGGCTCGTCTGGAATGCCTGGACGGACAGGCCCAGTCTTGAACAATGGTGGGTGCCGCATCCCGGCCAATGCCGTGTCGATAAAATGGAGCTTCATCCCGGCGGTGCCTTCGAAACGCGGTATAGCGAGGATGGCGCGGCCTTCGGTCCGCATGTCAAAGGATGTTTTTTGGCGGTGGATCATGAGGAGCGTCTGGTTTTCACCGATGCGCTGACCGCGGGTTTTCGCCCCTCCGCCCAGCCGTTCCTCACGGCCGTGATGACGTTTCGCGATCATCCCGACGGTATGGAATATGTGGCTTACGCCATGCACAACAATCTTGAGGATCGCAACAGGCACGCGGAGATGGGGTTCTTCGATGGCTGGAATACGGTTGCGGAGCAATTGGCGGCACTCGTTGAGAAGCAGGCGGCCCATTGAGGCCGTCATTCTCGTCAGGCGATTCATCTTTCGTTCTTTTTCTGTTGCGCACCACGCTCGAATCCTGCGATGAGGGCGCATGTTATTTTCACCGCAACAGGACGAAGCGCTCAAGGCTGTTTCCCGCTGGCTGAAGGAAGGCCGCACACCGGTTTTCCGGCTGTTCGGTTATGCCGGAACGGGCAAGACGACGCTTGCCAAACATTTCGCGGAAAATGTCGATGGCGAGGTGCTGTTTGCGGCCTTCACCGGCAAGGCGGCGCAGGTGCTGCGTTCGCGTGGTGCAACCAATGCCCGCACCATCCATTCGCTGATCTACCGCCCGCGCGGTGAAGAAACTGTCGAAGACGAGGAAACCGGCAAGACTTCGATTGCGCCGATGTTCTCCATCAACCGCCAGAGCCCGCTCGCCAAGGCGGCGCTCATCATCATTGATGAATGTTCGATGGTGGACGAGCAGCTCGGCAAGGACCTGATGAGCTTCGGCACGCCGATCCTCGTGCTCGGCGATCCCGGGCAGCTGCCGCCGGTTTCGGGCGGCGGCTTCTTTACCGAGCAGGAGCCGGATTATCTGCTGTCGGAGATTCATCGGCAGGCCAAGGACAATCCGATCATCCATCTTGCCATGGATGTGCGGGAAGGCCGGGAAATCATGCGCGGCGATTATGGTTCCGCGCAGGTGATTTCCAAGTCGGAGGTGACGCAGTCGCTGGTGCTCGATGCCGATCAGGTACTCGTCGGCACCAACCGTACCCGCCGCCGCTACAATCAGCGGCTTCGCGAGCTGAAGGGTTTTACCGCCGATTACCCGCAATCCGGTGACAAGCTGGTCTGCCTCCGGAACGATCCCGCCAAGGGCCTGCTGAACGGCTCGCTCTGGCAGGTGATGAGCTCATCGCGCGAGACGGTGAAGCCCGGCATCAACCTGATGATCCGGCCCGAAGACGACGATATGGATCGCGGCGCCGCCAAGATCAAATTGCTGAAGGCGGCCTTCGAGGATGTGGAGACGGAAATTCCGTGGTCCACGCGCAAGCGGTATGACGAGTTCGATTTCGGCTATGCGCTGACCGTGCACAAGGCGCAGGGTTCGCAGTGGAACAACGTGGTTCTCTTCGACGAGAGCTATGCCTTCCGGGACTCGCGCGAGAGGTGGCTCTACACCGCCATCACCCGTGCGGCAGAGACCCTGACAATCGTTCGCTGATCGTGATCAGGCGCGGATGACGCCGAGAAGAACCGCCTTGGCGACCGCCTGAAAACGGTTGCTGGCGTTGAACTTGCCGATGATCTTTGCCTCGAGAACATTGAGATCGGTGCCAGAAAGACCAAGGGCGCGGGCGAGGCGCACCGGTGCATAACCCTCCGCCATCAGTTCCAGACATTTTCGCTCGGTGTCGGTAAGGGCTATGTCCTTTGCCGGCGCCCGTTCCGCGCCATCCATGCCGTCTGCTTCCGCGTCGGCGACCAGCAACTCCTCGATCTGCTGGGCCTGGCGCTGAAGGGTGGAAAGCTCGGCCGTCAATTCCCGCTTCCGCTGCCGCAGCGCGGCGTGGAATATGTCGTCCGCCTCGCCCTGCGAGAGCGAACGGACGAATTTTTCCATGATCTCGGTAATGGCGGCGACGGAAATACCCACTTCGCGGCAGACGTTGATGACCGCCATGCGCTGGACGTTGCGGTGGGTATAGACCCGCATCTGGCCGATGCGCCTGGAGGTCAGCAGCGCCTTTTCCTCGTAGAAATGCAGCGTCCGGTGAGTCACCCCGAAGATATTGGCCATGTCGGCGATGGGGACGGGTTCCGCGGGCAGGGAGGAGGGCAGGCTTACATCCGGTAGAAAGCTGCTGATCCTTAGATTGGGTTTGTCCTCGTCGCCGTGACTGTCGAACGGCATCCGGCCATCCTGCATTGTCTCCCCCTTCGCGCTTTTTGACAGTGTGCCTGCCTTTTTAAAGGTGTCCGTTGCTTGTTCCCCCAAGACGGACATATTTTCCGATCAAGACCTCATGCCAAACGCTACATCAGAACCGTAACGTGTATTGCCTATTTTCGTTCCCGCAATAATAAAAAATTTGCCGGCCTCCTTGCGATTGGCCTCAACCTGCGTGAAACAGGATGTCAATTCCGAACCGGAGCCCCGATGTCATGCCCGCAAAACTTTCTGTCAATCTGAACGCAATTGCCATGTTACGCAACCGTCGCGATCTTCCGTGGCCGGATGTCGCGCATTTCGGGCATATTGCATTGGAGGCGGGGGCAAGCGGGCTGACTGTACACCCGCGGCCGGACCAGCGCCATATCCGCTTTTCCGATCTGCCGGTTCTGCGTGCGCTGATCGACGACCGTTTCCCCGGCGCGGAATTCAACATCGAAGGTTATCCGACCGAGGATTTCCTTGTCCTTTGCGAGAAGACGCAGCCGGAACAGGTGACGCTGGTGCCTGATGACCCGTCGCAGGCGACGTCCGACCACGGCTGGGATTTCCGCAAGCATGGTGTTTTCCTGAAGGAAGTGGTGGGACGCCTGAAGGCTGGCGGCATGCGCGTCTCGCTTTTTGCCGATGGCGATGGCGAGCGCGAGCCGGTGGAGCTGGCGGCCGAAACGGGGGCGGCGCGTATCGAACTCTACACCGGCCCCTATGGCGGCTGCTTTGACGATCCGCAAAAGGGCGACGCGCTTCTTGAAAAGCTCGGACAGACGGCGGACCATGCTGCGGCGCTCGGGCTTGCCGTCAATGCCGGCCATGACCTGATTGTCGAGAACCTGCCAAAGCTGATGAAACGTATCCCTTATCTGGCCGAGGTTTCCATCGGTCACGGGCTGACGGCGGATGCGCTGGAATATGGCATGGCTGAAACAGTCCGGCGTTTTTGCCGTGCCTGCGGTCAGGCTATTTCATAACCAAAGTCAATTTTTTTGCCTATAGTTGGCTGGCGCATGCTCCGTGCGCGAGCTTTTGAAGGCAGAGACATATGCAAGAACATCATGTTGTCGTCGTGGGTGGAGGCTTCGGCGGTTTGCAACTGGTACACGGGCTGGAGGGGGCCCCTGTCCGTATTACATTGATAGATCGTCGTAATCATCACCTGTTCCAGCCATTGCTTTATCAGGTTGCGACGACGGCTCTCGCGACATCCGAAATCGCCTGGCCTATCCGCCATCTCTACCGCGACCGCAAGGAGGTGACGACCCTGCTTGCGGAGGTGAATGGCATAGATCGGGCCGCGCGGACCGTGCATTTGAGTTCTGGTCAGGTGATCGGCTTCGATACGCTGGTGCTGGCCACCGGCGCGCGCCACGCCTATTTTGGCCGTGACGAGTGGGAGCGGTCCGCCCCCGGCCTCAAGACGCTTGAAGATGCAACGACAATTCGCCGCCGCCTGCTGCTGGCCTTCGAACGGGCCGAACTGGCGACCAGTGAAGAGGAACGGCAGGCGCTGCTGACCTTCGTCATCATCGGAGCGGGCCCGACGGGCGTGGAAATGGCAGGCATGATCGCCGAGCTGGCCCACAAGGCGCTGCCGCCGGAATTCCGCAATGTGGATACCCGAAAGACCCGGGTGCTGCTCGTAGAGGCCGGCCCTCGCGTCCTGCCGGTCTTCACGGAAGACCTGTCAGCCTATGCCAAAGAGGCGCTCGAAAAGCTCGGCGTCGAGGTTCTGCTCGGAACACCCGTGACGGCCTGCAGCGACGACGGTGTGACGGTGGGCGAGACCTATTATCCCTGCCGCACCGTGGTCTGGGCCGCCGGGGTGCAGGCATCACCCGCCGCGAAGTGGCTCAATGCCGCCGCCGACAGGGCAGGACGCGCCATTGTTGGGCCTCATCTCAATCTGGAAGATGATGCTGACATCTTCGTCATCGGTGATACGGCCGCCGTCAATCAGGAGAACGGTAAGCCGGTGCCGGGCATTGCGCCTGCGGCAAAACAACAGGGCGCCTATGTGGCGAAGGTCATCAAGGCGCGGCTTGACGGCAAGCCATTGCCTGCACCCTTCCGCTACAGCCATCAGGGCAATCTGGCGACCATCGGCAAACGCGCGGCGGTGATCGATTTCGGTCGGTTCAAGCTCAAGGGCGTGCTCGCGTGGTGGATCTGGGGGCTTGCCCACATCTACTTCCTGATCGGAACGCGGTCGCGGCTGGCGGTGGCGTGGAGCTGGCTGTGGATCTATTTGAGCGGCCAGCACAGCGCGCGGTTGATTACCCAGAAAGAGACGCTGAAGGATGAGGCGTGAGGCAGAGGGGGGAAAGGGCGGGGAGCCGTGCTTCCCGCCCTCGTGCTTCTGTAGGCGCGCCAAACCTCTCCTCCGTCATGCCGGACTAGATCCGGCATCCATCCACGGCGCGTCTGCGCCGTGGGAGAGTCTTTTGCGATCAAAGATTTGATCGCGCTGGACCCCGAATCTAGTCCGGGGTGACGGAGTACGGATGTAGCGTGTTTGCCTAGTCCAACGCTCAAGCGTCGAGCGACGCCATGTCGATGACGAAGCGGTAACGTACATCGCTCTTCAGCACGCGCTCATAGGCTTCATTGACGTCCTTGATATCGATCTTTTCGATTTCCGATACGATGTCGTGCTTGCCGCAGAAATCCAGCATTTCCTGGGTTTCCTTGATCGAGCCGATCATCGAGCCGGCCAGCGAACGGCGGCCGGGGATGACCGAGAAGGCGTGGACCGGGATCGCATGTTCCGGCACGCCGAGCAAAACCATGGTGCCGTTGACCTTCAGCAGGTTGAGATAGGCATTCCAGTCAATTTCGGCCGAAACGGTGCAGAGGATCAGGTCGAAGGTGCCAGCGAGCTTTTCGAAGGTCGAGGCATCGCTGGTGGCGTAATATTCCTTCGCACCAAGCTTGAGGCCGTCTTCCTTCTTGGACAGCGACTGCGACAGGACGGTGATATCCGCACCCATGGCCGAACCGATCTTCACGCCCATATGGCCAAGACCGCCCATGCCTACAATTGCGACCTTCTTGCCGGGGCCGGCATTCCAGTTCCGAAGCGGCGAGTAAAGCGTGATGCCGGCGCAGAGCAGGGGAGCGGAGGCGTCAAGCGGCAGGTTGTCGGGAATGGCGAGAACGTAGTCTTCCCGCACGACGATATGGTCGGAATAACCGCCCTGCGTGGCTGTCTTGCCGTCGCGTTCGACGGAATTATAGGTTTGTACGAGACCCGGCATGTACTGCTCATTGTCGAGATCGCGGGTGGCGCAGCCGACGCAGGAATCGACGAAGCAGCCGACGCCGACATGGTCGCCGACCTTGAACTTCGTGACCTTGGAGCCGACGGCTTTCACAACGCCGGCAATCTCATGGCCGGGAACGATGGGGTAGACGGCGTTCTTCCATTCGTTGCGGACGGTGTGGATGTCCGAGTGGCAGATGCCGGCATATTTGATGTCGATGACGACGTCGTCATCATTCGGCTCGCGGCGTTCGAAGGTGAACGGGGTAAGCGGCTTCGACGCGTCGGTCGCAGCGTAACCTCTAGCAATAGCCATCTGAATATCCTTTCGGGGGTTGGGGACGACGGAATATGCGATGGAAGCGGGACGCGGCGTTAGAGCGATCCTCCGAGCTTTTTGCACGATCCTGCAAAAATATGGTGATGCGCCCTTTGCTTGGGCCAAGAGGCTTTCTAGATAAAAGGCATCAGACACATCTCTTCCTTCAGTTAAGGGATTTCCCCTATGTCCTTGCCGTTCAATGTCTATCAGGAGATCGCCTCCATTGCCGCGCGGCATGCCGCCCAGGATGGCGAGGTGCAGACGGCAATCGACTCTCTCGGCATCAGCCGGCGCACGACGCCGAGCGCCCCATGCCATGGCAGCTATCGCCCCTGTCTCGCCATGGTGATCCAGGGTTCGAAAAGCGTTCAACTGGGAACGGACACCATCAACTACGGCGCGGGGGATTATCTCCTGACCTCGCTTGATCTGCCGGTAGCCTGGCGGGTGGTGGAAGCGAGCAGGGAGGTGCCGCATTTCTGCATCGCGCTTGCCATCGACAGTGACAAGCTGCTCGATCTCATGCGGCGTGTGCCCATCGATCCGCCTGCCGAGCCGGCAAATGCGCAGCGCGGCATTGTGGTCAATACCGCCACGCCGGAACTTCTCGATGCGGCCATCCGATTGCTACGCCTGCTCGATCGTCCGGCGGACATTGCGGCCATGGCGCCGCTGATCGAGCAGGAAATCCTCTACCGCATCTTGACCGGACCGGCCGGCGGGCAGCTTATGAACATCATCGCAGCCGGAAGCCACGGGAACCGCATCGCCCGCGCCATCGCCTGGCTGCGGGAGAATTTCGCACGACAGCTTCGCATCGAGGATCTTGCGGAGCATATCGGCATGAGCGTGTCCTCCTTCCATCAGCATTTCAAGACGATCACGGCCATGACGCCGGTCCAGTACCAGAAGCAGCTGCGGTTGCATGAGGCGCGCCGGCTGATGCTGCTGGAGCGGCTGGATGCGGGCACCGCCGGCCACCGCGTCGGTTATCAGAGCCCTTCGCAGTTCAGCCGCGAATATAGCCGCTTCTACGGGCTGTCGCCGTCGCGTGATGTCGATGCCTCGCGTGAAATTGTGGCGGGGTAGAAGGGACTGTCCATTCATAGCGGGTCGATGGCGCGTCGGACTTACCCCCCTCTGCCCTGCCGGGCATCTCCCCCACAAGGAGGGAGATCGGCAAGCGGCTTTGGCGTCGCTTCATTCTCTACCATTGCGATGGGCGAAGCTTAGCCGCATATCGATCTCCCCACCTGTGGGGGAGATGCCCGGCAGGGCAGAGGGGGGTAAGTCCCACGCGCCATCGGACACGCTACGAACGCATAACCCCCTGGAGCCCCCGCTCCCATTCACACTGCGCAACAGCGCGTCAATTTTCGTCCTCCTCTCAAGAATCCGCTTGACCGGACAGCTGCCTCCGCTTAAATGGCGCTCGAACCGTACCGTACGGTACATTAATCGAGCCCCTGGAGTGGAAAAGACTTGGCTTCCGACCCGATCACAGCGCAGGAATTTTCGCCGCGCCAGAACGCCGTTCTGGATCAGGCATTGCGTCTATTGGTCGAGGGCGGCGAGAAAGCGCTTACCACATCCGGTCTGGCGCGTGCGGCCAACTGTTCCAAGGAAAGCCTCTACAAGTGGTTCGGTGATCGTGACGGCCTGCTGGCAGCAATGATCACCTTTCAGCAGAGCAAGGTCCGCACCTTCGAAAAGGCGGGCGACCGCGTGTCTGCGCCGCAGCTTGCCGATCACCTCGAGGTTTTCGCGCATGATCTGCTTGATGTGCTGGCGGGCGACGTGTCGCTGGCGCTCAACCGTCTGGCGATAGGGCAGGCGAGCCGTGACGGTTCGAAGCTCGGCGATCTGCTCCTGGAACGCGGCCGTCGCCAGATCGACCGCCGCGCCCGCGGGCTGATCGAGGCGGGTCGCCGTTCGGGTTACCTGCGTTTCGATGATGCCGAGGAGGCATATCGCAGTTTTTACGGTCTCATCGTTTCGGATCTGCATGTGCGCATGCTGCTGGGCGAGGCGCCGGACAAGGATTTTTCCGCCCGGGCGAAGAAGGCGGTCGTCGCCTTTCTGACCCTCTACGGCACGGAAAAGGTACATTCGGAACTCAGCGGCAAACCCGCCTGAGATTCCGGTTCAGACAACTGAGAGACAAGCATTAGGGAAGGACCATAAAATGCGCGTTTATTATGATCGTGATGCCGATCTCAATCTCATCAAGTCCAAGAATGTCGTCATCGTCGGTTACGGCTCCCAGGGCCGCGCCCATGCGCTGAACCTCAAGGATTCCGGCGCCAAGAACGTCGTCATCGCTCTGAAGGCCGGTTCGCCGACCGTCAAGAAGGCCGAAGCCGACGGCTTCAAGGTCATGACCGTTGCCGAAGCCGCCAAGTGGGGCGACCTCCTGATGATGGCAACGCCGGACGAACTCCAGGCTGACATCTACAAGGCCGACATCGCCGGCAACATCCGTGACGGCGCAGCCATCGCTTTCGCACACGGCCTTAACGTTCACTTCGGCCTCATCGAGCCGAAGGCATCGCTCGACGTCGTCATGATCGCACCGAAGGGCCCCGGCCACACGGTTCGCGGCGAATACCAGAAGGGCGGCGGCGTTCCCTGCCTCGTTGCCGTTCACCAGAACGCTTCCGGCAATGCGCTTGAACTCGCTCTCTCCTACGCCTGCGGCGTTGGCGGCGGCCGTTCGGGCATCATCGAAACCAACTTCAAGGAAGAGTGCGAAACCGACCTCTTCGGCGAACAGGTCGTTCTGTGTGGCGGTCTCGTCGAGCTCATCCGCGCCGGTTTCGAAACGCTGGTCGAAGCCGGTTACGCACCTGAGATGGCCTATTTCGAGTGCCTGCACGAAGTGAAGCTGATCGTTGACCTGATCTATGAAGGCGGCATCGCCAACATGAACTACTCGATCTCCAACACGGCCGAGTGGGGCGAATACGTCACCGGTCCGCGCATCATCACCGCCGACACCAAGGCTGAAATGAAGCGCGTTCTGCACGACATCCAGACTGGCAAGTTCACCTCCGAGTGGATGCAGGAATGGAAGGCCGGCGGCGCCCGCTTCAAGGGTATCCGTCGCAACAACGACGCCCACCAGATCGAAGAAGTCGGCGCAAAGCTGCGCGGCATGATGCCCTGGATCGGCAAGAACAAGCTGGTCGACAAGGCTGTCAACTAAGCTTCATTGCTGGTGGAAGATTGGAAGGCCGGGGCGAAAGCTCCGGCCTTTTCTGTATTGTCCGGCTGAGAGGGCTCCCGGTCACACGATCGCGTCGTCTTCCTCGATAACCACCGAAACCGGGAAGTGATCGGAAAATCCGCCGAGATTGACGTTTTTGACCGCATCGCCTTTCGAAAGACCGAAGCGGATCGGTCCCTCGTTCTTGCTATGGCTGACCATGGCGGCAATCGCTTCGATTTTCGCGGTTTCCTCGTGCACCTTGAAGCCGCTGCTGCCGCTCAGAAGTGATCGGGAGACGAGGATCTGATCGAAGATATTGGCATCTCCGTTAAAATAGAGCGTGCCGTAGATCGTTCTTGCCGTGCCGACGGAATCCACCACCGGCTGGCGCAGATAATTCCAGGTGAGATTGTAGAACATGGCCGATTGCGAGCTTTCGACATCGTCGCGCTCGCGGGTGGAATTGGCGTGATAGCGCAGCGATGCATCGGAAGGGTCGTCGTTGAAATCGCCGAAAGCGATGACGGCGATGTCGTTGCCTTTCTCTTCCCTGATCCGCTGGTGCCAGTAACCCAGCGTTTCACCGGCGGTCATGCGAAAACCGGCGCTTTCCACCGCGCCACCCGAGCGCGACGGCCAGTGATTGGAGAGCGCGATAAGCTGGCGGCCGCCCCTGGTGATGAAGGTGCATTGGGTAATGTCGCGCGTGCCGGTGCGGCGCATCACGAAATGGCTGAAAATCTCGTTTTCGTTGATCAGCAGCTTTTTGCTGTCGTAGATGAAGGCGGTGTCGATGCCGCGCTGGTCCTTGCTGGAATCGGCGTGCACGACGCGATAGGCGCGCGTGGGCATGAGGTCGTTCAGATGTTCCGCCAGCGTCTCCAGCACGAAACGGTTCTCGACTTCGCACACACCGAGCAGATCCGGTCCCGCACCGCCGATCTGACTTATGATCAGACCGAGCTGCCTGACCTTGGTCCTGAACAGGTCCTCTGTCCAGCCTTTCAGATCGTTCTTCAGCCGCTCGGCAATCCACGGCTCGCGCGCCGGATAGCCCTCCGGCGCAAACAGGTTTTCGACATTCCAGAACGCCAGGACATATTGGGTCATGATCCGCACACCTCCGGTTGGTTTTTCAAGCCTAGTGGAAGTTTTTGCCACAACAACTTGAAATTGTCATGAAGGCCGGCGGCTGGCGAATTTTCCGGTTCCCGGCCTTATTCGGCCGGCGGAATGACACCCTTCGTCAGCAGGAAGCAGCCATAGAACCGGGTTTCGCCTGTTGTGATGACGCAATAGGCCTGTTTGGCTTTTTCGTAGAAGGCGAAGCGTTCGATGCCGTACATGGGGGCGGATTTTCCTTCCGCCGCGTCGATTTCCTTCTGCACCTCGGCCTGCACCGGCTCCAGCTTATCGGGCGCGCCCATCACTTCCATGCGGCCGACCGAGGGCTGCAGCGGCGTGTCGAGCGGCAGGACGGACAGGATGGCTTTCATGGCGCGGGCTGCAGAGACATTGTCGATATGCAGCACCTTGCCGACAGTCGTCTGGCGGGCAACCGAATCGGAAGGGAAGTTGGTGTCGGAGATCACCAGCGTATCGCCGTGACCCATGGCGCGCAGCGCGTGCAGAACGTCGGCGTTCAGCGCCGGGTCGATATTTTTCAGCATGTCGTCAAACTCCCATGATGCTTTCGCCGCGTTGCGGCGCGCGCGCAATCCAGCCGGAAAACCATGTCGCGTCAATCGCAAAGGTGTGATTGTGAAGCTTTGCGCAAGGGTGTATTTGGCTTTGTCCGCAAAATCGGGCCTCAAGAGGGGCCGGTTGCGGACAATGTGCAGGGAGGCAGAAATAATTCGAAAAACTGATAAGTCAGTATTGCTGACGTATCGACATTTCTGTAAAGATGCACGCATAAAAACGACACAAGAGGAAACGTACCCATGCTTGATTGGGAACAAATTTTCGCCACGCGCTCTTCGCGCATGAAAGCGTCTGAAATTCGCGAGCTGCTGAAGCTGCTCGAGCAGCCCGATATCATCTCCTTTGCCGGCGGCATTCCGGATCCGGCTCTTTTCCCCGCAGAGGAATTCCAGCAGGCTTACGCGGAAATTTTTTCCGGCGCGCAGGTCAATGCAGCGCTGCAATACTCTGTGAGTGAAGGCTACAAGCCGCTGCGCGAGTGGCTGGCGGGCGAGATGGCCGAGATCGGCATCGAATGCACTGCCGATAACGTCTTCATCGTTTCCGGTTCGCAGCAGGGTCTCGATTATCTCGGCAAGCTGTTCCTGTCGCCGAAGGATACGGCGCTGGTGACCTGGCCGACCTATCTCGGCGCCCTTTCCGCCTTCAACGCCTATGAGCCGAATTACGACCAGCTGAACCCCGGCGGCAACCGCACGCCCGAGGCATACCGCGAAACCGCGGCCAAGCTCGGCGGCGCGGTGAAGTTCGCTTATCTTTCGGCCGATTTCTCCAATCCGACCGGGGAAACCGTCGATCTGGCCGGCCGCGAAAAGGTTCTGGCGCTGGCCGACGAGCTTGACATCGCCGTCATCGAAGACGCCGCTTACCAGTCGCTGCGTTACGATGGTGAAGCGGTTCCGCCGATCATGGCGCTGGATATCGCCCGCTCGGGCGGCATCGAGAATACCCGCACCATCTATTGCGGCAGTTTCTCCAAGACGCTTGCACCCGGCCTTCGCGTCGGCTACATCGTCGCGTCTGCGCCTGTTATCCGCAAGCTGGTGCTGATGAAGCAGGCCGCCGACCTGCATTCCTCGACAATCAACCAGATCGCCATCGAACGGGTCGCCTCGCGCGGCTTCGACAAACAGGTTGCCAAGATCAAGGCTGCTTACAGCGCCCGCCGTGATGCGATGCTGGCCGCGCTTGACAGGTACATGCCGAAGGGCACGCGCTGGACCAAGCCCGAGGGTGGCATGTTCATCTGGGTTACCTTGCCGGAAGGCATGGATGGCGCCGCACTTCTGGCGAAGTCCATCGCCACGGAAAAGGTCGCCTTCGTTCCTGGCCGCGCTTTCTTTGCGGATGGTTCCGGCACGAATACGCTGCGTATCAGCTTCTCCTGCGCCAACGAGGCGATGATCGAGGAAGGCATGAAGCGGCTTGGGCGGTTGATCGCGACCGCGCAGGCAACTACGGGCGAGGTGGTTCCGGCGATTTGAGTGACTTTCCGGCAGTTACAGAGGTTGCGGCTTCCCCCCCCTCTGCCCTGCCGGGCATCTCCCCCTCAAGGGGGGAGATCGGCAAGACGCTCTCGTGCCACTTCATTCTAAAGCGTTGAGATAGGCGAAACCTTGCCGCAAATCGATCTCCCCCCTTGAGGGGGAGATGCCCGGCAGGACAGAGGGGGGGTAAGCCGCAAGCGCCAAGGAGCATTGTTACTCTCAATCCCGACGAACCCTAGGGATTACACCTCTAAAATCCTGCCTGTCACATACATGTTATGCAATCATGTTTTAGCGGTCCCACCGAACAACAGGGACTGGATCCATGAAAACGCTGCTCTCCGCTTTCACCGCCATCGTATCGCTCGGCTTCATCGCCACAGCCGCCAATGCCGCCGATCTGGTGCTTTATACCAGCCAGCCGAACGAGGACGCGCAGGCGACCGTTGATGGTTTCAAGGCCGCCAATCCGGGTCTCGAAGTTGAATGGGTGCGTGACGGGACGCCGAAGATCATGGCCAAGCTGATGGCCGAGATCAATGCCGGCAATCCGGTTGCCGACGTACTGCTGATCGCCGACACGGTAACGCTGGAGCGCATGAAGCAGGCCGGCCAGCTTCTGGCTCACAAGTCCCCGGAAGCCAAGAATATCGATGCCTCGCTCTATGATGCGGATGGCTTCTATTATTCCACCAAGCTCATCACGACAGGCATCATGTATAATACCGCTGCCGCGATGAAGCCGACCAGCTGGAAGGATCTGGCGAAGGCGGAAGCCAAGGGTCTCGTGACGATGCCGAGCCCGCTGACCTCGGGTGCCGCGCTGATCCATGCGCAGACGATCGCCGCCGTTAAGGACCTCGGCTGGGATTATTACAAGCAGCTGAAGGCCAATGAAGCCATTGCCGGCGGCGGCAACGGCGCGGTCCTGAAGTCCGTCGCATCGGGCGAGAAGGCCTATGGCGTGGTTGTCGATTACATGCCGATCCGCGAAAAGGCCAAGGGCGCGCCGGTCGAGTTCGTCTTCCCGGAAGAGGGCGTTTCTGCTGTCACCGAGCCGGTCGCGATCATCAAGGGCACCAAGCACGAGGAAGCGGCGAAGAAGTTCGTTGACTACGTGCTTTCCGAAAAGGGCCAGCAGGGCTTCGTCAAGCTCGGTTACATTCCCGCGCGCGCCGACGCCGGCATGCCGGAAGGTTTCCCGGCCCGCGACAAGCTCAAGGTTCTGCCGCTCAACGCCGCCGATGCGTTGAAGAACTCCGAACAGGACCTGAAGACCTTCTCCGATATCTTCGGCTCCAAGGGCTGATAAAGCGGAATGACCCGTTCCAATGCCTATGGAAGCAGCCAGCCGCGCTGGCTGTTTCCTTTTGTGGTCAGCGTTGTTTTTGCGCTCAGCGCCCTGCCGCTCGGGCGGCTCGCCTATACCGGCGTCATTTCGTCACTCAATGGTGACATATGGCGACTTCTGGCCGATCCGGCCCTGTGGGATGCGGCGCTGAACACGCTTTCCACCTCGTTTTTCGGCATGCTGATTTCGCTTGGCATCGGCGGCGCCTTTGCGCTTTCGCTGACGCTCTGCGACATACGCGGCAAGTCGATCTTGAGCTTTCTGTTCATGCTGCCGATGATGATTCCGCCGCAGGTGACGGCGCTGTCGTGGATCGGCATGACCGGCCCGTCAAGCACGCTTTTGAAGGCCATCGGCCTTGCGCCGGCGATGGGATCGCCGCAGCCGCTTTATTCCACTGCCGGCATCGCGCTGTTGCTCGGCGTGCAGCATGCGCCGCTCGTCTATCTGTCGCTGCGCGCGGGTCTGCTGGCCTTGCCACAGGATGGTATCGAGGCCGCCAAGCTCTCGGGTGCTTCACCGCGCCGTGTGTTGTTCGATATCATCCTGCCGCTTTCGACACCGGGATTGATCGCCGGGGCGGCAATTTCATTCGTGTCCAATGTCGGCAATTTCGGCATTCCGGCGATCCTCGGCATTCCCGCCTCGATCTTTACCCTGCCGACGCTGATCTATAGCCGTTTCGCCAGTTTCGGCACCAGCACCTTCGGCGATATCGCCATTCTCTCCACCATGATCGCCATCATCTCCGTGGCCGGGCTTGCGCTTCAGGAACGGGCGATGAAGGGCAGGGACTATCGCATCATCGGCCTTTCCGGCAAGGCGGCGACTTTTGGGCTGGCGCGGTGGCGGGTGCCGGCGGAGCTTGCCCTGTGGCTCGTGTTGTTCTTCATGCTGGTCGCGCCGCTTGCGGCACTGGTGGCAAGTTCGCTCGCGCCCGCCTATGGCGTGCCGCTCAGCCTCAAGACCGCGACACTGCATGCCTATGAGGAACTGCTTTACCGGCAGAGCGTGACCCGCACGGCCTTCCGTAATTCGCTGTTTCTGGCGACGGCCACATCACTTTGCCTGCTGGCGGTGACGGTGCTGACGGCTTACTTCCTCGTGCGTGGCAAGAGCCGCTTCATGTTCCTGCTCTCGGCGCTGGTGGATATTCCCTATGCGCTTCCGGGCGTGGTTATTTCCGTTTCCTTCGTGCTGCTTTTCGCGGCCCCGATCCCGCTCCTCGGCGTGACGCTCTACGGCACGATCTGGATCATCCTGCTCGCCTATTTCTCCTCCTTCTTTGCGGTCAGCCTGAAACCGATGGTCAGCGCCTTCCTGCAATTCGATCCATCGCTGGAAGAGGCGGCGCGGCTGTCCGGCGCGGGTTTCTGGCGGCGGCTCAAGGATATAATCCTGCCGCTGGTCGGGCCGGCGGCAGGCGCTTCCGTCATTCTCGTTTTTCTGATCGCCTGCAATGAACTGACGGTCTCGGCGCTGCTGTGGTCGGCTGGCACACAGACGCTCGGCGTCCTCATCTACAACCTCGATGACAGCGGCAGCTTCGATCTCGCCTCGGCGCTTTCGGTGCTCGTTGTCATCATGGTGATTTTTCTCATGCTGCTGCTCGAAATTCTGGGGCGCTATCTGCCGAAAGGAGTCGTCCCGTGGCGAAACTGATTCTCAACCGCCTGTCGAAAAGTTTTGGTGCGGGATCGAAGCCAGCCGTTGACGATGTGTCGCTGACGGTGCGTGATGGCGGTTTCCTGGCGCTGCTCGGACCTTCCGGTTGCGGCAAGACGACGGTGCTGCGCATGATCGCCGGGTTCGAACAGCCGACTGATGGTTCCATCCTGCTCGGCGAGCGGGTGCTGGCCGATGCCGGCAGCATGGTGCCGCCGGAGCGGCGCAACATGGCGATGGTGTTCCAGTCCTATGCGCTGTGGCCGCATATGTCGGTCGCCGACAATGCCGGTTATCCCTTGAAGGTGCGCGGTATTTCGGGAGAGAAATATCGCGAGAAGGTGCGACAGGCGCTGGCCGCCGTTCGCCTCGAAAGCTTTGCTGATCGCCGTCCCGCCGAATTGTCCGGCGGGCAGCGGCAGCGTGTGGCGCTCGCCCGCTGCCTCGTCACCGAGCCCGATGTGGTGCTGCTTGACGAACCGCTCGCCAATCTCGACCGCCATCTGCGGCAGGAGATGGAGGAGACCTTCCGCGAGTTTCACGCACGCTCCGGCGCGACGATGATCTATGTTACCCATGACCAGGCCGAAGCCATGGCGCTCGCAACTGATGTCGCGGTCATGTCGCATGGCAAGCTGCTGCAGGTCGCGCCGCCGGCGGAGCTTTATGCGCGGCCGGAGGGCAGGCTTGTCGGTTCTCTGGTGGGGCAGGGGGCGATCCTGACGATACCCTTGCGGGAAGGCGCTTCGCGGGATCTCGACTGGCCGGCGCTTCGTGCGACGATGGAGAGCGGAGCAGCGTCGCAGATGGATATTCTGGTGCGGCCGCAGGATGTGGTGCGGGATGCTGAGGGGATTACCTGCACCGTCACCTCGGTTCTTTACGAGGGCGAGCGTTATGCCCTGCGTCTCGATCTGCCGGACGGGCAGGCGATCAGGGCCTATTCACGGGAAGCGGTTGCGATCGGTGATCGGTTGCCGGTCGCCATTCGTGCAGCGTGGCGGCTTTAGCCTGAAAATGACGTCTCCTCATCCCTGTGCTTGTTACAGGGATCCAGCCAGCCCAAGTCTTTGGGCTGAAAGGAATCTCCCCGCCGCGCGGACGCACGTCGGCCGGATTCCTCTGACAAGCACAGGAATGAGGATGGAAGATGTACTGGCGTATGGAGTCCTGACGGCACCTCTGTGGGCCAATCTGGTCAAACGCGATGTGTTTTAGGCTACTGGCGATGCGGTGCGACACCGGCTAAGCTTTCCCCGCAGCAATAGGATTGATTCATGTCGCTTCGACTTGCCACCTTCAATATCGAAAATCTCCTCACCCGTTTCGATTTCACCGGCTTTCGCAACCAGACGCGGCGCGACAGGGCGATCCAGCTTTTCGATATCAGGGATGAGGCAACCTATCAGGCGCTGGAAAGCGCGCGGATGGTCTCGTCTACCGACGATACGCGGCAGCTTTCGGCGCTCGCCATCGCGGATGCGGATGCCGACATTCTCTGCCTGCAGGAAGTCGACAACATGGCTGCGCTGCAGGCCTTCGAATATGGCTATCTCTACCGCATGGTCGGTAATGGCTACCTGCAGAAATATCTGGTCGAGGGTAATGACAGCCGCGGCATCGATGTCGCCGTCGTCATGCGCGAGGAAACGCGAGACGGCGACAAGATCGAGGTGGTCGACATGAAGAGCCATGCGGCGCTGACCTATCGCAATCTCGATCTTTTCAATCCTGCGCTGGCCGCGACCAACCAGATCGACGACAAGATTTTCAAACGGGATTGTCTGGAAATCGATTTGAGGATCGGCGGCAAACCGCTGACGCTCTACGTCACGCATTTCAAATCCATGACCAATTCCCGCGATCCGGTCGATGCGCGGCTTGCCACCATGCCGATCCGCGAGGCGGAGGCCATGGCCGTTCGCCGCATCATTGAAAACCGCTGGGGTGTCGGCAATAGCCGCAACAAGAACTTCGCGATCTGCGGTGATATGAACGACTATCAGGAGCGTATTGCGATTTCCGGCGACCGGCGCAGCGGCTACAGCTTTGCGCCGATCGAGGAGGAGCGCAGCGCGCTTGATGTTTTTACGGCCGATGATTTCGTGGTCAATCCGATGATGCGCCGTGACGTCATGGACCGCTGGACGCTTTATCATTCCCGCGGTCCTCAGGAGCAGCATCTGTGCCAGCTCGACTATATCTGGCTTTCGCCGCGTCTGGCGGAGACGAACGCCACGCATGTGCCCGAAATCATTCGCAATGGACAGCCTTTCCGGACGGTATTCCCGCCGGGGCAGGAGGTCGAACGTTATCCGCGCACCGGTTGGGATCGTCCGAAGGCTTCCGATCATTGCCCCGTGGTCATGACGCTGGATCTGATCTAGGCGAGGCGAAACCTGCCGCCGGCAATGTCGCTCAGCCGTTCGCGACCTTGGGAAAATAGGTTGCCCAGACCCGGTTGCGGCCCGCGCGCTTGGCCTCGTAAAGCCGGTCGTCGGCAATGGCGATCAACTCGTCCCAGCTGTTGATCGCACGTGCTTCCTGCCAGACCACGCCGAAACTTGCCGTCAGGGACAGGCCGCTCTGCTCATCGATGATCTGGGCCTCGATCAGGCGGCGAAGGCGGTCGGCGGTGGCCGTCGCCGTGGCGTGGCTGACATCCTGCAGCACAACGACGAATTCCTCACCGCCATATCGGGCAAGAATGTCGTCCTTGCGCAATGCGCCCTTCAAAAGGCTCGCCGTTTTCTGCAGCGCGAGGTCGCCCATGGCGTGGCCGTATCGGTCGTTGATCGACTTGAAGTGGTCGATATCGACAATCATCACGCCCAGCGCCGGACATTGCTCGTTGCCGCTGAGGATGGTGCGAACGGCCTTTTCCAGTGCGCGGCGATTGAAGACGCCCGTCAGGGCGTCGGTTTCGGAGAGCTTGCGCAGCTGCTCGGCCAGCGCTCGCTGCTGGTCCTCCATTTCTCCTTTCTGGCGAAGCTGTTCGCGCAGGAAATCAAGTTCCTGGAACATCTTCTTCACTTCCGGAGCGACGCCATCCTTATAGTGTGCCTCGGAAAGATCGCCTGCCGCTATCGCGGCGATCTGCGTCCGGACGGACTGCATGGGCTGGAACAGCGCTGTCTTGTAGACCGATGTGAGGCGAAGCAGGACCAGAACCGCAATGAAGGCGATTAACAGAGACGCTGCGCCATAGATGAGCGCTTCCTGCTTCTTCTTTTCGATTCTCGCCCGGGTTTCGGCAAGAATGAGGTCACGCAGCTTGTCCGACGACCGCATGCCCTGAATGTAGCTTTCGGAAAACTCACGCACGCTTGGGCGCGCAGACGGCACGACGATGGCAATCGTATTCTGCGCATAGCGAAGCGCCTGACCGAAATAATAGGCCTCAAACTCACGAAATGCGGTGTCCAGACGCGGGGTCGAGAGATAGGCGGCGGTATAGTTCCACAATGATGACTTCACCAGCATCAGGCTTTGCATCTCGGTGTCGAACTTTGCGCGATAGCTTAACCTGTCCTGCCGGTTTGCCTGCATGCTCATGATGACATAGGAACCGAGGCGGCCGATCCTGTCGCGCATCACGCCGGCCGTGCCGGTCATGGCGATGTCGATCGCCACATCAGGCGTCTTTGTTATGATGGCGCGTGCCGCCCTGCCGCGAAGCAGGTTGACACTGTCCGCCGCCTTGAACATCGACTGAATGGCGTTGGCCATGGCGCTGTAGCTGCGTGCTTCAGGCGAAAGGGCAGCAACGTCGTCCACCGCCTCTCGCGAATCCGCCAGCTTCTGGCGGGTTTCGGCAAGCGATTTCGCCAAGCCGGGTTGCGCTTTGATTTCCTCGGCGAAGGAGGTCTCGACCTGGGATAACTTGTCGTCCGTCGCCTTGCGCGCCGCGGCGAGGGCTTCGACCAGGCTTGCGTCCACGGCAGACGACGCCATCAGATTGTTGGCAGGACCGCGCTCTGCCGAAACCAGCCAGGCGGACTGGAGCGCGGTTTCAAAGCGGCCAAGCTGCTGCGCATTCGTCCGGTAACGCAGATAGTTGGAGACGCTGGGCAGCGCGGCAAGGGTAGCCAGCAGGATGGAGCTTACGGCAATGATGATCGTGCCTGTCAGCTGGATTTTCTGTATGCTCGCGCGCATCTGATGCGTTATTCTCGCTGGAATGGTTATGGTTCATGGCCATTCTATCTCCGCCGCGTAAATACTTCGCTTATTTTATGGGCCTTCTGCTTTAATAGTGATCATGCGGACAAGCGGGCCGTCGCGGTGTGGAAAAGCAACCGACTGACGGCCTGCCGACAGTTTTTGCTTTACACCAAGTCAGAATCTGATAGTTGGCAAGGCACTGGCTTGCCCTTGTAGCTCAGTTGGTAGAGCACCTGATTTGTAATCAGGGGGTCACGAGTTCGAACCTTGTCGGGGGCACCAGTTTTCTCATTGTTTATCAATGTTTTATCTTGTCGTTCAAAATCATCCATTTGGCTGCGCGGCGCATTTTACATTCCGTCGCCAGCGCGTTTCCCTGCGCCATGATGACGTGAAGCCGCTCGGCGTCCAGTTCTATCCGAATGAATTCACCAAGACGCCACAAGCAAGAAAGACAAGAATTTCGAGCGGGGCGCGGGCACGGTTTTCGCCAGGGAAAGCAAGTTTTTCGATTGGCGGGCGCGGCGGATACGACAGCCGCAGATGAAGCGGACCGGCGGGGCTGCGTCAAAAAGACCGCGCATATGAAGTTGTTGCAGCAGCAGTTTTGAGGTAGCGCTCCTCACGACAGATAGTGTCAAGTAACAGCCTGGAAATATGCAAATGATGGATTGGGATTGGGTAGACTGGTTCCCTATAGTCGTCTTTCCGCTCAAGATTCTCGTGTTAGGCACGGGCATGTTCTTCGCCATTAAGTGGCACCACGATCAAGCGAAGAACGAAAAGAAAAACGGCGGATCGTAAGCGCCCGCCGAATATGTCCTTGGCGCCTCGGATTGTCGGCCGATCCAGTGATGCGGCAACAATTCGCCCAACAGGGCGACGGGATTGCCGCTTAGTCTGGGGCGCGAGACAGGCCCCTTTATTGCCCGGTCTTTCAGGATGATTGTAAAGCCTGCGGGTTTAAGCATATTGTTCAGCGATAAGTTGAGCAACAGCGGGCGCTTCCAATGGATGCATACGGTCATTTGCGGATATTGGTAAGCCTCATCCTCGGCCTTGCAATCACCAGAGTGTTGTCTGGTCTTTCCAGAAGGTTGCAGGAGCCGCAAAAAACCGATCGCATGCACGCGCAGATCGTCTGGTCGATTGTCCTGCTTCTTGGAGCGGTCCACTTCTGGTGGTGGGAGTTTGCCCTGCGGCTCATCCATAACTGGAATTTCTGGATCTACATCTTCGTTCTGGTTTACACGTCGCTCTTCTTTTTGATGTCGACGCTGCTCTATCCCGATCATATTCAGGAGTTGTCCGAGCGGGAAAGTTTTTTCGTGCGCAGGCGACATGCGTTTTTTGCCTTGTTTGCCGCCTCGTTCGTCTTCGATCTGATGGACACCTACATCAAGGGGAAGGAACACTTTGAACAGCTCGGGCCATGGTATCTGGCAAGGATAGTCGGCGGCCTGCTGATTGCTGTTGTGGCAATGAGAACCGATAGCAGCCGCAAAATCATGTGGCTCGGTGTTGTCTGGCTCTTCGTTAACGCGCTCTGGATAACGGCGATCTACAGCGATCTGTTTTAGTTCTTCCAGCGGCAAAGCAACCAGAATCGCAATTATGGCCCGTCGCTGAGAGTAGAACGCGAGCGGGCAGAAGCGCACAAAGCGGGGTGGCGGTTTTAAAGATCCCTATGGCTTTACGTGATAAAGCTTGTGCACGATCGACCAGTTGCCGTCGCGTTCCAGCAGGGACAAATATTCATAAAAATCCATGCCGTCGAAACGGGTCGTCAGCTTCACCGAGGCGCTGTCGCCCTCCTTGTCGATACCCATGATTTCGAAAGCGGGATCATGATCGGGGAGGCCACGTTCGCTTTTGCGCATGTGGTCAACAAAGTCCTCCAGGGATAACCATTCGATTTCGCCTTCGAAGGTTCCGACGATGCTGGCGCGCGGGTCGAAAACGTCACGCATCAGGCTTTCATCCGCATAGGCCATGGCATGGATGTAGTCCGTGACGGTCTGGGTAATGGTTTGCGGCATCGGATCGTCCTCCCTCAAGATCCAAAAGCCAAGCTTACACCCGTTGGCGAGGTTCCACCATAACCTCCTGAAAACGCGCCGGTAACGCTTTTCTTCAGGATGGTTTTGGGCCAGCTGCGGCAAATGCGGTGCTGCAGGGGCGGCATATTTTGCCGCCGCTTTCCACAATTTTGTCCTGCCCGTCATTATAGTCGCCTTGGGTCCGACAAATTTCGGCCTCAAGGGCTTTCCGCCGGTCGTCCTGCCGCCTGCGGCAAGGCTTTTGTGTGGGCTTTGCCGGTTTAACCGCCGGGGCGGGGTGCCGTGCCGGGCGGATTTGGCCTATGATCCACCCGCAGGCCTTACGAGGGTGGCATCAGGTGTGCGGGTAACAGTTTGCGTTTGAAGGTGTTTTTGTGATTGATCCCTATGTTTTGCTTGGCGTGGAGCGCGATGCCGACGAGGCGGCGATCAAATCGGCTTACCGCAAGGTGGCCAAGGCCGCCCATCCCGACAGCGGTGGCGATGCCGAGCAGTTCGCGCGCCTGCAAACCGCCTATGAGCTTCTGAAGGATCCGGTGCGCCGCAAGGTGTTCGACGATACCGGCTATGATCCGCAGCTTGCCGACGCCAAGGACCTGAAGGGCCTGCTGATGCTGGAAACGCTGGTCAATGAGTTCATTCTGGACGAACGCGAGCCCGGCAGTTTCGACCCCGTGGCCGCCATGCGCCGCAAGCTGACCGATGATATTCTGAAAAGCCGTTTCCATATTCTCGAACTGGAACGGCACCGCACCCGGGTTCGCAAACATATGGACCGTCTTGGCCGCAAGCCGGAAACCGATGTGCTGAGTTCCATGCTGCGCGCCCGCAGCCAGTCCATCGCTGAAGCGATCCGCAACGCCGAAGCTCAGATCGAGGCGATCGAACAGGCCTATACGATGCTCGAGGGCTATTCCTACGAGCTGGAAAGCGTGATGCTGGCCGAGCCCTTGCTGAAAGGCGAGGCGGCGGAGTAAGCGCCCGTCACGGACCGTTGACGAGGGCGAGAATGAGCTGGTGCACCCGTCCGCCCGGGGAAAGCTCGTCGCGGTCGAAATCGCGGCCGCGCTGGCGCTGTTCGTTGGAAAGCTCGCCCAGCCGCTGCTGCAGCACGACGCGCACCTTCTGGCATTTGGGATCGTTTTCCGCCCTCAGGCCGGTGCTGAAGGCTTCGATCTTTTTCACCATGTCGAGGATGTGTTCGCCATGGACGCGCTCATGGGTTTCCACGCCGGAAATGAAGGTCTTCCAGCTGGCGGCGACGGCGGGCGGCAGATTGGCTGGCGCTTTTGGCCAGGTATAGATGATGGTGAGATTGGGCCTTGCTGTGGCGAGAATACAGGCGCCATCCGGCTGCGGGCGGTAATCCCGCCGCCATGTCAGCTTGAAGGTGGTGTGGGCAATGGCCTGCACGCCGGCAGTGGGGCCGCGCTCGCCGATCGACTGGTAAAGCGCACCACCCGAATTACCGCTGATGGCATAGGTCTTTATCTGCTCGGCGGGTTTCCAGCCGGCGGACTGCGCTGACAACGGAAGGGCGCTCAACAACAGGGCGGCGCTGACGGAAAGGGAAAAAAGACTATGGGCGGGCACGCATCGATCCTTGGTGGTTTGCGCGCCGAAGATAGGCGAGGGGCATGCGGTCAGGCAAGGGGATGTGGGCGAGGATCGCCGGCTCCTGCGCGGAATAATCCACACGAAAACCCCCGCGCCTCGGCGCGGGGGAGACAAGTGTACGACTGCAGGGGTAATCAGTCGTCCAGCTTGTCGTAATCGAGCTTGGGCGCGTTCTGCAGTGCGTCCTTCGTGGTGTCGACATAGGCCTTCCAGGTGCCGTTGTCGTTGTGTACAGCGACGGAAGCGGGGTCGAGAACCACATAGCTCTTGTCGATGCCGAGGAAGCCGCCGACGCTGGCGACAAGGCCGATCACCGACTTGCCGTCGCCGATGACGACATCTTCGATTTCGCCGATGTTTTCGTTCTGGGCGTTATAGATGTCCATGCCGTCAAGCTGGGAGGCGGTGAGATCGGTCTTCTGGACATTGACGAACTTCAGCGGGCCGCTGGCCTTGGTGCCCATGGTGATGCCCGGGCCGGACAAAGTGGCATCCGCACCGGCAGCAGGAGCCGTGGTTGCCGTCTGGGCAAAAGCCACGGAAGAGGAGAGCGCTGCTGCGGCAGCGAGAGCGATGACATTGATTTTCATGATGTTTCTTCCCTTTGTATGCTGAACGTTGCGTTCGGGGAAGAAACGGTGAAGGGCGAATTTGGTTCCGCATGGGAGCGCAGGAAATTTTGGTCTATGCTGAAAACCGGAGCAGATGTGCAGCAGGCCGGCAGCGGCGGGGTGGCGAAATCGGGAGGGTATCATGGCAAAAATTATGACGGAGAAAGCTGCGGAAGAGGCTGCGGCGTCCGAGGTCATCGACCGGAAAATTGCAGAGCTGGACGACTGGCGCGGCGACACGCTTGCGCATATCCGTGCGGTGATCAGGACGGCCGATCCCGAGGTTATCGAAGAGGTGAAATGGCGCGGCGTGCCGGTCTGGTCGCATGCCGGTATTCTCTGCACGGGTGAAACCTACAAAAGCGCGGTGAAGATGACATTTGCCAAGGGCGCGTCGCTGGAGGACCCGGCGGGGTTGTTCAATTCAAGTCTGGAGGGAAACACGCGGCGCGCGATCGATTTTCACGAGGGGGATATCGTGGATGACCAGGCGCTAGCGGCGCTGATACAGGCTGCGGTGGCGTTGAATGTGGCAGCGACGAGCGGGAAGAAACGAGCCGGAAAGTGATGAAACCGGTGGTGGGGAGGGCGATGCCTCAGTCCCGGGCTACGTCCGCGGCCTTGTCCCACTCCCCATCGATGAACTTCAGCGCGTCGATGATCGAGACCTTCCACACCGACCAGACGTGATCGCCATCGGTCACGCGCAATTCAGATTTGCGCTTGTCGGCCTGTAGCGTCTCATGCAGGGCGATGGCGCCGCGCCAGAGGAAGAAGCCGTCATCGTCGCCGACGGTCAGATAGGTGGCGGGCAGATCCTGGCTTTCAGCGACATGCTGCGCCACGAGGGTGAAGGCGTTCTTTTCGTTGAAGAGCCTCGCATCGAAAGGCGTGCCGAAGGCGCCGGAGAAATGGTCGCCGGTTGAGGGCAGCACGATGCCGCTTGTAACGGTGGCGCGGTCAACCCGGTGAAAGAAAGCGCTGTCCTGAATGAGCTTGAGTTCGGCAGGTGTCTTGTCGAGATCGGCTGCAGGGACATTCTGCCAGATGGCGCCCGACAGGCTGGCGACGGCGCCATAGAGGTCCTCGTGGCCATAGGCGAGATGCAGGGCGCCGAAGCCGCCCATGGAGAGGCCGGCAATGGCGCGGCCTTCCCGATCTTTCCGCACCGGCAGCGTTTTTTCGATCTGGTGGTGCAGATCGCCGGTCAGGGCGGTTTCGTAATCGCCGGGACCGCCCACGGCGGCGGAATCCACGTACCAGCTGTTCTTGACACCGGGCATGACGACGAGCAGCGGGCGGATGGCGCCTGCCTCGATGAGTGTGTCTAGCGTCTTTTCGATATTGCCGAGATCGCGCCAGCTATTCTGGTCACCATCATGGCCGTGCAGGAGGTAGAGCACCGGCCAGCCGTTTTCCGGTGGAGCGCCATCCGGGCGGTAGATATTGACGGGAAGCGGCGCGTTGAGGGCCGCGCTACGGAAGGTGGCATCCTCGATCTGGCCGGCAAGAGCCGGTGTCCAGAGCAAGACGAGGGACAAAGCGGCAAGGTGTTCTCGACGCATGCGATGTCCTCTTGCGGCCTTTGTTCGATCCATCACCGTCCCGGTCGGCCCGTCTTGCCCTTCGTCCGGCTTTTGCGCTTCTGCTCGCCGGCGTCTTCATAGGACCCCGCGCCGATCTTGCCACGCACCAGCGGTCGCGGATCATCGGTAGCACGCTCCGGCTGGCCTTCCATGAGCGGTGAGAAGCGTTTGCCGGATTCGGTCTCGGGCTTGTCTGGTACTGCGCTGCGCACGGGCTTTTCGGTCCTGCCCACGGTCATCTCGTCCAGCGTGTTCCTGCGGAACAGCGGTTTTCCCGCATCTGAGCCGGGGCCCATTTCATCCAGTGAGGGTTTGGTGAAAAGGGATTTGCCGCTTTCGTTCGGCGCGGCGCCCGCCTCCGTCCTGCCGGATGTCTCCCCCTCAGGTGGGGAGATCGACAAGTGGCTGCGCCTGTTGTTCTTTCCACCGCCTTCGATGGCGCGGGCCTCTTCCTTCGCCATGGGGTCGTCCATGGTGGCGAGTTCGGCGGCCTTGAGACGTTTGATTTCGTCGCGCAGGCGGGCGGCCTTTTCGAAGTCCAGATCGGCTGCGGCGTCGCGCATGGATTTTTCCAGCGCGTTGAGATGGGACTGCAGATTGTTGCCGACCAGATGGCCGCCATCGGCGAAGCCCTTGCCGGAAGCGCCTGATATATCGGCCCTTACGTGATCCCGCTCATAAACTGAATCAAGAATATCCGAGATCTTCGCCTTGACTGATTCCGGCGTGATGCCGTGTTCGGCGTTATAGGCCACCTGCTTCTCGCGGCGGCGGGAGGTTTCCTCCATCGCCCGCTTCATCGAGCCGGTGATGTTGTCGGCATAAAGAATGACCTTGCCATCGACGTTACGGGCGGCGCGGCCGATGGTCTGGATCAGCGAGGTTTCGGAGCGCAGGAAGCCTTCCTTGTCGGCATCGAGGATCGCCACGAAACCGCATTCGGGAATATCGAGACCTTCGCGCAAAAGGTTGATGCCAACAAGCACGTCGAAAGCACCGAGGCGCAGATCGCGGATGATCTCGATGCGCTCCAGCGTGTCGATATCCGAGTGCATATAACGCACGCGAACGCCCTGTTCGTGCAGATATTCGGTCAGGTCCTCGGCCATGCGCTTCGTCAGCACGGTGCAGAGTGTGCGATAGCCTTTGGCGGCTGTCTCGCGGATTTCACCGAGAACATCGTCCACCTGGCTACGGGCGGAACGAACCTCCACCGGCGGATCGATAAGGCCGGTCGGGCGGATGACCTGTTCGGCAAAGACGCCGCCGGCCTGTTCCATCTCCCATGAGCCGGGGGTAGCCGAAACCGCGACCGTCAGAGGCCGCATGGCATCCCATTCCTCGAAGCGCAGCGGACGGTTGTCCATGCAGGAGGGCAGGCGGAAGCCGTATTCGGCCAGCGTCGCCTTGCGCCTGAAGTCGCCGCGATACATGCCGCCGATCTGGCTGACGGAGACGTGGCTTTCGTCGATGAACAGCAGTGCGTTATCAGGGATATATTCGAACAGCGTCGGCGGCGGCTCGCCGGGATTGCGGCCGGTGAGATAACGCGAATAGTTCTCGATGCCGGCGCAGGAGCCGGTCGCTTCCAGCATCTCGATATCGTAGCGGGTGCGCTGCTCCAGTCGCTGGGCTTCCAGCAGGCGCCCGGCCTTCTCCAGTTCGGCGAGGCGGACCTTCAGCTCTTCCTTGATCGACTTGATCGCGCCGTTCAGCGTCGGGCGCGGGGTGACATAGTGCGAATTGGCGTAGATCTTGACGGATTGCAGGTCGCCGGTTTTCTGGCCGGTCAGCGGATCGAATTCGGTGATGGAATCGATCTCGTCGCCGAACATCGAGATGCGCCAGGCGGCATCCTCAAGGTGGGCAGGGAAGATTTCGATGGTGTCACCGCGCACGCGGAACGAGCCGCGCTGGAAATCCATGTCGCGGCGCTTGTATTGCTGGGCCACGAGGTCAGCCAGAAGCTGGCGCTGGTCCAGCCGGTCGCCCACCTGCATCTGGAAGGTCATGGCGGTGTAGGTCTCGACCGAACCGATACCGTAGATGCAGGAGACCGAGGCGACGATGATGCAGTCGTCGCGCTCCAGCAGTGAGCGAGTGGCGGAGTGGCGCATCCGGTCGATCTGCTCGTTGATCGAGGATTCTTTCTCGATGAAGGTGTCGGAGCGCGGCACATAGGCTTCCGGCTGGTAATAGTCGTAATAGGAGACGAAATATTCCACCGCATTGTCGGGGAAGAAGTTCTTGAACTCCGAATAGAGCTGCGCGGCCAGCGTCTTGTTGGGGGCGAGGATGACAGCCGGGCGCTGTGTCGCCTCGATCACCTTGGCCATGGTGAAGGTCTTGCCGGAGCCGGTGACGCCGAGCAGGACCTGGCTGCGCTCGCCGGAATTGATGCCTTCCACGAGGTCGGCGATGGCCGTCGGCTGGTCGCCGGCGGGCTGATACTCCGAGTTCATGCGGATGGTAACGCCGCCTTCGGATTTCGGCGGCCGGGCCGGCCGGTGCGGCGTCCACAACTTGCCGTCCTTGAACAGCGGATTGCCGCTTTCGATCAGCTTCGACAGCGCGTCCACCGTTGCGGTGACGGCGCCCGGCGCGAGGTTGGCGGCATCCTCCAGCGATACGTCCATACCGGCGACCGGATTGAGGCCGGCGGCGGCGCGGGTTTTCGGATCGCTCGATGCGCCGATGGAAACACCGCGCGCGGTCTTGGAGGCCGTGGTGTTCTTGGCCGTCTTCGAGGCGGCCTTCTCCGCGTCCTTGCGTGCTTCGATCTCGATCTTCTTGCGGTGCTTGCCCGCCTTTGAGGCGATTTCGCGCTGGGTTTCCACGGAGGATGCCTCCGCTTCCGCCTCGAGCTGCTTCACCCAATCGGAGACGCTGCCGCTGAGCGGCGCACCTTCGAATGACGATTGCGGAGCTTCCTCGAAGCCCGAGGGCGAGGAGGTGGAGTTTTTCGGTGATCTGGCCATGGGCGAAATATGGAGGGAGTCACGCACAAAGTGAAGGGGATACAGCGAAAAAATGAGTACAAAAAGGAAACGAAGCGTGCGGAACAAAATTCGGCCGGATGCGTTGCGTAGCGGCTGAAAACAGCTTTGCTAAAATCTGCAGAAAATCGATTCCGGTTTTCGGGCGGATGCGCTAGAGCAAATCCATACGGGCAGAATGACGTTTACCTTCAGACTGCTTTTTATACTGCATTTCATGACATCCCTCCCTTTTTCCAGGACCCATCATGCCGTTCTCAATCAGCCCTGCCCACATCTGGCCTGTCCTGATGCTTATCGCCTCCAATATTTTCATGACCTTCGCCTGGTACGGCCATCTCAAGCACAAGGGCAGCGCGCTCTTCCTGGCTATTGTCGCCAGCTGGGGTATCGCGTTCTTCGAATATGTGCTGGCCGTTCCCGCCAACCGCATAGGCTCGGAGGTCTATTCCACCGCGCAGCTCAAGACCATTCAGGAAGTCATCACGCTCGCGGTCTTCGCGCTGTTTTCGATCTTCTGGCTGAAGGAAAGCATCACCATCAATCACGTGATCGGTTTTGCGCTGATCGCCTTCGGCGCTTCCTTCATTTTCCGCTCCTGAAGACAAACGAAAGAGACTGGCGCTTTGCCGGCGGAACCAGTCGCAACGGATATGAGGTGATGTATCGATGAAAATACGCCCTGCAAGAGTTGACGACGCGACGGGAATGGCGGCGGTCCAGAACGAGATATTCTCGGCCGGCCTCCGAAAAGCGCCGACGGATATTACGGCGGTGCTGGAGAATTATATCCAGCACACCGATCGTATCGAGTGCTCGGTCGCCGAGGATGAGGACGGGCGCATTATGGGGTTCCAGTCGCTGCGTTATGCGCGGGCGGACAATCCCTATGGCGTGGCGGAAGGCTGGGGCATCATCGGCACCCATGTCAGCCCGCAGGCGGCGCGAAGAGGAGTAGGATCCGCCCTCTTCGCGGCAACGCGAAGGGCGGCAGAGGCGCGGGGCCTCAAGAATATCGATGCCAGCATCGGCGCGGACAACATGCTCGGGCAGGGTTATTACGACGCCATGGGCTTCACGACCTATCGCCAGCCGGAAGGGCTGGTCTGCAAGGTCTACCGGCTGGGCTAGGGCACGTCCGGTTTAAACGGAAGCGTCGGACGTGCTCCATCTCTTTGTTTATCGCATTATCCGGACGTAAAACCGCTACGCACTTTTACTGGGAAATGCTCTGGATGCCTGCTTCCTGTCAGCTGCGATTGTCGTTTTCGGAATATTGCAGCCGCGCCTTGCAGATACGGACGTGGTTCTCATCGGCCCATTGCACCAGCAATTGCATCGGCACCAGAAACGAACGGCCGAGATTGGTCAGTTCGTATTCCACGCGCGGCGGTACCTGCGCATAAAGCGTGCGGCGAATGAAACCGTCTTCCTCAAGCCGCTTCAACGTACGCGACAACATCTGCTTGGAAATATCGTCGATCTTGCGGTTCAATTCGTTGAAACGCAGCACGCCGCCCTGAAGCGCTTCCAGAACCAGCAGGCTCCATTGATCGCCGATACGATCCAGCACGTCGCGTATGGGGCAGGGCTGGTCGAAGACGAAGATTTCTTTGGTTTGCATATCCGGCATTTGCCTCGCCCTTTCCATTTTCTTACCCCTTCAGGTCATCGCCGTGTGACCTGATCAGCGGCGGCTGACTTCTTGCGGCCGGGGTTGCGATATCATAGCTTTCATTAGCGGTCTATTATTTAGACCAATAACGATACCGACAAAGGAAGAAGTCATGGCTAACATCGCGCTCATCGGGGCCTCCGGCAATGCCGGATCCCGTATTCTGAAGGAACTTTCCGACCGGGGCCACAAGGTGACGGCGATCGCCCGCAGCCCTGAAAAGATCGCCAGCCTGCCGAACGTGGTGGCAAAACAGGGCGATGTTTTCGATCAGGCAGGGCTTTCGGAACTGCTTAAAGGTCACGATGCCGTGATCAGCGCGGTGCACTTCACTGCCAGCGATCCCCTGACTCTGATCGAGGCCGTGCGTGCCTCCGGCGTTCCCCGTTACCTCGTGGTGGGTGGTGCCGGCAGCCTTGAAATAGCACCGGGCCAGCGTGTGGTCGACCTGCCGGATTTCCCGGCCGCCTACAAGGCCGAAGCGACCAAGGGCGCGGAGTTTCTGGACCGCCTGAGAGGGGAAAAGCAGCTCGACTGGACCTTCCTGTCGCCATCGGCCGAATTTGTGCCGGGGGAAAGAACCGGCAAATTCCGTATCGGCAAAGATGAGCTTCTCAGCAATGCCGAAGGCAGCCGCATTTCCTTTGAGGACTACGCCATTGCGATTGTCGATGAAATCGAGAAGCCGCAGCATTCCCGCCAGCGTTTCACCGTCGGTTATTGAGAGGTATCACCCATGAATTTCGTGACACGTCGTCTTGCCATCGCCGCTCTCGCTCTTGCGCCTGCATTGATGGCCGCTCCGGTCCTGGCCGAAACCGCCAAGCGGGATCTCGCCCAGGAAGAGGCCAACCGCAAGCTGGTGATCGAGTTTTACGATACCGTTTTCAATAAGCATGAAGTGGAGAAGGGGGCTGCCGTCATTGTCGACAGCTATAAGCAGCACAACCCCATGGTGCCGGATGGCAAGAAGCCGTTCGTGGATTATTTCACCGGTCACTTCAAGGAAAACCCGCAGTCGAAGGCGCGCATCGTGCGCAGCGCCACGGATGGCGATCTCGTCTATCTGCATATTCATTCGACCGAAAAAGACGGCGATCGCGGTACGGCCATCGTCGATATCTTCCGCGTCACCGACGGCAAGATCACCGAGCACTGGGATGTGATCCAGCCCGTTCCGGAAACGGCGGCGAACAATAATACGATGTTCTGAGGGCAGTCTCTCGACGCCTCACCGATGACAAGGGAACAGCCGGGATTTTCGCCCGGCTGTTTCCATTTTCAGATTGTGCGCGGTTTCTGACGGGACTGTATGATCAGGTCCAGCACGAGCATGACCAGCAGGCTCGCGCCCACCAGCGGGAAAATGACGCCGCCGATGGCGAGCATGACGAGCAGGCCGCGAAGCACGCGTTTTTCCTGAGGCAGGGGCGGCACTCCGAGCGACCCTTTCGGACGGCGTTTCCACCACATGACGCCGGCGGACACGGCAAGCAGCAGAATGCCGATACAGGCCGCCAGAAGCACGATCTGGTTGGCGAGGCCATATTGCTGTCCCAGATGCACGTTGATGCCCCATTCCAGCGCCTTGCCGAGCGGGCCGTAATCGGCGTAGCTCATGTCGATCAGCGGCTCTCCGCTATATTGATCGAGGTGCACAACGCGCTGTTGACCGAGATCATCGGGATAGACCGAACCGCTATAGACGCCGGTCGGTTTTCCCGGCAGGGCGACGGCATAACCGGCGGCAAGGCCGAGTGCATCGAAACGTGCGATCGCCTCGTCGATTCCGATCGGCTGGCCTTCGGAGGCGGCGGTGGATTCCGGTATTTTTGCCTGCTCCAGCGACCAGCTTGTCTTCGCCACATGATCGAGATGGTCTCCGGACATCGGCACATCGGTGCGGATGCCCGCCGGGTACCCGAAGTTGCTGCCATTCGCCCATTCATTGACCTTCGCGCCCCATACGCCCGACCAGGGCATGCCGGTGACCGCAAGAAAGACGATGAAAAAGCCGACGAAAATGCCGGTGACGGCATGGGTATCGCGCCAGAAGACCCGTTTTTTCGGCGTGCCGCGCACGGTGACGACTCCACCCGTCTGCTTTCGCGGCCACCAGAGATAGATGCCGGTGGCGACAAGAAGGATGGACCAGCCGGCCGCGATCTCGATCAGATAGCGGGCATAGGCGCCGAAATATTTCAGGCTGTGGAGATAACGGATCGTCCACATGATGGTGCCGCGATCCGGCAGGGAACCGGCCACCTCAGCGGTGTAGGGGTTTACGTAGACGGCCTGCTTTCCAACCGCGGTACTGACGGTGATTTCCGTCGAAGCACCCGGATCGGCCGGTGTCGTATATTTGACGGCGGTGCCGGGAACGGCCGCGAGCGCTGCGGCCACGATCTCGGAAGGCAGGGCTTTTGGCGCGTTTTGCGCTACCTCGATGCGCTTAAGGTCCGAATGGATAAAATTGTCGAACTCGTCCCGGAAGAGATAAAGCGCGCCGGTGACGGCGAGTGATATCATGAAGGGCAGGACGAGGAGACCGGCGTAGAAATGCCAGCGCCACACGGCGCGGTAAAGATTTGCGGACGAGGAATGCGCAGGCGCACGCTCGCCCCCGAAAGAGGTCGTAACGGACATGGATGTCTCCGCAAGAGAATGGATTTTCCGGCAGGCCGGACAGTGTTCTAGCGTTGCGGAGCGAAGGGCGGCGCGCGTGGGCGCGATTCCAGATTGGGTGGCGATGGCGACAGCACCGCGTCGAAATTCAAAAAGGCGACTTCGACCGCCGGGAGAATATTGTCCGCGCCTTCGACGGGAATAACGGGAAGAGCGGCGGCCGTGGCCGAGGCCAGACGGCAGAGCGTGCCGCAACAGTCATCGGCGATCTTGCCCGCCGGGTCGTGTTTGTCCGAGCCGCCTTCAGGCATATGGCTGGAACAGATGATCTCATCCGCCGCCAGCGCGGCCATCGCCATATTGCCGCTGGTCAGGCCATTGGCGAGACCCTGCAAAAGGAAAAGCAGAACCGCCAGCATGGCGATGGCGCCAGCCGAACTTCTATCCTGCATGATCCTGCGAATGAATCCCATGGGATCGGAATGTCATATTTGCGGCGAGATGTCACCGCGACACAATGACGGCAGGGGAGAGACAACAGGGATCGCATCAGTGAGGAATGATCCTGGCAATGCGCGACATGTCTATGCTGCCTGCTGTATATGGCGTTTGAGCTGAGAGCGGCACTGGAGCCCAGTGCCGCAACGCGATTATTCCGCTGCGGGAATGGGCGTGGGTTGTCCGTTTTCGTCCATTGCCACCATGATGAAGGTTCCGGCGGTGACTTTCTCCAGCTTGTCATAACGCGACCGCTGCGCCCAGGCTTCCACCGTGAGCGTGATGGACGTGCGGCCAACGCGGGCGATATCGGTATAGATGGACAGCGTGTCGCCGATCTTCACCGGCAGTTCGAAGGCCATTTCCTTGACCGCTGCCGTGACCACACGACAGCGGGAGCGTTCCGCTGCGCGGATGCCGCTCGCCAAGTCCATCTGTGACATGACCCAGCCGCCGAAAATATCACCGGCCGGATTGGCGTCGGCCGGCATGGCGAGCGTTCTGAGAGTCAGCTCGCCGGTCGGTTTGATGGTTGGGTTGGTCATGTTGAGATTTGCTCCATGCGAATGACAAAGGCGCAGCATGCGTTGCGCTTTGCGATTTCGCAAGGAAGGGCAAGCGTCAGGATGACGCTTTGCCCAGAAATTGCTGCGTTGCATAAAGGGCGATGGCCGCCGCATTCGAAACATTGAGCGATTTGATCTCGCCCGGCATGTCGAGACGGGCGAGCGCCGAGACGGTTTCGCGCGTCTTCTGGCGCAGGCCCTTGCCTTCGGCGCCCAGCACCAGTGCGATTTTTTCACCGCTAAAGGTCTGTTCGATGGGGGCGGGGCCTTCCGAATCCAGACCGACGGAGAAGAAGCCGAGCTTGTGCAGCTCGCCCAGCGCATCGGCCAGATTGGTGATCTGGATATAGGGAATGAGTTCCAGCGCACCGGAAGCCGATTTCGCCAGTACACCTGACTCGGTTGGGCTGTGGCGCATGGTGGTGATGACGGCGCCGGCGTTGAAAGCGACCGCCGAGCGCATGATGGCCCCGACATTGTGCGGATCGGTGACCTGATCGAGCACGAGGATGAGCGGGCTGTCCTTCAGCGCGCCGAGCCGCTTGACCGGCAGGGGCCTGGTTTCCAGCATCACGCCCTGATGGATCGCCTCGGGGCCGAGAACCCTGTCGATGTCCTGCGGCGAAACCATCTCCACCGGGAAGGGCTGGGCATCTGCCTCGCCGATATCCAGCCGCGCAAAGGCGTTCTGGGTGACGGATAGCTTGATGAGTTGCCGTTCGGGATTGGCAAGCGCTGCACGCACGGTATGCAGGCCGTAAAGATGCACCTGATCGGGCGCAAGCTGCGGCGGCTTCCAGTCATCAGCACCGCGGTTCCGGCGCTTCGGCTGCTGCGGGGTCGGAATTTCGCCCCGCTCGCGTTTGGCGTCGCGCACGGCACGGCGCAGGGTGGCATAGTGCGTGTCGCGGGTGGATTTGTTGTTGGGATCGTCTTTGCTCATGGCGCCTTATATCTCTGCAAAGAGGCGCGCACCAGCCCCCGCGATAATCCACAGGGCTGCAAACAGGTTTGAATTTTTTCCCGAAAATTCGTGAAAGGGCGTGTTGACAGAAACGAACGAGGCCGTCATATACGCGCCACAGACGACGTAACGGCGCTTCGCCGCAGCGAAATCTGAAGAGCTTGGTTGCTCGATCCTAGCAGAAAGCTGGAGGGATGCCCGAGTGGTTAAAGGGGACGGACTGTAAATCCGTTGGCTACGCCTACGTTGGTTCAAATCCAACTCCCTCCACCATTCTGCACGGATCGAAATCACCACCGCGGGTATAGCTCAATGGTAGAGCAGCAGCCTTCCAAGCTGAATACGCGGGTTCGATTCCCGCTACCCGCTCCAGTTACTCTCCCTATACAATCGAAGACGATCATTAAGCGCTGATTTTGCAGCGTTTTTTCTTGCCTGCTCTGCATCGCAAGTATGTTCACCCGCGATCATTTTGCTGCTTCGACTTACCGATGATCGGCATCAGGCCGCCGTCGGTCATGCGCACATTTCATTTCATGCCATTTAGGGAAGTTGCCGCGAAGGCGGCGCCAGCCATTCTTTACAATTGAGGTCAAGGGCCGGTCATGGTTCCATGCCGGACGCGTAGCTGATTCCTCCCCGTCGATGCCAAACCGCGATCCGAGAGGCCCATGTCGATTTCAGATACGATTTTTCGCCCTTTCGAGACGCTGATACGGCCGCTCGACATTCCCTTCCGGCCGCTGCCGTCGAAAGGCCCCGTCGCGGTGCTGTTGCATTTCATTGCGATGTTTCGCGGCGTCCTCATTGCTCTTGCCCTGTCGTCCATGGCGGTGGAAGCCATCAACCTGTCGATCATCTGGGGATTGTCCGTTATCGTTGATGGCGTGACGGCGCAGGGAGCAGAAGCTTTCCTGCGCGATGAATGGCCGCTGCTTACCGTCCTTGGGCTGTTGATCTTTCCCGCCATGCCGGTGGCTTCGTTTCTTCTCAATACGCTCAATTCGCACACGCTCGGCATCGCCATGCCGGTGGCCATCCAGTGGCAGGGCCACAAGGCTGTGGAGCGGCAGGATCTGGCATTTTTCCATGAGCTCTACGCCGGACAGGTCGCCTCGCGTCTTTCGCAGGTCTCGTCAGCCGTTCAGCAGCAGATCATCAACGCATTCCAGATCGGACCGCGTTTTCTGCTGCAGATGATCGGCTCCCTTGCGCTTCTTGCCGCCTTGTCCTGGCAGCTGGCGCTGCCGGTGTTCATCTGGATCGTGCTGAATGTGGTTCTCGCCGTCAAACTGGCTCCCGTCTTCACGGAACGGTCACGCCGGTCGGCGAAACAAAAGAGCCTTGTCTCGGGCGCGATTACCGATCTCTACAGCAACATGCAGATGATCAAGCAATTCGCTGCCGAAGACAGCGAGGCGGGCGCAATCCGCCGCATTCTGAACAAGGCGGTGCAGACGCAGCACAGGGAGCAGCGTGTCTACCGCGCGTCCGAGCTGGTCGTGGTTGCGCTCAACATGGCGTTGTGGCTGGCGATCCTGTCTGTGGGGTTTTCCGGTCTGGTGAAGGGCTTCATCACGGTCGGAGAATTTGTCGGCGCGGTCTATATATTACAGCGGCTGTCAGGGCACACATTTACCTTCCTGCAGATGGGCCAGCAGATATTCCAGGCGATCGGCACCATCAAGGATGCCATGCCTGTCATGACGACGCCGCCGACCATTACCGACAGGGCCGGTGCGGCGGAGCTGAATGTCGCGCGTGGAGATATCGATTTCAACCATATCCGCTTTGCCTACAAGTCCGGCAGACCGGTGATCGATGATCTGTCGCTCAAGGTCCGCGCGGGAGAGAGGGTCGGGCTGGTGGGCCTGTCTGGCGCGGGAAAAACGACGCTGGTCAATCTGCTCCTGCGGTTTTACGACATTCAGGATGGCGCCATCCGCATCGACGGTCAGGATATTCGCGAGGTTACGCAGATGAGCCTGCGCCGCAATATCGGGGTGATTGCCCAGGATGTGGCGTTGCTGCACCGGTCGGTTGGCGACAATATCCGCTACGGGCGACCAGAGGCGACGCGGGAGGAGGTGGAGCAGGTGGCGAAAGTGGCCAAGGCCGATGCCTTCATCGCCGATCTTGCCGATAGTGAGGGGAGAAAAGGGTATCTGGCTTTTGTCGGAGACCGTGGCATCAAGCTTTCCGGCGGGCAGCGCCAGCGGGTCGCCATTGCGCGCGTGCTGTTGAAAGACGCGCCTATCCTGATCCTCGACGAAGCCACCTCCGCCCTTGATAGCGAGTCCGAAGCCGCCATTCAGGAAAAGCTCAACCTGGTGATGGAGGGCAAGACGGTGATCGCCATCGCGCACCGCCTGTCGACCATTGCACGAATGGACCGGATCATCGTGCTGGATCATGGCCGGATTATCGAAGAGGGCAGCCCGGAGGAACTGGTCGAGCAGGGCGGGCTGTTTGCGCGACTGTGGAAACGCCAGATCGGCGGGTTTATTCCGGAAGACGAGTGATCAGGTGAAATCTGCGGCGATAAGCCGGTTGGCGTGGTGTGCTTTCAGACTGCATCGAGCGCTGACTGGATTCGCAGTTTCTCCGCATCCAGTTCGCTCAGCCTTCCCATATGCGCCGTGATCTCCTCAAAGATCGAGGTGCGATCCGTTTTCGACAGACGCTCCGCGCAACGCAGGGCTGTAATGACCTCGATCAGGTCAATTCGTTCCTGCTCAAGCTTTTCCAGATTCCACAACATCGCGTTTTCTCCGTTGGCACACGGTTCAAATGGCCAGATGGGAGAAAGGTTCAAACCGGTAGAATTTAAGGTAAATTTTATCTTGTCGGAAACGGCGCGGCCCGGGCCGCAGCCGAATCAATAGGGCGAGAGACATTGCATCCGTGTGCCGGCAGCCGCCATATAGCTGTTGTCGGTGGGATGGTAGGATGTGTAACGCGTCGCACACCATTTTACATGGTTGATCTCGGCCTGCGACAGGGCGTAACCGTTGGGCGTGGCCTCTTCGCCTTTTCCTGCCGCAAAGGCTGAGGCCGGATAGCCCCGCTGGTCTGAAGTCTGCGCCTGTTCCTGTTCCTGTGTCTCATAGGCCGGCTGTATGAGGCTCAGAGCATGGGCGGGCACGACGGAAGCGGCAGATATTGCGACGCCAAGAGCGAGCGCGGAGATAGTCTTCGGCATCCTCAACATCGATAAATCCTCGTTATTCGTTCGGTATGCTAACGAAAACTTAGGAAATTCGTTCCGGTGAAGGGTTGACCTCACACGAACACGTGATTCTTGGGATTGGGTGCTGGGGATGCCCGGTTCCTGCGACGGGGCCTTCAAGATGACGGCGCGGTGCCGGCTTCACCACGAAGATGGTGTGTCCGGTGAGCAAGTGCCGTGTGCCCCGTCGATCTGAGTTTCCGTCTCTACCGCACTGCTCGTTGACAAGCGGAAAATCCGGTCAGATAGTCGGCCGGCAATCATGCACACGGGAGTCTTCAATGTTGAACAGGGTTGTCATTCTCTCATCCTTTGCGCTGCTGGCATCGGCGGCGTTCGTCTCCCCCGCAGCCGCACTCACCATGAAGGAGTGCAGCGTGAAGTATCAGGCGGCGAAAGCCGACGGGTCCGCCAAGGACGTCAAGTGGAACGACTATCGCGCCAAGTTCTGCGGCAGCGAGGCGGCCGCTGAGGATGCGGCCGACGACAAGCAGGTCGCGGCCACCACCGAAAAAGAACCCGCAAAAGCGACGATAAAGGCCCCGAAGGGCGTCGCTTTCCCGAGTGCTGTCGATAAGAAGTATTCAAGCGAGACGCCCGGAAAGGCCCGCCTGAAAACCTGCGTCGACTCCTACCACAAGAACAAGAGTGACGGCACGCTCGGCGATCTGAAATGGATCCAGAAGGGCGGCGGTTACTGGAGCCTGTGCAACACGGCCCTGAAGAGCTGAGGCAGGGCGGCGGGCCGATCCGCTGCTCCGGTATTGGCGCGTTATCCGAGATAAATTCGGATAACGCGTAAGGCCGTTCGGTCGCGATCGTTTGCCCTGTCTTTGCCTATGGCCCTTTGCTGCCCTCGCTGGCATGTGAGGATATGACCGCCCATCCGCGATCAGGACCTGTTCGCGGATGAACCTGTTTCTCGATGGGGTGAAACTCCCTAGTTGGGGCAACCCCGTTTTAGGGCGGGTAAAAACTGCGAATGGCTTGCGATTCAATCTCTTGATAGAACGAATTGACACTGCGGCTTGATCCGCATCCAGCAATTCAACGGCTACGGCTGTCCGATGACGGCTCGCCGGCAATGTGGGCGGATGACCAGACGATTTCGAAACTATCTCACGGTGCTGGCCATATCGCTGCTGATGTGGACGGTGATCCTTGGCGTCGTTTATTGGCTGTTTCGATAGGTTTCGCCGCAGTTTGCCGGCCCGAATGAAGGTACCCGCATGGCCTGTGCGGCGATATATCTGCCGCATGTTTGCAAGGTCGGTTTTCCTGAAAATTTGATATGCGCGAGGCGGCGGCCCCATTTCGGCTTTGCTGGCATGACCTTATGATCCGGTGACATCAGGAAAGGATCATCATGAATAAAACCGTTGCCGCGATATCTCTTGCAGCTTTTTCCGTATCGCTCGCTACCGGCGCCATGGCTGAAGACCTGGTGATTCCGCTTCCGAAGGACACGACGGTCGAAAAGGTGGAGGCGGTCTATCAATGCGCCGCCGACAAGGTGGAGGCCGTCTATTTCAATGCGGGCGAGGTCAGCCTCGTGCGACTGGGGCTGAAGAATGGCGTGACGGTCGCCGCAAATGTCATTTCGGGCTCGGGCGCCAAATATCAGGGCGGTATTTATGTCTGGTGGTCGAAGGGTGACGAGGCGAATCTTTACGATCTGATGGCGGACCCGGAGATGAAAAAGCCGGTTCATTGCGTGGACGTGAAGAAATCCTGAGCGCTGGACTTTCCCTCAAGGGAGCGGCGGCAGGGCGGTTCCTGAAAACCTTGCCATGCCGCCGGTCAGCGTGGGAGTGCGCGCGCGGCGCGTTCAGCCAAGAACGAGCGACGCAAGAAGCGCCAGCAGGATAAGAGAGCTGGCGACAACACCGAGCCTCACCCTGCGAAGGCGGCGGGTACGACCGCCGCTCCAGTCATAAGCCATTGGCAGCTTTACCTTTCTTTTTATTATTATGACTTATTGACTAGCTCCCTAGGCTTGCCCGTGGCTGACCTCAACTGTCAGAAACCACCGGCGAGAATTCACGATTTCCCTGTCTTCTCCTGATGTTGCAGCAAGTGCGGCGATTGATTCTTCCTATTCTGCAACGGCGAAACCAGGTGAGGGATTTGACGGTCGCAGGTCACGAAAAAGGCCCGGAAACTGGCGTTTCCGGGCCTTGTGCAAAGCGTTTCTACTGGCGGTGTCAGCCGAGATAGGCCTGGATATAAGGCAGAACCTCGAGCGTGCCGTGGTAGAGCATGTTGAGCGCCACATAGATGATGACCATGAGGCCGAGGTAGGAAATCCAGCGATAGCGGTGCAGGAGCTTGGCGACGAAGTTGGCGGCGAGGCCCATCAGCGCGATCGATACGACGAGGCCGATGATCAGCACCGTCACGTGTTCCTGCGCAGCGCCGGCGACGGCAAGGACGTTGTCCAGCGACATGGAGACGTCGGCGATGACGATCTGGGTCGCGGCCTGGAAGAAGGTCTTGTGACCCTTGGTCAGGTCGGCCTCTTCGTCGGTCACCTCGTCTTCGATGGAACCTGCGGCGTCACGCAGTTCCGTCCACATCTTCCAGCACACCCAGGCGAGCAGCAGTCCGCCGAACAATTGCAGGCCGACAATGGCAAGAAGCTGGACGGTGACGGCGGCAAAGCCGATGCGCAGAACCGTGGCGGCGATGATGCCGACCAGGATCGCCTTGCGGCGAAGATGAGCGGGCAGACCGGCGGCGGCAAGGCCGATGACGATGGCGTTGTCGCCCGCCAGAACGAGGTCGATTGCAATGACCTGCAAAAATGCCGTGAAACCGGCGGCTGTGAAGATTTCCATGGGATAGTCCTGAAACGGATAGAGATGTCGCGAGGGAAAGCGACGGATCGAGATATGGCATGGGATGGCGCGTGCGCCCGATTCCAATCGCCCGTCTCCCCCCGGCGATGGAATGCACTTAAGCCATCATGCCGGTGCAGGTAAAGAAGTTGTGATAGAAATATCTTGTTTAGTGATTAGCTAGGCTGACGGAGGGGGGGCTCGCGGCCGACGTCTGCCTCACCCTCGCGAGGGTTTAAATGTCGCAAACCAGACACCATATACAGGCCTCAAGGCACGCTTAAGGCGCGCGCGAAGACGCTTTCATAATTAAGTCTTGCGCATTCGCTTACAAAGCCTTAAACGGCGACACCAAACCGGTGCGCCGGGGAAACTACTTCACGTTCACAGGAAGCAATTCACATGGCAAAGAGCAAGTTCGAGCGCAATAAGCCGCACGTCAACATTGGCACGATCGGTCACGTTGACCATGGCAAGACGTCGCTGACGGCAGCAATCACGAAGTTCTTCGGCGAGTTCAAGGCGTATGACCAGATCGACGCGGCTCCGGAAGAAAAGGCTCGTGGTATCACGATCTCGACGGCACACGTTGAATACGAGACGCCTGCCCGTCACTACGCGCACGTCGACTGCCCCGGCCACGCCGACTACGTGAAGAACATGATCACCGGTGCTGCCCAGATGGACGGCGCGATCCTGGTTTGCTCTGCAGCTGACGGCCCGATGCCGCAGACCCGCGAGCACATCCTGCTTGCTCGCCAGGTTGGCGTTCCGGCGATCGTCGTGTTCCTCAACAAGGTCGACCAGGTTGACGACGCCGAGCTTCTCGAGCTCGTCGAGCTTGAAGTTCGCGAACTTCTGTCGTCCTACGACTTCCCGGGCGACGATATCCCGATCATCAAGGGTTCGGCACTTGCTGCTCTTGAAGATTCTGACAAGAAGATCGGTGAAGACGCGATCCGCGAGCTGATGGCTGCTGTTGACGCCTACATCCCGACGCCTGAGCGTCCGATCGACCAGCCGTTCCTGATGCCGATCGAAGACGTGTTCTCGATCTCTGGCCGTGGTACGGTTGTGACGGGTCGCGTTGAGCGCGGTATCGTCAAGGTTGGTGAAGAAGTCGAAATCGTCGGCATCCGTCCGACCTCGAAGACGACTGTTACCGGCGTTGAAATGTTCCGCAAGCTGCTCGACCAGGGCCAGGCTGGCGACAACATCGGTGCACTGGTTCGCGGCGTTACCCGTGACGGCGTTGAGCGTGGTCAGATCCTGTGCAAGCCGGGTTCGGTCAAGCCGCACAAGAAGTTCATGGCAGAAGCCTACAGCCTGACGAAGGAAGAAGGCGGCCGTCATACGCCGTTCTTCACGAACTACCGTCCGCAGTTCTACTTCCGTACGACTGACGTGACCGGCATCGTGTCGCTTCCTGAAGGCACGGAAATGGTTATGCCTGGCGACAACGTCACCGTTGAAGTCGAGCTGATCGTTCCGATCGCGATGGAAGAAAAGCTGCGCTTCGCTATCCGCGAAGGCGGCCGTACCGTCGGCGCCGGCATCGTGGCTTCGATCGTCGAGTAATCTTCGGGCCTGAAAAGGCTTGACGGAAACCCCGCTGGAGACAGCGGGGTTTTTTGTTTTGTATTGCGCGTTAGGGGGAGGGTGGCTTTCGCTTCCCTGTCCGGGCTGCTACTTCGTTGCCGGGGAGATGATGAGGAGTATCATGAAGAAGCGCGTTCTATTTACCGGTGGTTCCGGCAAGGCCGGCAGGCATGTGATCCCGTGGCTTATCGACAAGGGTTATGAGGTCCACAACATCGATCTCGTTCCGCTCGACAGGCCGGGCGTCACCAATCTCATTGTCGACATCACCGACAGCGGGCAGGTCTTTAATGCCCTGTCCATGCACAGGAACTTTGCAGAGCTCGAAAGCGGGAAGGGTGTTTTGCCCTATGATGCGGTGATCCACTTCGCCGCGGTTCCGCGCATTCTGATAAAGCCCGACAATGAGACGTTCCGCATCAATACAATGGGAACCTACAACGTCATCGAGGCTGCGGTGAAGCTTGGTATCCGCAAGATCGTCATCGCATCGAGCGAGACCACCTACGGGGTCTGTTTTGCCGAGGGCGAGAAGGATTTCCACCATTTCCCGCTTGAGGAAGACTATGATGTCGATCCGATGGATTCCTACGGGCTGTCGAAGGTGGTGAACGAAAAGACGGCACGGGCATTTGCCGAGCGAAGCGGATGCGACATTTACGCGCTGCGAATCGGCAATGTCATCGAGCCGCATGAATATGAGAAGTTTCCCGGCTTCTTCGCCCGTCCGGAAACGCGCAAACGCAATGCCTGGGGTTACATCGATGCGCGCGATCTTGGCCAGATCTGCCATCTGTGCATCGAAAAGGACGGCCTCGGTTATCAGGTCTTCAACGCCGTCAATGATACAGCGACAGCGACGGTCCCCACGCGCGAGCTTGCGCAGACTTATTTCCCTGACGTGCAATTCCGCCGCGAGATCGGGGATCATGAGGGGTTGATCTCCAACCGCAAGATTCGCGAGGTCCTGGGCTTCAGCGAAGAACATGACTGGCGGAAATACGTTAAAACCTGAGAGGTGCAGGATTTTCGGGGGCGGAGTGGAAAAAACAAAAAACACACTTGCCATTCCTTTCCCTGCACCTTAAAGGAGCGCATACCGAATTGGCCAAGCGATTTAGCGGCCGATTCAGGTGCTGAAGGGGTATAGCTCAGTTGGTAGAGCGGCGGTCTCCAAAACCGCAGGTCGGGGGTTCGAGCCCCTCTGCCCCTGCCACTTTCCATTCGCAAGCGCGGTTTTCGCTGCATGGCAGATGGGGCCGGATTTCCGGCGAATTTCGCCGAATGTCGATTTCCTCTTGTTAAAAGTGGAATCGGTGTTTATGTAAGGTCAAAACAGACACGCGGTGCGTGGGGCTGATTAGTTCGGCTTTACGCGCCGTAATTGCGTGGGCAGTCAATGGCATCCAAAACCAATCCGTTTACGTTTCTGCAGCAGGTTCGCGCCGAAGCGTCAAAAATCACTTGGCCGTCGCGCCGCGAGACCATGATTTCGACGGCTATGGTGCTGGTGATGGTCATTTTTGCGGCTCTGTTCTTCTTTGCTGCTGACCAGCTCATCGGCTGGGTGCTTAGCCTCGTGCTGAACGTCGGCCGGTAACGGATTGAACGGAGAATAAAAAAATGGCAGCGCGCTGGTATATCGTTCACGCATATTCGAATTTCGAAAAGAAGGTCGCTGAGTCGATCGAAGAGAAGGCCCGTCAGAAGGGTCTTTCTCATCTGTTCGAGAAAATCCTCGTGCCGACCGAAAAGGTTGTCGAGGTGCGTCGTGGCCGTAAGGTCGACAGCGAGCGCAAGTTCTTTCCAGGTTACGTGCTGGTGCGCGCCAACCTGACGGATGAGGCCTATCACCTCATCAAGAACACGCCGAAGGTTACCGGTTTCCTCGGTTCGGACAGCAAGCCTGTTCCGATTCCCGATTATGAAGCCGAGCGTATCCTCGGTCAGGTTCAGGAAGGTGTCGAGCGTCCGAAGTCTTCGGTTTCGTTCGAGATCGGCGAGCAGGTTCGCGTTTCCGACGGTCCGTTCGCGTCGTTCAACGGCGTTGTTCAGGATGTCGACGAAGAGCGTTCGCGCCTGAAGGTGGAAGTTTCGATTTTCGGCCGCGCTACGCCGGTCGAGCTGGAATACAATCAGGTCGAGAAGGTCTGATTGGCGGGGCAAGACCCCAAGCGCGTGGAAGGCAAACTGGCTCTTTAAGCCGGAGCAGGGCGCCGCACCACGCAACCGCAGCCGCCGGAGCAATCCGGCTTAAGAGAAGCCGGGTAACCGGTTTGAATTGAAAGGCAGAGAGATATGGCTAAGAAAGTTGCAGGCCAGCTCAAGTTGCAGGTAAAGGCCGGGGCGGCCAATCCGTCCCCGCCGATCGGTCCGGCACTTGGTCAGCGTGGCATTAACATCATGGAATTCTGCAAGGCGTTCAATGCCGCCACGCAGGAAATGGAAAAGGGTATGCCGATTCCGGTCGTCATCACCTATTACCAGGACAAGTCCTTCACCTTCGTCATGAAGCAGCCGCCGATGACGTATTGGCTGAAGAAGGAAGCCAAGATCACCTCCGGTTCCAAGACGCCTGGCAAGGGCGCCAAGATCGGCTCCATCACCAAGGCTCAGGTCAAGACGATCGCAGAAGCCAAGATGAAGGATCTGAACGCAGCCGACATCGAAGGCGCAATGGCAATGGTTGAGGGCTCCGCCCGCGCCATGGGCCTGGAAGTGGTAGGTTGATCATGGCCAAGGTAGCAAAGCGCATTCAGAAGATCCGCGAAGGTGTGGATCCCAACAAGCTTTACGTTCTCACCGACGCCATTTCGATGGTCAAGGAACGTGCTGTCGCCAAGTTCGATGAAACCGTTGAAGTTTCGATGAACCTCGGCGTTGACCCGCGCCACGCGGACCAGATGGTTCGTGGCGTTGTCAACCTGCCGAACGGCACGGGCCGTGACGTTCGCGTCGCCGTCTTCGCACGTGGCGCCAAGGCTGATGAAGCCACGGCTGCTGGCGCTGACGTTGTTGGTGCAGAAGAACTGGTTGAAATCGTTCAGGGCGGCAAGATCGACTTCGATCGTTGCATCGCGACCCCGGACATGATGCCGCTCGTCGGCCGTCTCGGCAAGGTACTCGGCCCGCGTGGCATGATGCCGAACCCGAAGGTCGGTACGGTGACCATGGATGTTGCCGGCGCCGTCAAGGCGTCCAAGGGCGGCGCTGTCGAGTTCCGCGTCGAAAAGGCCGGTATCGTACACGCTGGCGTTGGCAAGGCTTCGTTCGACGCCAAGGCTCTTGAGGAAAACATCAAGGCTTTCGCCGATGCCGTCATCAAGGCAAAGCCGGCTGGCGCCAAGGGCAACTATGTCAAGCGCGTCGCCATTTCCTCGACGATGGGTCCGGGCGTCAAGATCGACCCTTCGTCGGTTACGGCTTAATCAATTCTCGCGCTTCCCAAGGGAAGTGTGAATAAAAGAATTTCCGGCTCCCAGGAGCCGGAGATTTCCGGGGAAACCCGGAACTCCTGTCCGAGATTGCGGGTGGCCATTTCCTTCGGGTCCTGGCCTTAATCATTCAACCTGCATGAGACGGGTGAGGCTGGATTTGAGGCATCTGTTGATGCCTGACTGTCCGGTTCGAACCTGGTGTGCCTGTGCCTGAAGCCGTTTGCGGCGACAGAGCGGGGGACAGGATCCTCGAGCGTCGCTCGGGATCTTTGTAAAAAGGTCCCTTGGGGCAAAGGCAAACCCGACGGGTTCACAATCATGTGGTCCCGTCTACTGGAGACAGACAGTGGAAAGAGCGGAAAAACGCGAATTCGTCACGGAGCTGAACGAAGTCTTCAAGGCTTCCGGTTCGGTTGTCGTGGCCCACTATGCTGGTGTCACCGTTGCGCAGATGAACGACTTCCGTTCGAAGATGCGCGCTGCCGGAGGCACCGTCAAGGTCGCGAAGAACCGCCTGGCCAAGATCGCTCTTCAGGGCACGGAGTCGGAAGGGATGACAGATCTCTTCAAGGGCCAGACGCTGATTGCATACAGCGTCGACCCTATGATCGCTCCGAAAGTCGTCATGGATTTCGCAAAGACCAACGACAAGGTCGTTGTTCTCGGTGGTTCCATGGGTGCAACCACGCTCAACGCCGAAGCAGTCAAGTCGCTTGCGACCCTGCCTTCGCTGGACGAGCTGCGCGCAAAGCTGCTGGGCCTTCTCAATGCCCCGGCAACTCGCGTCGCTACGGTTGTCGCCGCACCTGCAAGCCAGCTGGCACGGGTGTTCTCGGCTTACGCCAAGAAGGACGAAGCCGCTTAAGGCGGTTTTTCGCTGTAAATATTCAAACTGGTTCGAACTGAACAAAAGGAACTATCAAAATGGCTGATCTCGCAAAGATCGTAGAAGACCTCTCCACCCTGACCGTTCTGGAAGCTGCAGAACTGTCCAAGCTTCTCGAAGAAAAGTGGGGCGTTTCCGCCGCTGCTCCGGTAGCTGTTGCTGCTGCTGGCGGTGCTGGCGTTGCTGCTGCTGTTGAAGAAGAAAAGACTGAATTCGACGTGATCCTGGTTGACGCTGGCGCCAACAAGATCAACGTCATCAAGGAAGTCCGCGCTATCACGGGCCTCGGCCTGAAGGAAGCCAAGGACCTCGTTGAAGGCGCTCCGAAGGCTGTCAAGGAAGCTGTTTCCAAGGCTGAAGCTGCTGATCTCAAGAAGAAGCTTGAAGAAGCCGGCGCTAAGGTCGACGTTAAGTAATCTTGCGATTGCTGGCGGGAAGGGGCTTCATGCCCCTTTCCGTCGTCATCGTTTTTAAAACTCATTACCCAAAAGCCGCGTGAAAATGGCTTTTGGGTAATGGGTTCTTCAAGAGAATGGTTCCGAACCGGCTCATCTAGGCAATCCGGCCTGATCGATCCGGGATGTGGAACGAGATTGATGACACCCATTGCTTGACGGGATCGACTGGCCATCGGTTCCCGTCCGTTGCAGGCCCGGATGCAATTTTTAAAGGAGCGACGATGGCTCAGACCCTTTCGTTTAACGGTCGCAGGCGCGTACGCAAGTTTTTCGGCAAAATTCCAGAAGTAGCGGAAATGCCGAACCTCATCGAGGTTCAGAAGGCTTCGTACGACCAGTTTCTCATGGTTGACGAGCCCAAGGGTGGCCGTCCCGACGAGGGATTGAATGCCGTATTCAAGTCCGTATTCCCGATCACCGATTTTTCCGGCGCCTCCATGCTCGAATTCGTGTCCTACGAATTCGAAGCGCCGAAGTTCGACGTAGAGGAATGCCGTCAGCGCGATCTGACCTATGCAGCGCCGCTGAAGGTGACGCTGCGCCTCATCGTGTTCGATATCGATGAAGATACGGGCGCGAAGTCCATCAAGGACATCAAGGAACAGTCCGTCTACATGGGCGACATGCCGCTCATGACCAATAACGGTACGTTCATCGTCAACGGCACCGAGCGCGTCATCGTTTCGCAGATGCACCGTTCGCCGGGCGTGTTCTTCGATCACGACAAGGGCAAGAGCCATTCTTCCGGCAAGCTGCTTTTCGCTGCCCGCGTTATCCCGTATCGCGGTTCCTGGCTCGACATCGAATTCGACGCCAAGGACATCGTCTATGCGCGTATCGACCGTCGCCGCAAGCTGCCCGTGACCTCGCTCCTGATGGCGCTCGGCATGGACGGCGAAGAAATCCTGTCGACCTTCTATACCAAGGCTACCTACGAGCGCGCCGGCGACGGCTGGCGTATCCCGTTCCAGCCTGACGCGCTGAAGAATGCCAAGGTCATCACCGACATGATCGACGCCGACACCGGCGAAGTTGTTGTCGAGGGTGGCAAGAAGCTGACCCCGCGCCTTATCCGCCAGCTCGTCGACAAGGGTCTGAAGGCGCTTAAGGCGACTGACGAAGACCTCTACGGCAACTTCCTGGCCGAAGACATCGTTAACTACGAGACGGGTGAAATCTATCTCGAAGCCGGCGACGAAATCGACGAGAAGACGCTCGGCCTGATCCTGCAGTCCGGCTTCGACGAGATTCCGGTTCTCAACATCGACCACGTCAATGTTGGCGCCTACATCCGTAACACGCTCTCCGTTGACAAGAACCAGAACCGCCAGGAAGCGCTGTTCGACATCTACCGCGTCATGCGTCCGGGCGAACCGCCGACCATGGACTCCGCGGAAGCGATGTTCAACTCGCTGTTCTTCGATGCAGAGCGTTACGATCTCTCGGCTGTTGGCCGCGTGAAGATGAACATGCGTCTCGACCTCGACGCGGAAGACACCGTGCGCACGCTGCGCAAGGAAGACATCCTCGCTGTCGTCAAGATGCTGGTCGAACTGCGTGACGGCAAGGGCGAAATCGACGACATCGACAACCTCGGCAACCGCCGTGTGCGTTCGGTCGGCGAGCTGATGGAAAACCAGTATCGTCTGGGCCTTCTGCGCATGGAACGTGCGATCAAGGAACGTATGTCCTCGATCGAAATCGACACCGTGATGCCACAGGACCTGATCAACGCGAAGCCGGCAGCCGCCGCCGTTCGCGAATTCTTCGGTTCCTCGCAGCTGTCGCAGTTCATGGACCAGGTGAACCCGCTTTCGGAAATCACCCACAAGCGCCGTCTTTCGGCTCTTGGACCGGGTGGTCTGACCCGTGAGCGCGCTGGCTTCGAAGTCCGCGACGTTCACCCGACCCACTACGGCCGTATTTGCCCGATCGAGACGCCGGAAGGCCCGAACATCGGCCTGATCAACTCGCTTGCCACCTTTGCCCGCGTCAACAAGTACGGCTTCATCGAAAGCCCGTACCGCAAGATCATCGACGGCAAGGTGACGACCGACGTTATCTACCTCTCCGCCATGGAAGAGGCCAAGTACTACGTCGCACAGGCCAATGCTGAACTCGATGGCGAAGGCGCCTTCGTTGAAGAGTTCGTTGTCTGCCGTCACTCGGGCGAAGTTATGCTCGCACCGCGCGACAACATCAACCTGATGGACGTTTCGCCGAAGCAGCTCGTTTCGGTCGCGGCGGCTCTCATTCCGTTCCTGGAAAACGACGACGCCAACCGCGCTCTCATGGGCTCGAACATGCAGCGTCAGGCCGTTCCGCTTCTGCGGGCGGAAGCGCCGTTCGTCGGCACAGGCATGGAACCGATCGTTGCCCGTGACTCCGGCGCTGCCATCGCGGCTCGCCGCGGCGGTGTCGTCGACCAGGTGGATGCGACCCGTATCGTTATCCGCGCGACGGAAGAACTCGATGCCGGCAAGTCGGGCGTCGATATCTACCGTCTGCAGAAGTTCCAGCGTTCGAACCAGAACACCTGCGTCAACCAGCGTCCGCTGGTCTCCGTCGGCGATGTTATCTCCAAGAGCGACATCATCGCGGACGGCCCGTCGACCGACCTCGGCGATCTGGCACTTGGCCGCAACGCGCTCGTCGCGTTCATGCCCTGGAACGGCTACAACTACGAAGACTCGATCCTGATGTCGGAACGTATCGTTTCCGACGACGTGTTCACCTCCATCCACATCGAAGAATTCGAAGTGATGGCGCGTGATACGAAGCTCGGTCCGGAAGAAATCACGCGCGACATTCCGAACGTTTCGGAAGAAGCGCTGAAGAACCTCGACGAAGCCGGTATCGTTTACATCGGTGCGGAAGTTCAGCCGGGCGACATCCTCGTCGGCAAGATCACGCCGAAGGGCGAAAGCCCGATGACGCCGGAAGAAAAGCTTCTGCGCGCCATCTTCGGTGAAAAGGCTTCCGACGTTCGCGACACCTCCATGCGCATGCCTCCGGGCACGTTTGGTACCGTTGTGGAAGTCCGCGTCTTCAACCGTCACGGTGTGGAGAAGGACGAGCGCGCGATGGCAATCGAGCGCGAAGAGATCGAACGTCTGGCGAAGGACCGCGACGACGAACAGGCAATTCTTGACCGTAACGTCTACGGCCGCCTGATCGACATGCTGCGTGGCCACGTTTCCATCGCCGGTCCGAAGGGCTTCAAGAAGGGCGTCGAGCTTTCCAACGCTGTCGTCTCCGAATATCCCCGCTCGCAGTGGTGGATGTTCGCGGTCGAGGACGAAAAGGCTCAGTCCGAACTGGAAGCGCTTCGCGGCCAGTACGACGAATCCAAGTCGCGCCTTGAACAGCGCTTCATGGACAAGGTCGAAAAGGTCCAGCGCGGCGATGAAATGCCTCCGGGCGTCATGAAGATGGTCAAGGTCTTTGTTGCTGTGAAGCGCAAGATCCAGCCGGGCGACAAGATGGCCGGCCGTCACGGTAACAAGGGCGTCGTCTCGCGTATCGTTCCGGTCGAAGACATGCCGTTCCTCGAAGATGGCACGCATGTCGACATCTGCTTGAACCCGCTCGGCGTGCCTTCGCGCATGAACGTCGGCCAGATCCTCGAAACCCACCTCGCATGGGCATGCGCTGGTATGGGCAAGAAGATCGGCGAGATGCTCGAAGAGTATCACAAGACGCTGGACATCAGCGAACTTCGCACCGAGCTTACCGAAATCTATGCGAGTGAATCGCATGATGAGGTACAGCGCTTTGACGATGCGTCGCTGGTCAAGCTTGCCGAAGAAGCCAAGCGCGGTGTTTCCATCGCGACCCCGGTCTTCGACGGTGCGCATGAGCCAGACGTCGCCGCGATGCTGAAGAGGGCAGGTCTGCAAGAGTCCGGTCAGTCCGTTCTTTATGACGGTCGTACCGGTGAGCAGTTCGACCGCCAGGTCACCGTCGGCTACATGTACATGATCAAGCTGAACCACCTTGTTGACGACAAGATCCACGCTCGCTCGATCGGTCCTTACTCGCTCGTTACCCAGCAGCCGCTGGGCGGCAAGGCGCAGTTCGGCGGACAGCGCTTCGGGGAAATGGAAGTCTGGGCACTGGAAGCATACGGCGCGGCTTACACGCTGCAGGAAATGCTCACCGTCAAGTCGGACGACGTGGCGGGCCGCACCAAGGTCTACGAAGCGATCGTCCGTGGCGACGACACCTTCGAGGCCGGTATCCCCGAGAGCTTCAACGTTCTCGTCAAGGAAATGCGGTCGCTCGGTCTTTCGGTCGAACTGGAGAACTCGAAGATCGAGAACCAGTCCGAGGATCAGCTGCCCGACGCAGCGGAATAAAATTGAGAGAGGTGGGCGCCTTTTAGGCGCCTGCCGGTTCCTCCGGCAGCCTGCGGTTGCCGAGGGACACTTTCGCCGCATTGTGCGGTTAATCCGTATTTAAAGCTCTGGACGGTGACCCGGGAAGAAGCCGGTCCGGATGCAAACAGGGGCAGCAGCTAGCCTCTCAAGGAGACAAGGCATGAACCAAGAGGTCATGAATCTTTTCAATCCTCAGGTGCCTGCGCAGCATTTCGATTCCATCCGGATTTCGATTGCTTCGCCGGAAAAAATCCTGTCGTGGTCCTACGGCGAGATCAAGAAGCCGGAAACCATCAACTACCGTACGTTCAAGCCGGAACGCGACGGTCTCTTCTGCGCGCGCATTTTCGGACCGATCAAGGACTACGAATGCCTGTGCGGCAAGTACAAGCGCATGAAGTACAAGGGCATCATCTGCGAAAAGTGCGGCGTTGAAGTGACGCTGTCGCGCGTTCGCCGTGAGCGCATGGGCCATATCGAGCTCGCAGCGCCCGTTGCCCATATCTGGTTCCTGAAGTCGCTTCCCTCGCGTATCTCGACCTTGCTCGACATGACGCTGAAGGATGTCGAACGCGTTCTCTATTTCGAGAACTACATCGTCACCGAACCGGGCCTCACCTCGATGAAGCAGAACCAGCTTCTGTCCGAGGAAGAGTACATGATCGCCGTTGACGAATTCGGCGAAGACCAGTTCACCGCCATGATCGGCGCTGAAGCCATCTATGAGATGCTGGCTTCGATGAACCTCGAAAAGATCGCTGGCGACCTGCGTGCCGAACTTGCTGAGACCACTTCTGATCTCAAGCAGAAGAAGCTGATGAAACGCCTGAAGATCGTCGAGAACTTCATGGAGAGCGGCAACCGTCCGGAATGGATGATCATGAAGGTCGTTCCGGTCATTCCGCCGGACCTGCGTCCGCTGGTTCCGCTGGATGGCGGTCGTTTCGCGACGTCCGACCTTAACGATCTCTATCGCCGCGTCATCAACCGTAACAACCGTCTGAAGCGCCTGATCGAGCTTCGTGCGCCTGGCATCATCATCCGCAACGAAAAGCGTATGTTGCAGGAATCCGTCGATGCGCTGTTCGATAACGGCCGTCGCGGCCGCGTCATCACGGGTGCCAACAAGCGTCCGCTGAAGTCGCTCTCCGACATGCTCAAGGGCAAGCAGGGCCGCTTCCGCCAGAACCTTCTCGGCAAGCGCGTCGACTATTCCGGTCGTTCGGTTATCGTGACCGGTCCGGAACTGAAGCTGCACCAGTGCGGCCTGCCGAAGAAGATGGCGCTCGAACTGTTCAAGCCGTTCATCTATGCCCGCCTCGACGCCAAGGGTTACTCCTCGACCGTCAAGCAGGCCAAGAAGCTGGTTGAAAAGGAAAAGCCTGAAGTTTGGGATATCCTCGACGAGGTCATCCGCGAACATCCGGTTCTCCTGAACCGCGCACCGACGCTGCACCGTCTGGGTATCCAGGCTTTCGAACCCATGCTGGTCGAAGGCAAGGCCATCCAGCTGCACCCGCTCGTCTGCACGGCCTTCAACGCCGACTTCGACGGTGACCAGATGGCTGTTCACGTTCCGCTTTCGCTGGAAGCCCAGCTGGAAGCGCGCGTGTTGATGATGTCGACCAACAACATCCTGCATCCGGCAAACGGCCACCCGATCATCGTTCCTTCGCAGGACATGGTTCTCGGCCTGTATTACCTGTCGATCATGAACCAGAACGAGCCGGGCGAAGGCATGGCCTTCTCGGATATCGGCGAACTGCATCACGCGCTTGAAAACAAGGTCGTGACGCTGCATGCCAAGATCCGTGGTCGCTTCAAGACCGTGGATGCCGACGGCAAGCCGGTTTCCAAGATCCATGAAACGACCCCTGGCCGTATGCTGATTGGCGAACTTCTGCCGAAGAACGTCAACGTGCCTTTCGACGTCTGCAACCAGGAAATGACCAAGAAGAACATCTCCAAGATGATCGACACGGTCTACCGTCATTGCGGCCAGAAAGACACGGTCATCTTCTGCGACCGCATCATGCAGCTCGGCTTTGCCCATGCCTGCCGCGCCGGCATTTCGTTCGGCAAGGACGACATGGTCATTCCGGACAGCAAGGTGAAGATCGTCGGTGACACCGAAGCTCTCGTGAAGGAATACGAACAGCAGTATAATGATGGTCTCATCACCCAGGGCGAAAAGTACAACAAGGTTGTCGACGCCTGGGGCAAGGCTACCGAAAAGGTCGCCGAAGAAATGATGGCACGCATCAAGGCTGTCGAGTTCGATCCGGAAACGGGCCGCCAGAAGCCGATGAACTCCATCTACATGATGTCCCACTCGGGCGCCCGTGGTTCTCCGAACCAGATGCGTCAGCTGGGCGGCATGCGCGGCCTGATGGCGAAGCCGTCGGGTGAAATCATCGAGACGCCGATCATCTCGAACTTCAAGGAAGGCCTGACCGTTAACGAGTACTTCAACTCGACCCACGGTGCCCGTAAGGGTCTGGCAGACACCGCCCTGAAGACGGCGAACTCGGGTTACCTTACCCGTCGTCTCGTCGACGTCGCGCAGGATTGCATCGTCAACTCCGTGGATTGCGGCACCGACAAGGGCCTCACCATGACCGCCATCGTCGATGCCGGTCAGGTTGTTGCCTCGCTTGGCGCACGTATCCTCGGCCGTACGGCTCTGGACGATATCGATCATCCGGTTTCCGGCGAGAACATCGTCAAGGCCGGCACGCTTATCGATGAGGCCGATGTGGCCGCCATCGAAAAGGCGGGCATCCAGTCCGTCCGCATCCGCTCTGCTCTGACCTGCGAAGTGCAGATCGGTGTCTGCGGCGTCTGCTACGGTCGTGACCTTGCACGCGGTACGCCTGTCAACATGGGCGAAGCCGTTGGCGTCATCGCCGCACAGTCGATCGGTGAACCGGGCACGCAGCTCACCATGCGTACGTTCCACCTTGGCGGTACGGCGAACGTGGTCGACCAGTCGTTCCTCGAAGCGTCTTATGAAGGCACGATCCAGATCAAGAACCGCAACATCCTGCGGAACTCGGAAGGCGTTCTCATCGCCATGGGCCGTAACATGTCCGTTACGATCCTTGATGAGCGCGGCGCGGAACGTTCCTCGCAGCGTGTCGCTTACGGTTCGAAGATCTTCGTGGATGATGGCGACAAGGTTAAGCGTGGCCAGCGTCTTGCAGAGTGGGACCCCTACACCCGTCCGATGATGACGGAAGTGGAAGGTACCGTTCACTTCGAAGACCTCGTCGACGGTCTCTCCGTTCTGGAAGCGACCGACGAATCCACCGGCATCACCAAGCGTCAGGTCATTGACTGGCGTTCGACGCCGCGCGGTTCGGACTTGAAGCCCGCGATCATCATCAAGGACGCTTCCGGCGCTGTGGCGAAGCTTAGCCGTGGTGGCGAAGCCCGCTTCCATCTGTCCGTGGATGCCATCCTGTCGGTCGAGCCGGGTTCCAAGGTCTCCCAGGGTGACGTGCTTGCACGTTCGCCGCTGGAAAGCGCCAAGACGAAGGACATCACCGGTGGTCTGCCGCGTGTTGCCGAACTGTTCGAAGCACGTCGTCCGAAGGATCACGCCATCATCGCCGAGATCGATGGTACGATCCGCCTCGGCCGCGACTACAAGAACAAGCGTCGCGTGATGATCGAGCCTGCGGAAGACGGCGTCGAGCCGGTCGAATACCTGATCCCGAAGGGCAAGCCCTTCCATCTTCAGGAAGGCGACTACATCGAGAAGGGCGAATACATTCTCGACGGCAACCCGGCACCGCACGACATTCTGGCGATCAAGGGCGTGGAGGCTCTGGCTTCCTACCTCGTGAACGAAATCCAGGAAGTCTATCGACTGCAGGGCGTTGTGATCAACGACAAGCACATCGAGGTGATCGTTCGCCAGATGCTGCAGAAGGTTGAAATCACCGATGCTGGCGACAGCCAGTACATCGTTGGCGACAACGTCGATCGCATCGAGCTTGACGACAACAACGACCGCCTGATCGAAGAAGGCAAGAAGCCTGCCTATGGCGAGCCGGTTCTGCTCGGCATCACCAAGGCTTCGCTGCAGACGCCGTCCTTCATCTCGGCCGCATCCTTCCAGGAAACCACCAAGGTTCTCACGGAAGCTGCGATCGCCGGCAAGACGGACACGCTGCAGGGCCTCAAGGAAAACGTCATCGTCGGCCGTCTCATCCCGGCCGGTACCGGCGGCACCATGACGCAGATCCGCCGCATCGCCACCTCGCGCGACGACCTCATCCTCGAGGAACGCCGCAAGGGTACGGGTGCAGGCTCTGCAACACAGATGCTGCAGGACATGACGGATCCGGCTCCGGCCGAATAAGGTCAGCTCAAGGGCTGGGGCTTTATGAAGCCCCGCCAAAGTTCAGTAAAACGCCCGGAGCAATCCGGGCGTTTTTTGTTTTGGAGGGGTACAAGGCCGGGTCCGGCCATTCAGGCTTTCAGCCGTTTCAAAGGCTCAGCTCTGCTCACCGATGGTGTAGCGCGTCAAGACGGAAAGCCGGCGAACGAGATCGGTCTGGCCGGTGCTGCCCGTCTTTGCATAGATAGACTTGGCGTTGCTGCGAACCGTTTCGTGGGAGATCTGAAGTTGCTTCGCCACGGAGGGAAGCGAAAGACCCTTCAGGATTTCCTGGGCGACACGGGCCTCGCCTTTGGTCAGATCATACAGCCCCTTCAGGAGCGGCGTGGCGTCGGCAAGGGTGTCCGATGGTTGCGATATCAGCACGATGGCGCTGCCGTTCGGGGACAAATCCAGCGCGTCCTTGCGCAGCGGTATGACGTGAAGGATGCAGGCCCTGTCTTCGCTGGTAGGCAGGGGGAAGGAACTGACACCGACCCCGGCGAGCGCGTTGTAGAGCAGCCGGTTTACTCTTTCGTCGAAGATCAAGATCCTGTCGCGGGCGCGGGTGGAAATACACTTTCTGGTCGTCTCAAACAGAGTGTTGGTGGAAAGAACACGTCCGCTTGCCTGAAGCACCGCCGCCGGCGCGCCGATGGCGTTGAGGCCGAGCGTCATGGCATCGGCCTTCTGGCGTTGCAACACCGTTGCGAGTGTGAGGCTGCGGGCGATATGCGGCCTCAGCCGGCCGAGCGCCGCCATCGTCTCGGGGCCGATAATGCCGCTATCGAGCTTGCGTTCGAACAGCACCGTCATTTCAGGATGGTCCGGTGGTGCGACCTGCGTCGCCACCCCATATCCCAGTCCTCGCGGCATCAGGAAATCCCGCACGATCGGCAGCCCGGCCCATTCGTCATGGGTGAAAATATCGAAATCATGCACGAAGGAAAATTGCCCCTCGCGGACAGCGCGGGTGATGCGGTCGTTGCGGTGGTTCCAGCCGCCCTTCGTGAAGGCTTGCATCAGCTCCTGGAAATTGGCCGTATAGAGGCAGGCTTCATCGTCGCCCTTGCCCCACCTAAGGGCGCCGCCCCAAAAATCGAGCCTGTGGCCGATTGCGGCTATCACTTTCACCCAACGGTCGGGAAAAAGCGCTGCCTCGTAGATGTCATCGATAATGTCTGCCGAAGATATATTATCCAACTCGCCACCGGAATCATGTGTCTGGATCACTCTAATCTTATATCTTCTGGTTGTTCAACGGAAATGCAATTAATACTATTATACTTAAAGTATATAATCTATCGGTGATTTAATATATTGAAGGTTTTCCGAGGGTATCGCACAGGAACTGGCGGCGGACACGGGGGCGGGATCAAACCAAGGCACCCGCCCTCGCAAGGCCGGGTGTCGTTATGTCGGCGACGATGCGCTTCGCCGCCGTGAGGGCCGTGCCTCAGGCGAAACGGATGATGGCGACTTCGCCTTCGAGCGCGCCCTGATAGGCGGAAGCGTGCGGCTCTTCATCGGGAACTTCGGTCAGCATGCCGATCTGGTCGAGGTCCGCTTCGATGAAGCCTTCCTCGGAAAGCGCGTTCAGCGTTTCGCGCACGGCGGTATCGTCGTCCGGCGCCCGCAAAATGACGTGGATGTCGATGCCTTCGGAATTGTCGTGCTCATAGGCCTTGCCGATGACGATGAAGACCATCGGCTCTTCGCGTCCGTTGTCGTTGTCGGGGAGGGTGCTCATGACGCGGTTCCTTGATCATTCGTTGCTGTAATGGGGGCCGATGGAATCGGTTCCGCCCGTGGCGGCGCTGCTCCGGCTCGCCACAGGGAATCAATAGACGGATTTTATGAAAAGCCAAAGCGTGGAGGTCGAAATCGCAGCCTTCTGCGCCGACTTATGTTAAAGCTGGCTGGAAATGGCCCGGACGCGGGCTTCGTGGCCGCGGGCGCGGGGCCAAAATGTGGATTCGCCCTTGACGAAAGCTGGCTAAAACAGTAGTACGCCCGCCATCGGAGCCTCTGTGGGTGCTGGCCGTTCGGAAAGCTTTTTCCCGAACATCATCTCAAACGGGTCTCCATTGCACGTAGAAGACACGAATGTTGCACGCAAGACGCCTCATCCGGTGTCCTCTGCTCTTGGTGGTCCATCCGTGAAACCGGATCGGGCCACGTTTTGCGCATGAGGATATATGCGTGCATCGTCGCCGGCAACGGCATAGCCGCCACCCGTGAGGGTGGCTTAAGTAGTTTTTGCAAGGGATGGTTATATGCCTACCGTAAACCAGCTGATCCGCAAGCCTCGCCAGGCACAGGTAAAGCGCAACAAGGTTCCTGCTCTTCAGGAAAACCCGCAGAAGCGTGGTGTTTGCACCCGCGTTTACACGACGACCCCGAAGAAGCCGAACTCGGCTCTGCGTAAGGTTGCCAAGATCCGCCTCACCAACGGCTTCGAAGTCATCGGTTACATTCCGGGCGAAGGTCACAACCTTCAGGAACACTCCGTGGTCATGATCCGCGGCGGCCGCGTAAAGGACTTGCCGGGTGTGCGTTACCACATCATCCGCGGTGTTCTCGATACCCAGGGCGTCAAGAACCGCAAGCAGCGCCGCTCCAAGTACGGTGCGAAGCGTCCGAAGTAATTCGGGTTTAAACAAATTCCGGCGCTGCGCGAGGTTCTCCGCGTGGTAAAGCGTCAATAACATTGAGAGACAAAGAATATGTCCCGTCGCCATAGTGCAGAAAAGCGTGAGATCAACCCGGACCCGAAGTTCGGCGATCTGGTCGTCACCAAGTTCATGAACGCCATCATGCTTCACGGCAAGAAGTCGGTCGCAGAAAGCATCGTTTACGGCGCGTTCGACGTCGTTCAGGGCAAGACGAAGCAGGAGCCGCTCGGCGTGTTCCACTCCGCCCTCGACAACGTTGCTCCGCACGTTGAAGTGCGTTCGCGCCGCGTTGGTGGTGCCACCTATCAGGTTCCCGTCGACGTTCGCCCCGAGCGCCGTCAGGCCCTCGCTATTCGCTGGCTGATCACGGCTGCCCGCAAGCGCAACGAAACGACCATGGTCGATCGCCTTTCCGGCGAACTCATGGACGCTGCGAACAACCGCGGTTCTGCTGTCAAGAAGCGCGAAGACACGCACAAGATGGCCGACGCCAACCGCGCATTCTCGCATTACCGCTGGTAATCTTAACCGGTCGCATATCGAAAGGCAGTCCATTATGGCTCGCGAATATAAAATCGAAGACTACCGCAATTTCGGTATCATGGCGCATATTGACGCCGGCAAGACGACGACCACCGAGCGTATCCTTTATTACACCGGTAAGTCGCACAAGATCGGTGAAGTTCACGATGGCGCAGCCACGATGGACTGGATGGAACAGGAGCAGGAGCGTGGTATCACCATCACCTCCGCTGCCACCACGACCTTCTGGAAGGGTCGCGACGGCAAGATGCGCCGCTTCAACATCATCGACACCCCCGGCCACGTCGACTTCACCATTGAAGTTGAGCGTTCGCTGCGCGTTCTCGACGGCGCCATCGCGCTGCTCGACGCCAACGCCGGTGTTGAGCCGCAGACGGAAACCGTCTGGCGCCAGGCCGAGAAGTATCATGTTCCGCGCATGATCTTCTGCAACAAGATGGATAAGACCGGCGCTGACTTCTACCGCTCGGTAGAAATGATCAAGACCCGTCTCGGCGCCATCGCCGTTGTCATGCAGCTGCCGATCGGCGCTGAGACCGAGTTCAAGGGCGTTATCGACCTGATCGAGATGAACGCACTCATCTGGCGCGACGAATCGCTCGGCGCTCAGTGGGACGTCGTCGAAATTCCTGAAGACATGAAGGCCAAGGCTGACGAATATCGCGAAAAGCTGATCGAGACCGTTGTCGAGATCGACGAAGAAGCGATGGAAGACTACCTGAACGGCATCATGCCCGACAACGAAAAGATCCGTGCGCTCGTTCGCCGCGGCACCATCGACGTGAAGTTCCACCCGATGTTCTGCGGTACCGCGTTCAAGAACAAGGGCGTTCAGCCGCTTCTCGACGCTGTTGTCGACTACCTGCCTTCTCCGCTGGACATTCCGGCGATCAAGGGTATCGACTTCAAGACCGAAGCCGAAATCGAGCGTCATGCCGATGACAGCGAGCCGCTTTCCATGCTCGCGTTCAAGATCATGAACGACCCCTTCGTTGGTTCGCTGACCTTCGCACGTATCTACTCGGGCAAACTCGAAAAGGGTACGTCTGTCATCAACACGGTCAAGGACAAGCGCGAGCGCGTCGGCCGTATGCTGCAGATGCATTCCAACAGCCGTGAAGACATCGAAGAAGCCTTTGCCGGCGACATCGTTGCTCTGGCTGGCCTCAAGGAAACCACCACTGGCGATACGCTCTGCGATCCGTTGAAGCCGGTTATCCTCGAGCGCATGGAATTCCCTGAGCCGGTCATCCAGATCGCGATCGAGCCGAAGACCAAGGGCGACCAGGAAAAGATGGGCCTCGCGCTCAACCGTCTGGCTGCTGAAGATCCTTCGTTCCGCGTCAAGACGGATGAAGAATCCGGTCAGACGATCATCGCAGGCATGGGCGAACTTCACCTCGACATTCTCGTTGACCGTATGCGTCGCGAGTTCAAGGTTGAAGCTACCGTCGGTGCTCCGCAGGTTGCCTACCGCGAAACCATCACGCGTCAGCACGAAGAAGACTACACGCACAAGAAGCAGTCCGGTGGTACCGGTCAGTTCGCTCGCGTGAAGATCATCTTCGAACCGAACCCCGAAGGCGAAGACTTCAAGTTCGAATCGAAGATCGTCGGTGGTGCTGTTCCGAAGGAATACATCCCGGGCGTTCAGAAGGGTATCGAAAGCGTTCTGTCTTCCGGTCCGCTGGCTGGCTTCCCGATGCTCGGCGTCAAGGCGACGCTGGTCGACGGTGCATTCCACGATGTTGACTCGTCGGTTCTCGCCTTCGAAATCGCATCGCGTGCCTGCTTCCGTGAAGCAGCGAAGAAGGCTGGTGCACAGCTTCTCGAGCCGATGATGAAGGTCGAAGTCGTAACGCCGGAAGACTATGTCGGTGACGTTATCGGCGACCTGAACTCCCGTCGTGGTCAGATCCAGGGCCAGGAAAGCCGTGGTATCGCCGTCGTCATCAACGCGCATGTTCCGCTCGCGAACATGTTCAAGTACGTCGACAACCTGCGCTCCATGTCGCAGGGCCGTGCACAGTACTCGATGACGTTCGACCACTATTCGCCGGTTCCGTCGAACGTGGCGCAGGAAATCCAGGCAAAGTACTCCGGTCAGAAGTGATCGGGGTACGCCCCACCGAGTTTTGAAGATTATTCCCGTCAAGGGACAAGAATGGAGAGCCACTAATGGCAAAGAGCAAGTTCGAGCGCAATAAGCCGCACGTCAACATTGGCACGATCGGTCACGTTGACCATGGCAAGACGTCGCTGACGGCAGCAATCACGAAGTTCTTCGGCGAGTTCAAGGCGTATGACCAGATCGACGCGGCTCCGGAAGAAAAGGCTCGTGGTATCACGATCTCGACGGCACACGTTGAATACGAGACGCCTGCCCGTCACTACGCGCACGTCGACTGCCCCGGCCACGCCGACTACGTGAAGAACATGATCACCGGTGCTGCCCAGATGGACGGCGCGATCCTGGTTTGCTCTGCAGCTGACGGCCCGATGCCGCAGACCCGCGAGCACATCCTGCTTGCTCGCCAGGTTGGCGTTCCGGCGATCGTCGTGTTCCTCAACAAGGTCGACCAGGTTGACGACGCCGAGCTTCTCGAGCTCGTCGAGCTTGAAGTTCGCGAACTTCTGTCGTCCTACGACTTCCCGGGCGACGATATCCCGATCATCAAGGGTTCGGCACTTGCTGCTCTTGAAGATTCTGACAAGAAGATCGGTGAAGACGCGATCCGCGAGCTGATGGCTGCTGTTGACGCCTACATCCCGACGCCTGAGCGTCCGATCGACCAGCCGTTCCTGATGCCGATCGAAGACGTGTTCTCGATCTCTGGCCGTGGTACGGTTGTGACGGGTCGCGTTGAGCGCGGTATCGTCAAGGTTGGTGAAGAAGTCGAAATCGTCGGCATCCGTCCGACCTCGAAGACGACTGTTACCGGCGTTGAAATGTTCCGCAAGCTGCTCGACCAGGGCCAGGCTGGCGACAACATCGGTGCACTGGTTCGCGGCGTTACCCGTGACGGCGTTGAGCGTGGTCAGATCCTGTGCAAGCCGGGTTCGGTCAAGCCGCACAAGAAGTTCATGGCAGAAGCCTACATCCTGACGAAGGAAGAAGGCGGCCGTCATACGCCGTTCTTCACGAACTACCGTCCGCAGTTCTACTTCCGTACGACTGACGTGACCGGCATCGTGTCGCTTCCTGAAGGCACGGAAATGGTTATGCCTGGCGACAACGTCACCGTTGAAGTCGAGCTGATCGTTCCGATCGCGATGGAAGAAAAGCTGCGCTTCGCTATCCGCGAAGGCGGCCGTACCGTCGGCGCCGGCATCGTGGCTTCGATCGTCGAGTAATTTCGACCATTGAAATTCTGACTGGCGGCGGTGTGAACAACACCGCCGCCGGCCTTTTAGTAAAAAGCCTGGCGGCGTTGCATTTTTAGTGCTTGAAAAATTCGGTGAAAGCGCGTAAACGCGCACTCACAATCACCGCTGGATTCGCAAGCGATTGCGGAGCGCGGTGTTTTTAGCAATACAGACTACCGAAATGATTGGGGTGTAACGCTCATCCCTCTCGATTTTTGAAAATCTGCGGCGCCACGATCAATAGAAGTTCATGTGTTTCCGCGTGCGGAAACGAATAACAAAGAACAAGGACAAGACGAATGAACGGCCAGAATATCCGTATCCGCCTCAAGGCGTTCGATCACCGGATCCTCGATGCCTCTACCCGTGAAATCGTGTCGACCGCAAAGCGCACCGGCGCCAGCGTTCGCGGCCCGGTTCCGCTCCCCACCCGCATCGAAAAGTTTACCGTCAACCGCTCTCCCCACGTTGATAAGAAGAGCCGTGAACAGTTCGAAATGCGGACGCACAAGCGTCTTCTCGATATCGTTGACCCCACCCCGCAGACTGTCGATGCTTTGATGAAGCTCGACCTCGCTGCTGGCGTTGACGTGGAAATCAAGCTCTAAGACCCGGCCCGATCCATCCAAGGTGAGGGCTGAAGTAACAAGGCCGGGCTTCACCCTTGGGTGAAGGCCAATAACAAGGAAGGTACGTGGAGAAATCCAACGACTTCCAAACCGGAGACCGGAAACATCGTGAGATGTCGAAGGGCACTCCTTAACAAAGGCCAGAGAGGGTTTTCCCTTCAAGGCTCGCAAGAGGATGAACCAATGCGTTCAGGTGTGATTGCACAGAAAGTGGGTATGACACGCGTCTATAACGACGCAGGTGAACATATCCCTGTAACAGTATTGCGACTGGATAACGTACAAGTCGTTGCCCAGCGCACGGAAGACAAGAATGGCTACACCGCAGTTCAGCTCGGTGCCGGCCAGTCCAAGGTCAAGAACACGACGAAGGCGCTTCGCGGTCATTTTGCCGCTGCCAACGTCGAGCCGAAAGCCAAGCTCGTCGAGTTCCGGGTTTCCCCCGAGAACCTGATCGACATCGGTGCAACACTGACCGCAAATCATTTTCAGTCCGGCCAGCTGGTCGACGTCACTGGAACCACGATCGGTAAAGGTTTTGCCGGTGCTATGAAGCGTCACAACTTCGGTGGTGGCCGCGCTTCGCACGGTAACTCCGTATCGCACCGTGCACACGGTTCGACCGGTAACAACCAGGATCCGGGCCGCGTCTGGAAGGGCAAGCGCATGGCTGGTCATATGGGCCAGACGCGCGTTACGACCCAGAACCTCGAAGTCGTTTCGACCGATGAAGACCGTGGCCTCATCCTCGTGAAGGGTGCAGTTCCCGGCTCGAAGGGTTCCTGGATCATCGTCCGCGACGCCGTCAAGTCGGCTGCGAAGTAAGGGAGCCTTATCATGGAATTGAACGTCAAAACCCTCGAGGGAAAAGACGCCGGCAAGGTTTCTCTGTCGGATGAGATCTTCGGCCTCGACCCCCGCCAGGACATCCTGGCTCGTATGGTTCGCTGGCAGCTTGCAAAGAAGCAGCAGGGAACCCACAAGTCCAAGAACCGGTCGGAAGTTTCCCGCACCGGTGCGAAGATGTACAAGCAGAAGGGTACGGGCCGCGCTCGTCACCATTCGGCTCGCGCACCGCAGTTCCGCGGCGGCGGCAAGGCCCACGGCCCGGTCGTTCGCAGCCACGCACATGACCTTCCCAAGAAGGTTCGTGCGCTTGCTCTGCGTCACGCCCTGTCTGCAAAGCTGAAGGCTGAAGAACTGATCATCGTCGATCAGCTCGTCGCGTCCGAAGCAAAGACCAAGGCTCTGCTGGGCAGCTTCGCTTCGCTTGGCCTGACCAACGCTCTCGTCATCGGTGGCGCCGAACTTGATGGCAACTTCAAGCTCGCTGCTCAGAACATCCCGAATGTGGACGTTCTGCCGGTACAGGGCATCAATGTTTACGACATCCTGCGCCGTGGCAAGCTGGTGCTTTCCAAGGCTGCTGTAGAGGCTCTGGAGGAGCGGTTCAAATGACGGATCTTCGCCACTACGATGTGATCGTATCTCCTTCGATCACGGAAAAGTCGACGCTGGTATCCGAACAGAACCAGGTCGTATTCAACGTCGCCAAAAGCGCTTCCAAGCCTGAAATCAAGGCTGCCGTGGAAGCTCTCTTCGGCGTCAAAGTCACGGCTGTGAACACGCTTATCCGCAAGGGTAAGACCCGTCGTTTCCGTGGGTTCGCCGGTAAGCTTAAGGACGTCAAGAAAGCCGTCGTTACGCTCGCCGAAGGTCAATCCATCGACGTGTCCACCGGACTCTAAAGGTTAGGCCCAAGCGGGCAAAGACCCAAAAGGGAACAAGAATATGGCATTGAAAAGTTTCAATCCGACCACGCCGAGCCAGCGTCAGCTGGTTATCGTGGACCGCGCTTCGCTCTACAAGGGCAAGCCGGTAAAGGCTCTCACCCAGGGCCTCAGCTCCAAGGGTGGCCGTAACAACCAGGGCCGGATCACCGTCCGTTTCCAGGGTGGCGGTCACAAGCGGACCTACCGTCTGGTTGACTTCAAGCGTCGCAAGTTCGACGTTGAAGGCACCGTTGAACGTTTGGAATACGACCCCAACCGCACCGCGTTCATCGCGCTGGTTACGTATACCGACGGCGAACAGGCTTACATTCTCGCGCCACAGCGTCTCGCTGCCGGTGACAAGGTGATCGCCTCCGACAAGGCAGTGGACGTGAAGCCCGGCAACACCATGCCGCTTCAGTACATTCCTGTTGGTTCGATCATCCACAACGTCGAGATGAAGCCGGGCAAGGGCGGTCAGATCGCTCGCTCCGCCGGTACGTATGTCCAGCTCGTCGGCCGCGATGCCGGTATGGCCATCCTGCGTCTCAACTCGGGCGAACAGCGTCTGGTGCACGGCTCCTGCCTCGCATCGATTGGCGCTGTTTCGAACTCGGATCACGGCAACATCAACGACGGTAAAGCCGGTCGTTCGCGTTGGCGTGGCAAGCGTCCGCACGTTCGCGGCGTCGTCATGAACCCGGTCGACCACCCGCACGGTGGTGGTGAAGGTCGCACGTCGGGTGGTCGCCACCCGGTTACTCCGTGGGGCAAGCCCACGAAGGGCAAGCGCACCCGTTCGAACAAGTCGACCGACAAGTTCATCATGCGCTCGCGCCATCAGCGTAAGAAGTAAGAGAGGTAGTCACTAATGGCTCGTTCAGTATGGAAAGGTCCGTTTGTTGACGGCTATCTTCTCACCAAGGCTGAGAAGGTGCGCGAGAGCGGACGTAACGAAGTAATCAAGATCTGGAGCCGTCGCTCCACGATCCTGCCGCAGTTCGTTGGTCTGACGTTCGGCGTCTACAACGGCAGCAAGCATGTGCCCGTCTCCGTCAACGAAGACATGGTCGGACACAAGTTCGGTGAATTCTCTCCGACCCGTACCTATTACGGTCACGGCGCGGACAAGAAGGCAAAGAGGAAGTAATCATGGCGAAGGCTAAGACCGAACGCCGGCTGAAGGACAATGAGGCTCAGGCCATTGCCCGTACGCTCCGCGTCAGCCCCCAGAAACTGAACCTGGTTGCCGCTCTTATCCGTGGCAAGAAGGTTGATCGCGCTCTCGCCGAGCTCGAATTCTCCCGCAAGCGCATTGCAGGCACCGTCAAGAAGACGCTCGAATCTGCAATTGCCAATGCGGAAAACAACCATGACCTCGACGTCGACGCTCTCGTCGTCGCCGAGGCCTATGTTGGCAAGTCCATCACCATGAAGCGTTTCCACGCCCGTGGCCGTGGTCGTGCTTCCCGCATTGAAAAGCCGTTCTCTCACCTCACGATCGTTGTTCGTGAAGTTGAGGAAAAAGGGGAGGCCGCATAATGGGTCAGAAAATCAATCCGATTGGCTTCCGCCTCGGCATCAACCGTACCTGGGACAGCCGCTGGTACGCTGACACCGCTGAATACGGCAAGCTTCTGCATGAAGACCTGAAGATCCGGGCTTACCTGATCAAGGAACTCAAGCAGGCCGGCATCGCCAAGGTCGTCATCGAGCGTCCGCACAAGAAGTGCCGCGTCACGATCCACTCGGCTCGTCCGGGTCTGATCATCGGCAAGAAGGGTGCAGACATCGAGAAGCTTCGCAAGAAGCTTTCCGAGATGACCAACTCCGAAACGCACCTCAACATCGTTGAAGTGCGCAAGCCGGAAATCGACGCGACGCTGGTTGCCCAGTCGATCGCTCAGCAGCTCGAGCGCCGCGTGGCTTTCCGCCGTGCGATGAAGCGTGCTGTTCAGTCCGCAATGCGTCTTGGCGCCGAAGGCATCAAGATCACCTGCGGCGGCCGTCTCGGTGGTGCAGAAATCGCTCGTACCGAATGGTACCGCGAAGGTCGCGTTCCGTTGCACACGCTGCGTGCGGACATTGACTACGGCACAGCCGAAGCTGAAACCGCATTCGGTATCTGCGGCATCAAGGTCTGGATCTTCAAGGGCGAAATCCTTGAGCACGATCCGATGGCTTCTGAGCGTCGCGGTCTCGAAGGCGACGCACAGGGCCCTGCAAGCCGTGAGCGTGGCGATCGTTCCGATCGTCGTCGCGAAAACGCTTGATTGACGCTGGCGAAAGATAAGCTCGGAGAAGTAAGAAAATGTTGCAGCCAAAGCGTACTAAGTACCGTAAGCAGTTCAAGGGACGCATCAAAGGCGTCGCCAAGGGCGGCTTTGACCTGGCATTCGGTGAATTCGGCTTGAAGTCGCAGGAACCGAACCGCGTGAATGCACGCGAGATCGAAGCGGCCCGCCGCGCGATCACGCGTTACATGAAGCGCGCAGGTCGTGTGTGGATCCGCGTATTCCCCGACGTTCCGGTTACGGCCAAGCCGACCGAAGTTCGTATGGGTAAGGGCAAGGGTTCGGTCGATTACTGGGCATGCAAGGTCAAGCCCGGTCGTATGATGTTCGAGATCGACGGTGTGACCGAGGAGATCGCCCGTGAGGCGCTTCGTCTCGGCGCTGCCAAGCTCTCGGTCAAGACGCGCTTCGTACAGCGCATCGCAGAGTAAGGAGCAAGGCACATGAAAGCCGATGAAGTTCGCGGCCTCAGCGCCGACCAGCTCAAGGACAAGCTCGCCGATCTGAAGAAGGAGCAGTTCAACCTGCGCTTCCAGAAGGCAACTGGTCAGCTGGAGAAGTCCTCGCGCATCAACGAAGTCCGCAAGGATATCGCCCGCGTTAAAACCATTGCCCGCCAGAAGGCGGCAGAAGCCAAGGCCTAAGGAAAAATAATATGCCGAAACGCATTCTGCAGGGCGTCGTTGTGTCCGACAAGAACGAGAAGACTGTCGTAGTTCGTGTTGAGCGTCGATTCGCTCACCCGCTGCTTCAGAAGACCGTTCGTCGTTCGAAGAAGTACAAGGCACACGACGAGAACAATCAGTATAAGGTCGGCGATGTCGTTTCCATCGAGGAATGCGCGCCGATCTCCAAGGACAAGCGCTGGACGGTTGTATCCGCCCAGGCTTAATTTCATCAGAATCGCGCCAGGTCTCTTGAACTTGGCGCGAATTCCTGTATGAAGCACCGCAAGGACGCTCGTGAATCGAGCGTCTTTTGCTTTGATGCGCACGGAAGGTCCTTCGGGAAACCACCCTGTCACGACATTTCCGCGCAAGACGAAGATATATTCATAAGCTGGGGCAGGGGGCTCGCTCGGGAGAGTTTGCCCAACCGTTCCGGTAACAACAAGAAGGCGACCTGACATGATTCAGATGCAAACAAACCTCGACGTGGCGGATAATTCCGGCGCACGTCGTGTCATGTGCATCAAGGTGCTGGGCGGCTCGAAGCGCAAATATGCTTCTGTTGGCGACATTATTGTCGTTTCCATCAAGGAAGCTATTCCGCGCGGCCGCGTCAAGAAGGGCGACGTGATGAAGGCGGTTGTCGTTCGCACCGCCAAGGACATCCGCCGCGCTGACGGCAGCGTCATCCGTTTCGATAACAACGCAGCCGTTCTTATCGACAACAAGAAAGAGCCGATCGGCACCCGTATCTTCGGACCGGTTCCGCGTGAACTTCGCGCCAAGAACCATATGAAGATCATCTCGCTGGCTCCAGAAGTGCTGTAAGGAGCTATAGCGATGCAGAAAATTCGTAAAGGCGACAAGGTTGTCGTATTGACCGGTAAGGACAAGGGCCGTACCGGCGAAGTAATCCAGGTGATGCCGAAAGAAGACCGTGCCGTTGTGCGTGGCGTAAACATGGTGAAGCGTCACCAGCGCCAGACCCAGGCACAGGAAGCCGGCATCATCAACAAGGAAGCATCCTTGCACATCTCCAACATCGCCATCGTCGACAAGGATGGCAAGCCGACCCGCGTTGGCTTCTCTGTTGTGGATGGCAAGAAGGTCCGCGTGGCCAAGCGTTCGGGAGAAGTGATCGATGGCTGATAAGTACGAGCCGCGTCTCAAGACGGAATACGTTTCCCGTATCCGTGGCGCCATGCAGGAGAAGTTCTCCTACGCCAACGTGATGATGATCCCGAAGCTTGAAAAGATCGTGATCAACATGGGTGTTGGCGAGGCAACTGCCGACTCCAAGAAGCCCACGATTGCTGCCGCCGATCTGGCTGCAATTGCTGGCCAGAAGCCGGTCGTTACCCGCGCTCGCAACTCGATCGCTGGTTTCAAGGTTCGCGAAGGCATGCCGATCGGTGCGAAGGTTACCCTTCGTGGCGCACGCATGTACGAATTCCTTGATCGTCTGGTCAACATCGCGCTGCCGCGCGTTCGCGACTTCCGGGGCCTGAACCCGAAGAGCTTTGACGGCCGTGGCAACTTCGCCATGGGCATCAAGGAACACATTGTGTTCCCTGAGATCAACTACGATAAGGTTGATCAGATGTGGGGCATGGACATCATCGTTTGCACGACGGCGACGTCGGACGACGAAGCTCGGGCTCTGCTGACAGAGTTCAACTTCCCGTTCCGTCACTAACCGTAACGACGAGCGTAGAAAAGGAACTCCGATATGGCGAAAACAAGCGCAGTTGAAAAGAACAAGCGCCGCCGCAAGTCGGTCGCCCAGCAGGCCGCCAAGCGCGCTGCACTGAAGGCGATCGTGATGAACCAGTCCCTTCCGATCGAAGACCGGTTCAAGGCCACTCTGAAGCTCGCTTCGCTGCCGCGTGACGGCTCGAAGACGCGTATCCGCAACCGCTGCGAAGTAACGGGCCGTCCGCGCGCGTTCTATCGCAAGCTCAAGATGTCGCGTATCGCGCTTCGTGAGCTGGGCAATTCCGGCAAGGTGCCGGGCATTGTCAAGTCGAGCTGGTAAGGAGACGGGCACATGACCATGACTGATCCTTTGGGTGATATGCTCACCCGCATCCGCAATGGTGCCGCTCGCCGCAAGTCTGCGGTAAGCACGCCTGCTTCCAGCCTCCGCGCACGCGTTCTCGACGTGCTGCAGGCTGAAGGCTACATTCGCGGTTATTCCAAGGTCGATTTCGAAAACGGCAAGTCCGAATTCACTATCGAGCTGAAGTACTACGAAGGCGCGTCCGTGATCCGTGAGATCGGCCGCGTTTCCAAGCCGGGCCGCCGGGTTTATGTCTCGGTAAAGTCCATTCCGCAGGTCGCGAACGGCCTCGGCATCACCATCCTTTCGACCCCGAAGGGCGTGATGGCCGATCACCAGGCTCGCGAACAGAACGTTGGTGGCGAGGTTCTTTGCTCGGTCTTCTAAGACCCGAGCAAGGATCTCCATAACGAACAGACAGGATTGAATAATGTCTCGTATCGGTAAAAAGCCCGTTCCGGTTCCCGCAGGTGTGACGGCCAATGTCGACGGCCAGAAGGTCACTGCGAAGGGCCCGAAGGGTGAACTGTTTTTCGTCGCTAACGACGACATTCAGCTGAAGCTCGAAGATAACGGCGTTTCCGTAACGCCGGCTAACGGCACCAAGGAAGCTCGTTCGAAGTGGGGCATGTCCCGCACGATGATCGAGAACATCTTCAAGGGTGTTAAGGACGGTTACGAGCGCAAGCTCGAAATCAACGGCGTCGGTTACCGTGCCGCCATGCAGGGCAAGAACCTGCAGCTGGCTCTCGGCTTTTCCCACGACGTGGTTTACGAGCCGCCGGTCGGCATCACCATTGCCGTTCCGAAGCCGACGGAAATCATCGTTTCCGGCATCAACAAGCAGCAGGTTGGCCAGGTAGCCGCGGAAATCCGCGAATACCGCGGTCCCGAGCCCTACAAGGGTAAGGGCGTGAAGTACGCTGAAGAGCGTATTGTCCGCAAAGAAGGCAAGAAGAAGTAAGGATCACGCGAAATGGCTAGCAGGAAAGAAGCACTTGCACGTCGCGCGAGCCGTGTGCGCCGCCAGATCAAGGCGGTTGCCAACGGCCGCCCGCGCCTGTCGGTTCATCGCTCGTCGAAGAACATCTACGCCCAGATCATCGATGACGTTGCTGGCAAGACGCTTGCGTCTGCCTCCACGCTCGAAGCCGATCTGCGCGGCTCGCTCAAGACCGGCGCCGACGTTGCAGCAGCAGCTGTCGTAGGCAAGCTGGTTGCCGAGCGTGGCGTCAAGGCTGGCGTCAAGGATGTCGTATTCGATCGTGGCGCGTTCATCTATCACGGCCGCATCAAGGCCCTGGCAGACGCTGCCCGCGAAAGCGGTCTGAACTTCTGATTTTTTTCCGCCCGGACAACGATCCGGGCGGAATTTCACCGGGCCATGCGGGTCTCTTTATCGAGGCCGGTGGTCTTTTCGTTTGCCGTTCCACCCGTAAAAGAAAAAGGACAAGGACAATGGCACAGGAAAAAAGAGGTTCTCGCGACGATCGCCAGAACCGTGAAGAACGCGATAGCGAATTCGTCGACAAGCTGGTCGCGATCAACCGCGTTGCAAAGGTTGTTAAGGGTGGCCGTCGCTTCGGCTTCGCCGCTCTCGTCGTCGTTGGCGACCAGAAGGGCCGCGTTGGCTTCGGTCACGGCAAGGCTCGTGAAGTTCCGGAAGCCATTCGTAAGGCTACCGAGAGCGCAAAGCGCGATCTGATCTTCGTTCCGCTGCGCGATGGCCGCACTCTGCATCATGACGTCAATGGCCGTCACGGCGCTGGCAAGGTTCTGCTGCGTTCGGCCAAGGCCGGTACCGGTATCATCGCCGGTGGCCCGATGCGCGCTGTTTTTGAAACGCTGGGTGTTCACGACGTTGTTGCCAAGTCGACCGGTTCTTCGAACCCGTACAACATGGTTCGCGCAACGTTCGACGCTCTGAAGCATCAGGTTCATCCGAAGGACATCGCTGCACAGCGCGGTCTCAAGTATGCGACCCTTCAGGCTCGCCGTGCCGCGTCCGGCAACGCTTCTGAAGAATAAGGAGCTGGATCATGGCCAAGAAGACTACTGAAGCCAAGAAGACTGTTACGGTCGAACAGATCGGCAGCCCTATTCGCCGCCCGGCAATCCAGCGTCAGACGCTGGTCGGTCTGGGTCTCAACAAGATGCATCGTCAGCGCACCCTGGAAGATACTCCTGCGGTTCGCGGCATGATCCGTGCGGTCCAGCATCTCGTTCGCGTCGTTGACGAGAAGTGAGACGGAGTAACCTATCATGAAACTCAATGAAATCAGAGACAACGAAGGCTCCTCCAAGGACCGTATCCGCGTAGGTCGCGGTATCGGTTCCGGCAAGGGCAAGACCGGTGGTCGCGGTGTGAAGGGTCAGAAGGCTCGTTCGGGCGTCGCCATCAACGGTTTTGAAGGCGGTCAGATGCCAATCTACCGTCGTCTGCCGAAGCGCGGTTTCAACAACATCTTCGCTTCCGAATATGTTGTCGTATCGCTCGGCCGCATTCAGACCGCCATCGACGCCAAGAAGCTTGACGCTTCTGCAACGATCGATGCTGCAGCTCTCAAGGCTGCTGGCATCATCCGTCGCGCCAAGGACGGCGTTCGCATTCTCGCCGACGGCGAGCTGAAGGCAAAGGTCGCTTTCGAAGTTGCCGGCGCTTCCAAGCCTGCAATCGAAAAGATCGAAAAGGCCGGCGGCTCGATCAAGCTTCTCGCTGTTGCAGTAGAAGCTTCCGAGTAATATATACACTTCAGACGCCCGGGGCGCATAGTCGCTCCGGGCGTTTGCGCTCCCTGGCCTATGGTGCTTTCGATCTAAATCGATTTATAGAGCATCAGGGCAATCTCTTCGCGGTGTGCTTCCTTGGCCCCGCTTGCGGCAGAAAGTGCTGCAGGGAGAGCCTCACAGTTCTTGAACTTCCGTAGGGGAGGGGATAGGACATAAAAAACAGGGTGAGGCATGATGGCGGTCGAGAGCCGCATTTGTCCGAAGCCCGGTTTTGACCAGTATCTTTTAGACCTTTCCGCATCGGCCGGTTGCGCTGGCTGGCAAGGGTCATTCGGAGAAATTTATGGCTTCAGCAGCGGAACAACTGGCTTCGAACCTGAATTTTTCGACCTTCGCTAAGGCGGAGGATCTGAAAAAGCGTCTCTGGTTTACTCTTGCCGCACTTCTCGTCTACCGTCTCGGCACCCATATTCCGCTTCCGGGCCTGAACCCCGAAGCCTATGCGCAGGCCTTCCGTGGCCAGGCCAACGGTATTCTCGGTCTTTTCAACATGTTTGCGGGTGGCGCTGTCGAGCGCATGGCGATCTTCGCCCTCGGCATCATGCCTTACATCTCCGCTTCGATCATCGTGCAGCTCATGACCTCGGTCGTGCCGTCGCTCGAAGCGTTGAAGAAGGAAGGCGAAGCCGGCCGCAAGATCATCAACCAGTACACCCGCTACGGCACGGTGCTGCTCGGCACGCTGCAGGCCTATGGCATTGCGGTCGGCCTTGAAAGCGGCAACGGCCTTGTGGTCGATCCCGGCTGGTTCTTCCGCGTTTCCACCGTCATCACGCTGCTCGGCGGCACGATGTTCCTGATGTGGCTCGGTGAGCAGATCACTTCGCGTGGTATCGGCAACGGTATTTCGCTGATCATCTTCGCGGGTATTGCCGCAGGCCTGCCCAAGGCGCTCGCCGGCACGCTCGAACTCGGCCGTACCGGTGCGCTTTCGACCCCGCTCATCCTGATGGTTGTCGTGGTCGCCATCGGTGTCATCGCTCTTATCGTCTTCGTGGAGCGCGCCCAGCGCCGTCTGCTCATTCAATATCCGAAGCGACAGGTCGGCAACCGGATGTTCCAGGGCGATACTTCGCATCTGCCGCTGAAGCTCAACACGGCCGGCGTCATTCCCGCGATCTTCGCATCTTCGCTGCTGCTTCTGCCGGCAACGGCTGCTGGTTTTGCCGGCAACACCAACCTGCCGGCCTGGGCGACTTCGATCATCGCGTCGCTGCAGCACGGACAGCCGCTGTTCATGGCGCTCTATGGCCTGCTGATCGCGTTCTTCGCGTTTTTCTATACGGCGATCGTCTTCAATCCGAAGGACACCGCAGATAACCTCAAGAAGCATGGCGGCTTCATTCCGGGCATTCGTCCGGGCGAGCGCACCGCGGAGTACATTGATTACGTCCTGACCCGTATCACCGTGGTCGGCGCGATTTATCTGGTCTTCGTGTGTATCCTTCCTGAGACACTTATCGCACGCACGGGCATTCCATTAGCCCTTGGTGGTACTTCGCTTTTGATCGTTGTCAGTGTAACTCTGGATACGGTTGCGCAGATTCAGGGCCACCTGATCGCGCAGCAATATGAAGGGCTGATCAAGAAGTCGAAGTTGCGTGGAGGAAAGAGGGGACGATGAGACTGATATTTTTGGGTCCGCCGGGTGCGGGCAAGGGAACCCAGGCCAAGCGCCTGACTGACAAGTACGGGATCCCGCAGCTTTCCACCGGTGACATGCTTCGCGCTGCGGTCAGCGCGGGCACCGAAATCGGCAAACGCGCCAAGGCCGTTATGGACGCCGGCGGGCTTGTTTCCGACGATATCGTCAATCAGATCGTTTCCGAACGCATCGAAGCACCGGACTGTGCCAAGGGCTTTATTCTGGACGGCTATCCGCGCACCGTTCCGCAGGCCAAGGCGCTTGCAGACAACATGCGCAAGAAGAATCTGGTCCTAGATGCCGTTATCGAACTCAAGGTCGACGAAGAGGCGTTGATTCGCCGAATCGAAAACCGTGTGGCTGAAACCATTGCCGCCGGCGGCACGGTTCGCTCGGATGACAATCCGGAAGCGTTCCGCAAGCGCCTGACGGAATATCGCGAGAAGACCGCGCCGCTGTCTGCCTATTACAGCGAACAGGGCGAACTCGTAACGCTTGACGGTATGGCTGACGTCGATGCTGTCACCGAGGCCATCGAGCGCGTTCTCGAGAAAGCCTCCGCCTGATCGGGGAGCGGATGGGCGAGGCTGTTGCGTTCTTGCCCATATCTCGCTTCCGCATGGCGACTGATCCTTTGGATCGCAAAAGAATCTTGGCGGAGCCGGTTGCTTTTTTGCGCTGATTCCGTTAAACACCGCGCCAACTCGCGACATCCCAAGCGACTGGCGCGGATTTCCCTAAGGGAAGGGAGATCCGGGTTCGGTCGTTTTGACTTGTCACGGACATCAATTTTGAACTGGCGGTCTCGGCCGCTCGAATGGAATCACCACTTGCCGGATGGCAACTGGAACCAAGGAGAAAAGACGTGGCACGTATCGCTGGCGTCAACATCCCGACTGCAAAGCGCGTTGTTATTGCGCTGACCTACATTCACGGGATTGGTCCGAAATTCGCGCAGGAAATCATGGACAAGGTCGGTCTTCCGGCTGACAAGCGCGTTCATCAGCTGACGGATGCTGAAGTTCTTCAGATCCGCGAAGCCATCGACCGCGACTACCAGGTCGAAGGTGACCTGCGTCGCGACACGTCGATGAACATCAAGCGTTTGATGGACCTCGGTTGCTACCGCGGCCTGCGTCACCGTCGTGGCCTTCCGGTCCGCGGTCAGCGCACGCACACCAACGCCCGCACCCGTAAGGGTCCGGCGAAGGCTATCGCTGGTAAGAAGAAGTAATTTTCCGGTTCTCCGGAAAGGGGAGGCTGGTGCAGTCCGCGCCAGCCTTTCTGAGTTTGGCGTGAAGCTCGGATACGGGTCGATCGCCGGTGTAGCCGCTGGTGTTACGGCGGTGAAGAGATCAATGAAAGGTATAAAATGGCCAAGGAAGCCGCACGCGTTCGCCGTCGCGAACGTAAAAATATCACGTCGGGCGTCGCGCACGTCAACTCGACCTTCAACAACACGATGATCACCATCACCGACGCACAGGGCAATGCTATTGCCTGGTCGTCTGCTGGTGCCAAGGGCTTCAAGGGTTCGCGTAAGTCGACCCCGTTCGCTGCCCAGATCGCTGCTGAAGATTGCGCGAAGAAGGCTCAGGAACACGGCATGAAGTCGCTTGAAGTTGAAGTTTGCGGTCCGGGTTCCGGTCGTGAATCGGCACTTCGCGCTCTGCAGGCTGCCGGTTTCATGATCACCTCCATTCGCGACGTGACGCCGATCCCGCACAACGGTTGCCGTCCGCGCAAGAAGCGCCGCGTCTGACGCGACCGTGGTTCGGAAATTCCGCCTTTCCCCAGGTCAGGCGGAATTTTCGTGTATCTGGCGTGTGCGCGTCGATTTCGATCGACGGACTTGCGCTCAAGAACCCACCGATGAACCACTGAATTAGGTTCCTCTCGGTGTTTTCATGCTCGGTCCGTCACGATTGGATGGTGGCGGCGAACGGAAGGTTTAAAGATGATTCAGAAGAACTGGCAGGAACTTATCAAGCCGAACAAGGTCGAGTTCACCTCGTCCAGCCGCACCAAGGCAACGCTCGTTGCCGAGCCGCTGGAACGTGGTTTCGGCCTCACCCTCGGCAACGCGCTGCGTCGCGTTCTGTTGTCTTCTCTGCGCGGCGCCGCTGTTACGGCCGTGCAGATCGACGGTGTCCTGCACGAATTCTCCTCCATCCCCGGCGTTCGGGAAGATGTGACGGATATCGTGCTCAACATCAAGGAAATCGCCATCAAGATGGATGGCGACGATTCCAAGCGCATGGTCGTGCGCAAGCAGGGCCCAGGTGCCGTAACCGCTGGTGATATCCAGACGGTTGGCGACATCGAGATCCTGAACCCCGACCACGTGATCTGCACGCTTGATGATGGCGCTGAAATCCGCATGGAATTCACCGTCAACAACGGCAAGGGTTACGTACCGGCTGAGCGCAACCGCGCGGAAGATGCCCCGATTGGCCTCATTCCGGTGGACAGCCTCTATTCTCCGGTCAAGAAAGTGTCCTACAAGGTGGAAAACACCCGTGAAGGTCAGGTTCTCGACTATGACAAGCTGATCATGACGATCGAGACCAACGGTTCGGTTTCCGGCGAAGACGCCGTTGCCTTCGCCGCTCGTATTCTTCAGGACCAGCTCGGCGTCTTCGTCAACTTCGACGAGCCGCAGAAGGAAGCAGAAGAAGAATCGGTTACCGAACTCGCGTTCAACCCGGCGCTTCTCAAGAAGGTCGACGAGCTGGAGCTGTCGGTTCGTTCGGCTAACTGCCTGAAGAACGACAACATCGTCTATATCGGCGACCTGATCCAGAAGACCGAAGCCGAAATGCTTCGCACGCCGAACTTTGGTCGCAAGTCGCTGAACGAAATCAAGGAAGTTCTCGCTTCCATGGGTCTGCACCTCGGTATGGAAGTACCGGCATGGCCGCCTGAGAACATCGAAGATCTCGCCAAGCGTTACGAAGACCAGTACTAACAATCAAAAAGGCAGACCCTTTAAAGACTGCCTTTCCCCGTCAAACAGCAGGTAAGTCACCTGCATGTGCCAGGAAACGGCAGGTCCGGATAGGAAGCCTGCACTAAAGGAGAATAGCAATGCGCCACGGAAATTCAGGCCGCAAGCTCAATAGAACCGCCAGCCACCGCAAGGCAATGTTTGCCAACATGGCTGCTTCGCTCATCACCCATGAGCAGATCGTAACCACCCTTCCGAAGGCGAAGGAAATCCGTCCGATCGTCGAGCGTCTCGTGACCCTCGGCAAGCGCGGCGACCTGCACGCTCGTCGTCAGGCGATCTCGCAGATCAAGGATCAGGACGCCGTTCGCAAGCTGTTCGACGCGATCGCTTCGCGTTACGCAACCCGCAACGGCGGCTACCTGCGTATCATGAAGGCCGGCTTCCGCCAGGGCGACAACGCGGCTCTCGCCGTCGTTGAATTCGTCGAGCGCGACGTTGATGCCAAGGGCGCAGCCGACAAGGCTCGCGTTGCCGCAGAAGCTGCTGCTGCCGAAGCCGCATAAGTTCTGACGCCTTCAGGCGTCGTGAATTAAAAAGCCGGGTGAGAGATCACCCGGTTTTTTGCGTTTGTCTATCGGGAATGGGGCAGTTGAGACTTCAGCCTTCGCAAAGGCTTGATGGGGAGGGGATATCTCCCTTCCCGGGGATTGCTCAGGCTGCAAACCATCCGCCCAAACGTTAGCTCGGAGGAAAGTCCTCTCTCACTCCGGAACGTGGATACGGCCCTTGATGTGCTTGAGGTGGGCGACAATGGTGAAGGTCATGATGACCAGCAGTGACCATGAACTCCATTTGCCGATATGGACGACGGACCAGGCGCCGATCTGATCGGGATATTTCCAGATGCCGAAGAAGGTGGAGATGTTTTCCGCCAGCCAGACAAAAAAGCCGATCAGGACAAAGGAGAGAAGCAGGGGCATCTTGCGGTCGCGATCATAGGGGCGGTAAACGACGGTGGCGCGGGAATAGAGGCCGATGGCACAGGCGGCGATGTACCAGCGGTAATCGCCGATGAAGTGGTGGGTGAAGAAATTGACGTAGATGGCAATGCCGATCAGCGTCGCCATCCAGTAGGTGGGATAGTGGCGAATGCGCACATCCAGCAGCCGCCATGCCTGAATGATGTAGCTGCCGACGGCGGCATACATGAAGCCGGAAAAGAGCGGCACGCCGAGCACTTTAGTGTAGGCGAAATCCGGATAGGACCACGACTGGATGGCACTGGAAGTCTTGAACACCTCCAGTGCAAAGCCGACGATATGGAACAGCAGGATTGCCTTGGCCTCGTCCAGCGTTTCCAGCCTGCTCCAGATCATGAAGAACTGAATGGCGAGCGCAATGACCAGCAGCACGTCATAACGGGGAATACCGAACAGTCCGCCATGCGGCGTCACGAAGATGGAGATGAAGAACAAGCCTGCAAACAGGCAGGCGCGGGCTTCCTTGATACCGAAATACAGAAACTCGACGATAAAACGCCTGATGCCTTTGAGTTCGCCCCAGGGATAGGTATCGCAAAGCAGATTATCCAAGACGGAGAGGCGGCTTGCGGCTGGACTTGTCCCTATGCTCATGTTCACGCCCCGATTTGCATTCGTCACCTTTCATACGAAAACCGGAAGGAGCTCGCATGGGCTTGCCACCCCTATCCCCGCCTTATTTTGCCCGCATCCGGCTTTTGGCGGGTGCAGTGGCGGTGATTGTTTGCGGCCTTTGCTTGCGGGCGTTCGGCTACGACGTGGGGTTGCCGTTTGTGGCGGTGAAATATGGCGGATCCGTGCTTTGGGGTGCGATGGTCTACCTGTTGCTGGCGGCGGTCTTTCCCTCGCGCTGGCATGGCTATGAGGTTCACATCGCCGTTCTTGTCGTGGTGATCGTGGAACTGATCCGGCTTGTCCATTTTCCGGCGCTGGACGCGTTTCGTGCAACGACGGCCGGGGCTTTGCTGCTCGGCCGTGTTTTTTCGCTTTGGAATATCGTTTGTTATGTTGTGGGGATTGCGGCCGCGTCTTTCATGACCGGACGGGTCTGGCGCGTTTCGCCCTCTTCATCGCCATGATCGATGGCCGCACAAGCCGATACCCGAGCAACACCACCATCGTGCTGATATAAAATACCGGCTCCAGCGTGATCGATTTTCGCGCCAGCACAAAATGCAGCACGCCAACGATGAGCACGAGATAGACGAGTTTGTGCAGCGTGTTCCAGCGGCTGCCGAGCTTGCGGATCGACCAGCGGTTGGAGGTGAGCGCAAGTGGAATGAGCATGGTAAGCCCTGCCATGCCGAGCATGATATAGGGCCGTTTCAGAATATCGCCGGCGATGGAGCTGATGATCAGGCCACGGTCCAGCACCAGATAGACGGTGAAATGCGCCAGCACGTAATAAAAGGCGATCAGCCCCAGCGCCCGGCGATAGGCGATGAGGTTGATGTTGAACAGGTCTCGCAGCGGCGTCACCAGAAGCCCGAGACAGAGGAAACGCAGCGCCCAGATGCCGAGCAGGTGCTCGAAATCCTTGACCGGATTGAAGCCGAGACCACCGGTTGCGGCGAGGTAAAAATACCAGACGCCCGGACAGAGGCCGATCGCATAAAGCGACCAGATAGCCGCCGGCTGATAACGCTTCGGCAGCGACGGAAGCGAAAAGGCGAGGGCCATGGTTAGTAATTCGCTTTCAGGTCCATGCCGGTATAAAGGCTTGCTACCTCGTCATAACCGTTGAACATCAGGGTAGGGCGGTTCTGGGTGCCGAAAAAGCCGCCTTCGCCGATGCGCTGTTCCGTTGCCTGACTCCAGCGCGGATGGTCCACATGCGGATTGACGTTGGAGTAGAAGCCATATTCGCGGGCGTTGGAGTTTTTCCACGTCGTTTCCGGCTGTTTCTCGGTCAGCGAAATCCGGACGATGGATTTGATGCCCTTGAAACCGTATTTCCAGGGAACAACGAGGCGGATGGGCGCACCGTTCTGGTTCGGCAGCGTTTCGCCGTAAAGGCCGACGGCGAGGATGGTTAGCGGATGGCGTGCCTCATCGAGGCGCAGACCCTCGACATAGGGCCAGGACAGAGGCTGGAACAGACCGCTCTGGCCGGGCATTTCCTCCGGCCGCACCACGGTTTCGAAGGAGACGTATTTCGCGCTGCCAAGCGGCTCCACCTTGTCGAGAAGCGCGGCGAGGGGGAAGCCGATCCATGGAATGACCATCGACCAGCCCTCGACACAGCGCATGCGATAGGTGCGTTCTTCGAGCTGATATTTCATCAGCTCTTCGATGCCGAATTCCTGCGGTTTGGAGACAAGGCCATCCACCTTCACGGTCCATGGGTTGGGTTTGAACTTGCCGGAATTTTCCTTCGGGTCGGATTTTCCGACACCGAATTCATAGAAGTTATTGTAGCTGGTGACGGCATCGAGCGGGGTGAGCTTTTCATCCAGCTTGTAGGCGCCGGGTTTCGCCGCAAGCGGAGCGGCAATTGTCTCGCGGCTGCCAAGCCCGATTGCCGCAAGTCCTGCCGCCGTACCGAGGAAGCCGCGTCGGGACATGTAGATATTCTTCGGCGTGATTTCTGTAGCCGCGATCAGGGGCGGACGATAGGCGGGCATTTCAACCTCCACAAAAGCCGGGTGCATCGGCGATAAATCGATTATGATAGGCTATACGGCCGCTGCACAGATATGTTTCAGCGCGTCGCGCAAAAACAACGGCCGGGCGGCGGAAATCGCGCATTTGTGATAAGTGGTCGCGTGAATTGCTGCACCGGGAAGCGGCGTACCGTACCGAACCGTACTGTTTTGCCTGAAGGTGACAGTGACAGGGCTTGCGGTTTGCGCTAGAAAAACCGCAAAATAGGGCAGGAGCTATTTTTACGCCTTTGCGGAAATGCGCTCTTCGCCATGAGATCGAGGAAAACACCATGCCAGCCTATCGCTCAAGAACGACAACCCACGGCCGCAACATGGCGGGCGCGCGCGGCCTGTGGCGCGCCACCGGCATGAAGGACAGCGATTTCGGCAAGCCGATCATCGCTGTCGTCAATTCCTTCACGCAGTTCGTGCCGGGCCATGTGCATCTGAAAGATCTCGGCCAGCTCGTTGCCCGCGAAATCGAAGCGGCAGGCGGCGTGGCCAAGGAATTCAACACCATCGCGGTTGATGACGGCATCGCCATGGGCCATGACGGCATGCTCTATTCGCTGCCGTCGCGCGAAATCATCGCGGATTCCGTGGAATATATGGTCAATGCCCATTGCGCCGATGCGATGGTGTGCATTTCCAACTGCGACAAGATCACGCCCGGCATGCTGAATGCGGCGATGCGCCTCAACATTCCCGCCGTTTTCGTTTCCGGTGGCCCAATGGAAGCGGGCAAGGTCGTTCTGCACGGCAAGACGGTCGCGCTCGATCTGGTCGACGCCATGGTTGCGGCAGCAGATGACAAGATTTCCGACGAGGACGTGAAGGTCATCGAGCGTTCGGCCTGCCCGACCTGCGGTTCCTGCTCCGGCATGTTCACCGCCAATTCGATGAACTGTCTGACCGAAGCTCTGGGTCTGTCATTGCCCGGCAACGGTTCGACGCTCGCCACCCATTCGGATCGCCGGCGCCTGTTCGTCGAAGCCGGTCATCTGATCGTCGATCTGGCGCGCCGTTATTACGAGCAGGACGACGAGACCGTTCTGCCGCGCACCATCGCCAACAAGGCGGCGTTCGAAAACGCCATGTCGCTGGATATCGCCATGGGCGGCTCCACCAATACGGTTCTGCATATTCTCGCAGCAGCCCATGAGGGCGGTGTCGATTTCGGCATGGAAGACATCGATCGTCTTTCCCGCAAGGTTCCCTGCCTTTCCAAGGTGGCGCCTGCCAAGCAGGACGTGCACATGGAAGACGTTCACCGTGCGGGTGGCATCATGCGTATTCTCGGTGAGCTGGAACGCGGCGGCCTCATCAACCGCGATACCTATACGGTGCACGAAGCGACGCTTGGCGATGCCATCGACCGCTGGGACATCACCCGCACCAACAGCGAGACGGTGCGTGAATTCTTCAAGGCTGCCCCCGGCGGCGTGCCGACACAGGTGGCTTTCAGCCAGTCCTCGCGTTGGGACGATCTGGATACAGATAGCGACAACGGCGTCATCCGCTCGGTCGAAAAGCCCTTCTCCAAGGATGGTGGTCTGGCCGTGCTTTACGGCAACATCGCGCTCGACGGCTGCATCGTGAAAACTGCGGGTGTTGACGAATCCATCCTGAAATTCACTGGCCCGGCGGTCGTTTACGAAAGCCAGGACGCAGCGGTGAAGGGCATTCTCGGCAACGAGGTCAAGGCGGGCGACGTCGTCGTCATCCGTTATGAAGGACCGAAGGGCGGCCCGGGCATGCAGGAAATGCTCTATCCGACCAGCTACCTGAAATCCAAGGGCCTCGGCAAAGCCTGCGCGCTCATCACCGACGGTCGTTTTTCGGGCGGCACTTCTGGCCTTTCCATCGGCCATGCCTCGCCGGAAGCGGCGCAGGGCGGCGCAATCGGCCTCGTGCGTCAGGGTGACCTGATCGAGATCGATATTCCGAACCGCACCATCAATCTCAGGGTAGCGGATTCGGAACTGGCTTCGCGCCGCGCCGAACAGGAAGAGCTGGGCTGGAAGCCGGAAGCACCGCGCAAGCGCAATGTCACGACGGCGCTGAAGGCCTATGCTGCCTTTGCGTCCAGCGCGGACAAGGGCGCCGTGCGGATTCTGCCGGAGTAATTTCCGGATCTGCGAGATGATAAAAAGCCGCCGTTGATTAACGGCGGCTTTTTTGTGCCGATCACTCTTTATCGAGCCGATAAGGTCGAAGCGGCACAACTTTTCTCCGTTGCCTGCAAAGGGCAGTTGCACGGCCGGTCGCAACAAAACCCAGCTTGTCCATCAGACGGTGCGACGCCCTGTTGTCAAATAGGGGATTGGCATGCAGGGTCTTGATGCCCATGTGCTGAAAGGCATAATCGATGACGAGGCGTCCGGCTTCTTCTCCGTAGCCCTTTCCCCAAACACGGCGATCAAGCCAAAGGCCGAATTCGCCTGAAAGGCCGATGAGACCGACCAGCCTGCCGTCATCCACCGCCCATACCGGGAGCCGGCGTTCAGCAATGCGCCTGATCAGACGCCGTGCATCATCGGGTTCGAAAGGGTAGGTCGTGCGCAGCAGATTGCGCAATATGAGCGGGTCGTTCGTCAGCCGGGCGAGCGGCGGCGAGTCCGTCATCTTAAAAGGTCGGAGGACAAGGCGTGATGATTTCAATTGCGGCATCGTTTCCCGTCTTTTGCATTTGTGGCAGGGCGATAGTCCTCAAGATCAGAAACTGATTCAAGCGCTTCGCATCTCGATTCCGGAATGCATGGCAACGCCTTGTTTTCATGAAGGTTCCGGTGGACTATCAAATTGCGGTATGGGAATGCGGTACTTGAAATATGGTCACATTGGAGTGATTGGCGGAGTTGCCTCTTTTCATCGCCGTATGGCTTACTAGCTCAGTGACATGAAAAGACGAACCGCACTCGCCCTCATTGCGTCCCTGCCTTTTGCTGAACTTGCCCGCGCGCAAAGCTCCAGCAATGGCATCCGTTTTGATCCGTTACTGAGGGAGGCGGACGCGCTTTCCAGCCTCAGGACGGTCCTAGTCAGCATTGACGGCGAGGAGGTCGCAAGCCGCGCCTATCATGGGGCCAGCGTGAATGGCTCCACCAATATCAAGTCGGCCTCGAAATCGATCATTTCGGCGCTGGTCGGCATGGCGATTGATCGCAAGATCATTGAGAGTGCAGACCAGCCGATTGCGACAGTTCTGCGCGGCGATTTTCCGCCAAGTCCCGATCCCCGGCTGGAACGGATCACCATCGGCAACCTCTTGTCCATGCAGTCAGGTCTGGAGCGCATGTCCGGGCCGAATTACGGCCGCTGGGTCGCCAGCCGCAACTGGGTTCGGATGGCGCTGGGTTCCGGTTTTGTCGGAGAACCGGGCGGCGGCATGCTCTATTCCACGGGTTCCACGCATCTGCTCTCGGCGATATTGACCAGGGCCTCCGGCCGCTCGACGCTTGCTCTGGCGCGTGACTGGTTTCGTCCGCTCAAGGGATTTGCGATCGGCGGCTGGGAGCGTGATCCGCAGGGTGTCTATCTCGGCGGCAACCAGATGGCGATGACGGCGCGATCGTTGCTGGCCTTCGGCGAGCTTTACCGGCGTGGCGGGACGACACCGGAGGGCGAGCGACTGATTTCGCAAGGCTGGATCGACCAGTCCTGGCAGCAGCGCACAAATTCTGTCTTCAACGGCGACGGATATGGTTATTGCTGGTTCATCAAGGAAATGGCGGGCGAAATGGTCTATTACGCTTGGGGTTATGGCGGGCAGATGCTCTATATCGTTCCCGCGAGGCGGCTATCCGTCGTGATGACCTCTCGTGAGGATGCACCTTCCGCCAGAACCGGTTATCGCGATCAGCTGCATGGCCTCATGGAAGTCATCATCCGTGCGGTGTAAGGGCAGGCGATAATGGTCAGAGCGGCCTGTTGATGCTCTGGAACGCCTCTCCGAGACGTTTCATGCGCTCCTCATAGGCGGCTGTCAGGCAGGCAACGTCGGCTGAACACTCCTGACGTTTCTTCAGCCATTTGCTCTGTTCGTCGCGTAGCGTGTCGCGTGCACCCATGGCCATCAGCTGGGTGAGGATGTCGAAGGTGGTGGCCATCTTCACATCCTGATCGTTGAGGGCACGGTTGTCGCAGATCGCCTTTTCATCGGCCGCCAGATCGGTCTTTCCGCAGTCGAAGCTTGCAGCAGCGGCCGGCGAAACGAGGGAGGAGGCGAGGAGCAGGCCGCAGGCGAGGAGGGGCTTTTTCAAATCCATGACTTGTCTCTTTGAGAAATGCTGTTGCGGATGAAACCAGAAAGGCGGCTCGCTGGTTCCATTTCGCTGTTGCCATGATTTGGGAAAAGGCGCGGCTTGGGAAAAGGCGCGACTTGGGAAAAGGATAGCCATCATCTTGCCGCTCTTTGCTTTACAGGCTTTGGCGTTATAACTCCATCATACTGATGACGATGAGGAATCACATGCGAAGCGTGTTGAAGTATCTGTCCACCGGCTTTCTCGCCGCGCTCATTCTCCTGCCCGTGGGCGCTGGCGCACAGGACAACAGGACCGTGCCCTCAAGCCACACGGAAATGCAGCTTTCCTTTGCGCCGCTGGTCAAGCGCACCGCAGGCGCTGTCGTGAATGTCTATGCCGAGCGCGTCGTGCAGCGGCGTCTGTCGCCCTTTGCCGGCGATCCTTTCTTCGAGCAGTTCTTCGGCCAGCAGATGCCGAACCGCACGGAAAAACAGTCGTCGCTTGGCTCCGGCGTGATTGTGACCGCCGGCGGCCTCGTGGTGACCAACAATCACGTCATCGACGGTGCTGATGACATCAAGGTGGCGCTGGCGGATGGGCGTGAGTTCTCCTCCAAGGTGCTGCTGAAAGATGACCGGGTCGATCTCGCCGTTCTGCAGATCGATGCGAAAGAGCAGTTCCCGGTGCTGTCGCTTGGCAATTCCGATGCGATTGAAGTTGGTGATCTGGTGCTTGCCATCGGCAACCCCTTCGGTGTCGGCCAGACGGTGACGAGCGGCATTGTCTCGGGTCTCGCCCGCAACCAGGTGACGCAGGGTGATTTCGGCTTCTTCATCCAGACCGACGCCTCCATCAACCCCGGCAATTCCGGCGGCGCGCTGATGAACATGGCGGGTGAGCTGATCGGCATCAATACGGCGATCTTCTCCAAGGGCGGCGGATCGAACGGTATCGGTT